>CAJQKV010000013.1 GCA_905479015.1 uncultured Cyclobacteriaceae bacterium
AAATACCCGTGTATGTAATTGTAAACGGTATGGGATCCGAGATCGTCTCTTCACTCTCCCCATCATACATCATTGCATCTCCGCTAGCATTTATGGAATACACGCCATCACCAAGGATTTCAAAATCTAAAGTGACATTGGAAACCTCATAAAATTGATCGGTAACTGCTCCGTTTTCGTCAGCAGAAATCATACCTATCTCAAACTCATTAATCAAATTGCCAAAAGATAAATCCTCCATACTACATACCTCATCCATCCATGTTCGATCTACACCAGTGAGTCGACAATTATTAGAATACAAATAAGTCTCATAAAGTCTTTCTCCAGTCATGACTTCAGTGATCTCCACGTAATCTTGTGTCTCTTCATCCCAAATATCAAAAGTCATTTCATCTCCAGCACATGCGTTTTGGTATGCTTCCCCACACTCCATACAAGCAGATCCATAAGTTTCCTCATACTTGCCTTGCATGAATTCACCTAACTCCTCAAAAGAAGCCATTGGATAATTGGGGAAATGATCATTAAAAAACTGCAAACCATCAACATACTCACCACTGGTTAGCTCCTCATCATCATGATCCAACCAAGAATAAATCCCTACTACCTTTCCTGCGCCGTATTCAGATGCCAATGCATCAAACTCCTCTTGGCTCTCTGCCTCCATAAAGGCATTGAGTTGAGCTACCGAATAACTACCTCCCTGCAGCATAATATCTGTATTGTAAGGTAAGTCAAAGCATCGCTCTCCAATATCATTTGCATAGCCCAAAAACGGTATCGCACCTTCATACTCGATCCCATAATATTCTAGAGCACCCAGACCCAATAGAATAGTATCTTGTCCAAGCGTCATAAAACTAGAAGTCACGAGATCAACATCGGTGCTGTCGTTGGCAACGTCAGTACTGTCATTGACAACACCTCCATTGTCGATGTCCTCAAGATCATCATCCTCTGTACATGACATAAACATAGTCATGGACAGCAGAGCGCTGATCAACAATATGTCTTTGATTTTTTTCATTTTTTATAGTTTAGTTGCGTTTTTAAATTTGCTATTAACCCCAAAAGTATCGATTTTTTAATGAATACTCTCTTTTTTAAATAGAAATGCGTGTCCATTTAAATCGATTATCATGAAGGATTAATACGTTTGATACCCCCTTATTGTAAAAGGTAACCCCTCCTTTTTACATAAAATAGAGATCTCATACATTAGAATCATCAAAATGCTTTTATCTAACAACGTCAGTTCTATATAAAAATCTGGCTCCATTTCGATTTATCAATTCTCCTATGGATGACCCTCCTGAACAGTCTCCCGATTTGTCAAAATATTAAAATTCACTAAAAAAGGGGAGCTCGAAAGTCTATATGCCTGGTTCGTAACTTTCAATCTTAAAAAAGAAGAATGTTATTATATAGTTCTTTGGGGGAAAAAAAAATAAATCACACCCCTCGTTTCCAAAATGAGGTTAATATACCCTGCTTTTTAATAAAAAGGTCTTCTGATAATTCGCGAGTAAAAAAAAAACCTTAGATGTCTTATTTAAATGTAACTTGCCTTTTAAAGTAATTTAACGGGATTAATAAAACAATTAATATTATTTAATGAAACCATTAATAGCGTACCTCCTCTACACATGGAGAATAAAAAAAATTATTACGTCCTAGGTTTTTTATAAATTTTCTTCTTTGATGTTATTTTCCAGATCTCTCACTCACATTTAGCAACCTATTTTATGCCCATAAAAGCGCCTAAACTGATCTCTGCTTTATCAAAAAATAATGTCCAAAATCATCATTGGATTTTGTTTCTGTTTGCATTAATGACTTCCGCACACGCATTTGCACAAGGCTCCAAAGTGGTAGGGAAAGTAGTTGATGATCATGGAAATGCCATCACTTCGGTTACTATTTTAATCAAAGACACTCAGTTTAAGACACTCACTAATAGCAAGGGCAACTACGAAATCACAATACCAGAAACTTCGGATAATTTGATTTTCAGCGCCGATGGATTTGTCTCTAAGGAAATAAATAGGGGCATCAGTTCAACCATCAATGTGATCTTATACAAAAAAGAAGATCTCTCGGTACCCCCTTCACAAGTCCCGATGTTCGAAGATGTCATCATTCAAGAAAATAGACTTCAACTCCCTGTTTCACAAACTTCAAGAAACATTCATGTCATTTCAAATCAACAAATCGAAAATTCGGCAGCCCAAAGTGTTGCCGAATTATTGCAATCAGTAGCCGGACTTGATATACGTCAAAGAGGAGCGCATGGCATACAAGCAGATGTAAGCCTACGCGGAGGTACTTTTGATCAAATCCTCATCTTGATTAACGGGATTAAAATGGCTGATCCCCAAACAGGGCATCATGCCTTAAATCTACCCTTGGGCCTTGACAATATTGAAAGGATTGAAATACTCAAAGGTCCTGCAGCACGGGTTTTTGGGGCCAACGCCTTTACAGGAGCCATCAATATTGTGACCAAAACACCTAATACGCCTTATCTGAAATTATCCCTCAGAAATGGAATGAATGCCCTTTGGGGTGGCCATGCCGCCATTGCACATCAAAAAGGAAAATACCAACATTATTTATCATTGGGGAAACAACTATCGGATGGCTACCGCTTCAACACCGATTATGATGTAACCAATTATTTTTACCAAGGTAGTTACGCGCTAGACGAAAGTCAAAGCATAAGCGTGCTTGGGTCTTTTTCGGATCGGAAATTTGGTGCCAATCGATTTTACGGCAATGATTCCGATTTCTTTGCCAACCAGTATGAAGAAATACAAACCAGTTTAATGAACATCGGGCATCAAAAGTCATCAGCTAATTTCACAATAAAAACCAGGTTGAATTGGCGAAGAAACCAAGATGAATACCTCCTCATTAGGGAAGATCCAGACTATTATCGCAATTTGCACACCAGTCAAGTAGTCAGTTTGGAAAGTCATGGAGATTATTATAGCAAATGGGGTGCTACAGGTATCGGAGGTTCCCTGAGCAAGGTCAGTCTAAACAGTAATAATCTTGGAAATCGTTCTAGACAAATCTCTAGCCTTTTTTTGGAACACCGTGCATATTTATTAAATAAGAAGCTAGACATTACCCCTGGCGTAGCGTTGAGTCATTATAGTGATTTTGGGTCACATTTCTTTCCTGGAATTGATGTAGGGTACGCACTAAAATCCGGCATCAAGCTCTTCACAAACATGGGTTATACTTGGCGAATACCCACTTATACTGACCTTTATTATGTAGGTGCCGCCAATATTGGTAATGAAAATTTAATCCCAGAATCTGCTCTTTCATATGAGGTTGGAGCCAAATACACACACAGCCATTGGAATACAAATATCAGTTGGTTTTCTCGAAAAAGTAGTAATTTAATCGATTGGATCAAGGATTCAGAAGCGGCGGATACTTCAAAATGGCAACCTCAAAATTTGAATGATTTAACCATCCGTGGCTTAGATTTTAATATAAATCTCAGTGGTCAAGCATTGTTAGGATCTAACGAAATTTTAGAAAATATTCAGATCGGTTACACCTATATTGACGCAGAAATACCCCAATATTCAAACATCATTTCCAGATATGTCCTTGAGAATCTAAATCATCAACTAACAGTCAACATTCAGCATAGAATTGTTGGTCAATTGCATCATAACCTGCGCTTAAGGTATTTGGACAGAGCTTCAATGGCCAATTATTTTGTGATAGATACAAAGTTATTTTGGGAAGCAGAAAAATATAGCTTTTACCTCACCATCAATAACTTGTTCAATGAAAGTTATTATGAATCTAACCTCGTAGAAATGCCTGGTTTATGGCTGTTTGCTGGTATTAAATTAAAAATACCTTATTGAGCAAAAATTAATTATAAAAAATTGATGCCACTTTGTTTTAAAAAATCAGAAACTCCCTATGAAACTATCAGAAATAAAAGAATCCCTCTTGACCATTGATAAAATTGATTTTCAATTGCCCAACGGTGCATCTATACCTAGCCACTTCCATATCACTGAAATAGGAAAGTTCAGCAAGCATTTTATAGATTGTGGTGGTAAGGTAAGAAAAGAAGATACCGTCAATTTTCAATTGTGGGAAGCCGATGACTATCAGCATAGACTATCCCCTAAAGACTTATTAGAAATCATCACCCTTGCCGAAAATAAACTGGGTATAGAAAACTTAAATATCGAGGTAGAATATCAAGGTGATACCATTGGGAAATATGGATTGTCCTTTAATGGCCAACAATTTTTGCTCACCAACAAATTAACAGATTGTCTAGATCCAAAAAAATGTGGTCTTCCTGTCTCAAAACCTAAAATTAGAATTTCTCAACTCGGTAATTCTCAAAATAATTGTACCCCAGATTCTGGATGCTGTTAAAGACGCGATGCCCTTTTACTTTTCGAGAAGCCTTGGTTAACGATCAATAGATTGAATCATTAATCTTTCCCAATTCGGCGTTGCTTCCTTTTCTTCATCCACGATTTTCTTCACATCTTCAAGTAGTTGTCTCGCATCATATATGATTCCATCCTTAATGGTATAATTAACTCCTCCGACACGGACTACCTCATTAGTCTCATTCAGCTTAATATCTCCGGTTCCATATAAATACTTGAGGTTTTTTAATGGGTTTTGATCCATTAAAATCATATCTGCCAATTTTCCTACCTCGATGGTGCCTATCTGGTCATCCATTCCAATGGCCTCTGCTGCGTTTAAAGTAGCCGACTGAATGACCTCCATCGGATGAAATCCAGCTTCTCTCAACAACTCCAATTCTTGGATATAACCAAAACCATATAAATTATACATATAGCCTGAATCTGCTCCGGCAGTGACCCTACCTCCCCTGTTTTTATATTCGTTTACAAATGCCATCCAAAGCCTATAATTTTCCTTCCATTGAGTTTCTTTTTCCGTTCCCCAATCATAATAAGCCGCCGCATGGGAATCCCTAGCGGGTAGAAAAAATTCAAGGAGTGCGGGTCGCGTATAGTCTGTATGCCAAGGCAAACTACTCCCTCTTTGTACATCTCTGAAAATACTATAGGGCACAAAAGTAGCGTCAATCGTAAAATCTAAAGAGAGCAATTCATCCATAACTTCATTCCATTTTTTTGAATGAGGTAATGCAGCTTGCTGCCACAACTTTCCCGCCTCCTCAAATCGAGCTCCTTCATTCATGTAATTATAATCCAATGGATAATTTTGAACCGTCCTGTCTTCAAAAAGGGCCTCTGGTAACCCATACCAATGCTCCATAGTGGTTAGTCCATTTCGAGCCGTTTCCAGAACATTCATCAACGCAACATCCATTTGTGCATGGTGGCAAGCCGATCTCAACCCAAGTTTTTTATTCTCCTGCAACGCTGCTTTGAATATATCAGGTCTTGAACCAAAAAACTTGATCCCATCAGCACCTTTGGCTGCATTATTTCTCACCCAGTCTATGGCTTCTTGAGGGCTATTAATTCCGTTTTTTTCCCCTTGGCCAAAACTTGTATAAGCTAATATTCTTGGTGCCGTAATCTCATTTTTGATACTTCGCTCTTTTTCGGACAATACCCAATCTAAACCCTGACCGCATGAAGGGTCACGAATCGTGGTAATGCCATGGGCCATCCATAACTTATAAACATAGTCTGCCTTTCCAGATCTCTGCGATGAAATATGACCATGCATTTCGATGAATCCGGGTAGTAAATACATGCCCTGCGCATCTATTTCTTTACCTCCTTTTTTTAATTTTGGTCTTCTGTCCTCTTTGATGTCAAGACCTGGATAACCCACATTTTGAATGCTGACAATTTTATTGTCCTCAACGGTTACATCTACCGGTCCGGTAGGGGGTGCTCCGTTACCATTGATCAGGGTAGCCCCTCTAATAATAAGCTGGTTAAAAGGGCCTTCTCCACGCGCTCTATCAGGAGCCACATCAATTTGGGCATAGGTAATATTTGAAAAAATAAAAAAGAGCGAGAGGAGTAAAAAATTTTTCATAATAATGTCTTTTAATGGTTTATACTTCAACCCCATGAACTCGGATTATCCGCTTGAAGCGTATCAATGAATATCATGAACCACGGGCTTATCTTGTGTAGATCAATAAAACCTCTTTTGTGTAGCCCTTAATAGCATTAATATATGAAATATTTTATCTAAAAAAAAGTAGTATTACAAGAGTGGGGTTTTGATTGCCTTTTTAAAATGGAGTTATTCATTCTACTCTAATCCCAACTCCTTCAAGAACGCCTCATTGTTAGGAGCTCTACCCAAAAATTCCTTAACCAAGTCTATGGCTTTTTCGGAGCTCCCTCTCGCCAAAATAATATCTCTGTAACGTAATCCTGTCGTTTTATCTAAAATTCCATACTCATTAAAGACTGAAAACATATCTTGAGCATACACCAAAGACCATAAATAACCATAGTAACTGGATCCATAACCGTCCAAATGTCCAAAGGCCGCTTGAAAGTGAGTACCTTCTACATAAGGATATGTTAACACTTCATTTTGAACGCTACGCAAGACATCTGTAGTTGTTTTTCCTGATTTGGGATCAAATTGATCATGCAGCGTTAAATCGTAAGTACCATAAAACACTTGCCCCATAGCACTCATACCTGAGCCCACTTTTTTGGCTGCGAGCATTTTATCAAATAAAGGCTTGGGTAATACTTCCCCTGTCTCATAATGTTTACTGAAGCTTTTCAAAACATCATAGTTCCAAGCCCAATTTTCAAAAATCTGCGAAGGAGCTTCAACAAAATCACGTGCGACATTGGTACCTGACTGTGCATATAATTCTGTAGTGGTCAACATTTGGTGCAATACATGTCCAAATTCATGAAAAAACGTCTCGACTTCCCCATGTGGCATGAGCGCAGGTTTTTCACTCGTAGCCTCTGGAAAATTACAAACCAAACTCGCCATGGGAATCTGATATCCTTTTGGGGTTAACCTCCCATTGATGATGCCAAAACAAGCCGCATGATTGTACTTATTGGCTCTGGGATGTAAATCCAGATAGAAAACACCTTTCAACTTTTCATCTTGATACACCTCAAACATCCGGACATCCTCCTGCCACACGCTAGGTTGCGAGATTTCTTTATATTCAAGATCAAATAGGGTTTTGGTAAGATCAAAAAGTCCTTTAATCACATCATCCAAGGCAAAATATTGTTTCACTTCCTCGGCATCAAGTTCATACTTTTCTTTGAGAAGTAGATTGAAATAATAGCTTTGCTCCCATGGTTTTACCTTATCTAAACCCCCACCATTTAATTCTTTGGCCGCTTGTAATTCAGCAACATCCAACTGCGTTTTTGCACGTAGATCTTCCTTTAAATTTTCTTCAAATTCCCAAACAGTCTCTGGGTTCTGGGCCATTCTATCTTCCAAGAGGTAAGCGGAATAACTGGCGAATCCGAGTAAATTTGCCATCTCCCTCCTTTTTTCTAACAAACGCTGTAATACCTCAAGGTTTTCAGGCGCTGCCCTGTTTTGATACTTTATAAAAAGTGCTTTGCGCGCACTTTCGGACTTACTGTATTTCATAAAGGGCCCATAAGAAGGATAAGACAAGTCTATTTGATAAGTGCCCTCCACTAGTTGGTGTGCTTCTTTATAATCAGCGGGTAAGCCTTCCATATCAGCTGCCTCTACTTCTAAAAAATCATCTTCAGCGGCAATGTTCTCTGAAAACTGATCACTGAGAACCGCTAATTCATCTTTGATTATTTTTAACTGATCTCTCTTCGATTTAGCTAAGGCAAAACCATTACGCTCAAACTCAATAATGGATTCATTTAAGAATTTCCTCTGATGATCCTTTAATTGATCAACCTCAGCTTGACCCGAATAAGACTTAATGGCTTGGTATAAGTCCTCATTCAAACTGATCTCATTGCCATATTGACTGAGTGCGGTATTCGCTTCTTGGGCCTGACTTCTAATGGCTGAATCTGGATGCGTATAGGCCATTAAATAGATGGGTGAGGCGATAGCTGAATAATTCGCCCAGAGTGCATCATAAGCCCGTATGGTGTTTTCAAAGTTTCTGTCTTTCTCTTTGATAGTAATTATTTTGATAAGCGCTTCATTAGTCATTTTTTCAGTCATTACTACTGCCTCACTCACATGATTAGCTGTGATCGATGCAAAATCAATAGGTTGATTATCCTGGATAAAAAAAGGATTAGCTAGAGCCGTCGAATCGACCTCTTGACTTTTTTCCAGGTCTGAGCAATTGACATTAAGCAATAAAACTGGGATCAGTGTAATCAAATAAAAATATTTCATAGGGGGTGCTTTTTTATAAAAAAATAGAAGTTAATGTTTTTAGAGGTTTTAATTTAAATAAAAAGTGAATATTCAGCAGATCATTGGATTCTTTTGAGTCATCTAGTTACAAGAGTTCTTTTTCTTTGGATGAGTTGACAAATAAAATATTTCCTAAATCTTGATATCCTTCAAAAACTTCTGCTCTAAGTTGTTTAACGGCCTCACTATTAAATCCAATAATCGTTAAATCAGCCCCTACAGACCTTTTATTTATAATGACTCTACTATTGGTTTCTTGATCTTTCTCAATCAACTCTACATTATTAGGCGAAATAGGCAACCTGCCTTCTTTTATTTGATCTAATAACTTTTCCCGTTGATCTGCTAGTTCATCTTTTGGGTGTATCGCAAATATTTTTATCTCTGCCCCTTGCCAATCTCGATGGCCCATGATTACAAAAGACATAAGTATCATCAGTGATGCATTATCGAAATCTCCTTGGGTAATCCAAATATGAATCTCATTGTGATATCCAAACCCTTTCTCAGTACTTGCCAAAACACAAATATCAAAATCGGTAGCACTGACCAATGGCATATTGTCCATAATGAGGTCGGTACAAGGACCCAAAGTTTTGGAGTATTCAAACATGAACATGTTAGATTCTTTTCCTGATACACTGGGCAATTGAATGGACTGGGCAATCGCTGTAGTATAGGATGGGCTGATAATCGTATCCAAATACATATTGCTTTTCGATATCTCTGCCTTTTCTATAAGCCTATCAAGCATCTCATGGGCCTGTTTGTTGGTTTCACGGGATACGTAACCCTTGATATAGTGAAGATAGGTTCCAAAACCATATCTATGCGATATCCATCGCATCAATTCAAAGGCCGCTGTACGCTTAAATGAATCATCTGAGATACAAATTAGAGAGGGGCGCCAAGTATTGACATCCTCTTTATCGGCCTTTTGTAAAAAAACCTGGAGCTGACGGCTTAATTGATAAATTACTCCTTGAAATATCTTCACCATCCCTTGTTTATTGGGACTGAAATAGGTGATCCCCACATAGATCAGTACCATGATCAAAAGGGCACTAAATGCATACATGGCATTCATTTTAAACATCATGTAAAAACAAAGCACTGCCCCTAATAAGGAAACATACCAGCGAGACTTAAAGGCCGGACGATAGGAAGGGTCTGCCGCAAAATGCTGCAGAAAAGAAATGGAACAAATCGCACCATAGGTAACCATAAAAAACATGGATATGATTTGAGCAACCATATTAATGTCCCCGACCAACAAAAAAAATAAGGCAATCAGGATCGTAATTACCGTAGCGTTGAAAGGCTCTCCTTTTTTAGTTTCTTTTGATAAAAGTGCGTTGATCCCTTTGTTTGGGATGATTCCATCTGAAGCCAAAGCTTGCAAGGTTCTTGGAGCTACCATAATTGAACCTAAGGCACTCGAAAATGTTGCTGCAGCGAGTCCAATGGCTATGATCGGTCCCCATAACGCAATCTTACCCATGATCAGTTGATCCGCTGCCAAATCTTCCGGAGAAGCCGATATGGTCAACTTATAAGCAATGAATAAATAGATCAACATCCCCGTAAAGGTGGCCATCAATGAACCTAACGGAATGGCTTTTTTGGGATCCTTAAGATCTCCCGACAGCCCGACACCGGCGGTCATCCCTGTAAAAGCAGGAAAAATAATGGCAAAAACAATAAAAAAAGAATCTGGATTCTGAATGGTTTTAAAAAAATCAAAATTCTCATTTCCAGACCTATAACCCGTATCTCCCAAAAATAAAAAAAGTAAGGAAACTACCAGAATTGCTACTACCGGATATAAAATTTTGACACCTAATTGTGCCCCTTTACTCAACATGATTGCACTCAGTACAAGTACCAATGGAGCACTGATCAATCTTTTATCCCAAATAAAAATATGATACGTATCATTAAGCCATTCAATGACTCCATCAAAAGCCTCTGAAAAGGCAATGGCATAAAAGGCGATACTGATGGCTTGCGATAGATATAAAGTCAAACCAATGGCCGCACCGATATTGATACCAAAGGAGCGAGAAATAATATAGTATTCTCCTCCTCCTTCCACTTTTTGGTTGGTAGCTATTTCAGCTATAGCCATAGCCGTGGGAATGGTGATGAGGTGGCCCAATATGATGATGCCAACGGTACCTATAAATCCAACATTACCTACGGCGTAACCGAAACGCAAGAACATGACGGCACCCAAAATGGTAGAAAGTGCCGTTAAAAAAACAGGTGTCACCCCAAATTTTCCTTTTTTTTCCTGAAGATTAGACATGATTGCGTAGCATAAGTAGTCAAATATAAAACATCACTTTTTATCATTACGGACTGGCTGCAAATAAAATTTATTTATGGATGAGCAGTAACAGAATATATAGGGAAGAGAATCCCCTTTGATTGAGGGCTCAATTGTTCAAATCGTTTGATTTATTCTAATCAGAAAAAGTTAGCCTAGACGTTTATAAAATGATTGAGCATATTACTTGCACATGATATCTGCTTTAGTCACTCAAATAATAGAGCACAAATCTCAGTACTGCTTCATCTCAAACCTATTGTATTCCCTAATATTTTTTAACCCTTTGTTGTGATCCCGATGATTCAGAGATGATGGGTCCAGTAGTTCCCAAGATGGGTATATTTAACTTTACTTATAAGATCCCTAACCTTGGCCCGCTCAATGCATGAGTCATTTTTGAAAAGGTTTTCACTCTTAAAATGGATACCTTTTACGCAAGTCTCTCCATTTACTTAAATCAAACTGACTCGATCTTATCTGATTAAGAACTCAAAAAAGAAGATCTATTGAAGAATAAGGACTTCTCAATTAATTTGGATGACTATTTGATGACCTAAAAAGTCCTGATGGCTCGGACATGTCTTCCGTAATAACCACTCGCAGCTCCCTCAGACCCCTCACTCCTCTTATTCCCATAATTTTGGTAGCCATTGTAAAAACTTTGTCTCCAAGCCCCCTGCTGATCTTCTTCGGTAGAACTCCAATAGCCATCACCCTCAAAGCCCCCAATCATTTCTTTATTGAGGTATAACTTGTTTAACTCGGCCTTACTTGGTAAAAACCAATCATCAAACGTCTCGGCCTCTTCAGTTACCACATAGTCTGCACACAACCTGGCTGCAGAAAGGAATTCATTGGTTGCTTTACCTTGTTTCAACACAATCAATTCAGTATTTTCACGACCTTTACCTACGGCTGCTCCAGTAGCTCCTGTTTTATTGAAAACTCCATTGTACCAAGGGGCACCTGACGGTAAACTTTGATCGGATTTTGCCGCAATCAAACCATGCACCTCTCCGGCTACATATCCTGAATCATGTGGGGTAAATACATAGGCAATTACGCCTCCTCCATACTCAGAACCTATCGGGGGAATGTAGGTAGAGCTGAATGATATGACCTCATTGCCATTCCCTGCGGCATCAACAAAAGAACCCGCAGCCAATTCGAAATCCTTCGGCCCAGGCTCTGACGGGGTGAAAATGGCCGAATAACTCATTTCACTCCCCTTGAATTCACTCAGTAAACCTCCATTTGCAACTACATCTGATGCCACAAAACCTGTAATTATTTCGCTACTTGTGAATTGTAATCTTAATATTTCATCATCAGAAGGCAATACTTCGGAATCACCTTTTGCTTCTTTATTTATCAAAATCTTCATACTCTTGACCAGCTGATTGATCTGTGTTATCTCGATGCTCATTTGGGGGGGCGTGGCATCATAAGTCCAAATAAATTCTGAGGATGCACTATTTTTATCTCCTTGGGCATTGGTAAATTTTCCCGCTGGAATGCTGATTTTGGTCAATCCCTCCTCAATAGCCTTGAACTTGGCGGTATAAGTCGTGCTATTTACCCTTTTAGCTCCCCCAATTTTACCATTGGATACTTTGACGTCTGAAGGAGCAAAATCTTTGGTTGGAGCACTACTGATAAAAGTCAAATTCAATATCTTATCATTGGAAGTTGCACCACTGGTTACTTCTTCCGCAGTAATCTGCATTGTAAATGCTGCTTCAATATCTGAATCGGGCGTTTCACTCCAAGCGAAATTCAATAAGGTTAAATAAAAAGAAATGGTTAAAAAGTGTGGCTTAAAGCTGCACATCTGGGTCGATTAAATAATGAATTGTCATTAATGAAAATTAAAATAAATTAAATTTAATTTATTAAATAGAAAAAAAATATAATTCTTTTAAATAAAAAAAATTGCCTTCATTTTATAAATTAAGAGTTTAATGAACTAAAGCTTAATTAATAACTGAAATCAGCTATTTCTTTACCTGAGATTCACATAATTTGGACCTCTCCAATACTTGATTTCATCTAGGAAATGATTTATCTTAGAGATGATTAAGAAAATCATGATCTCTCAATACTTGATAAAACCTTTATTTATTGGACTCTTCCTACTCCTTTTTTTTAGTGTGAGGGCGCAACAATGGCCTGTAGCCAAGGCCTGGATTTGGTATGATGCACAGCCATGGCGGGTGGGCACTAATTTCAATCCAAGTACCGCCATTAATCAACTTGAATTTTGGCAAGCGGAAACTTTTGATGAAAATACCATCGAAAGAGAATTAAAATGGTCTGCAGATTTAGGCATGAATGTTCATCGCGTCTATCTACATAATCTTTTATGGGAGCAAGATGCCCAAGGCTTTATAGATCGATTGAATCGCTATTTGAGTATTGCCGATCGCTATGAACTCAAAACTATTTTTGTTTTGCTAGATGATGTGTGGCATCCTGTACCAAAACTTGGAAAACAACCGGTCCCTATACCTCACCTCCATAATTCAGGTTGGGTTCAAGCTCCTGGAGCTGCTATCCTGGGTGACCTAAATAGGCATGATGAATTAGAAACTTATATCAAAGGCATCATTACTGCTTTTGCCGATGATGATCGCGTAATCATGTGGGACTTATATAATGAACCTGATAATATGGCTAAAGGAAAAGGCCGTGGTGCGCTTGAAGTGAGTAACAAGAAAGTATACTCTCTCGCGTTGCTCAAAAAAGCTTTTGGTTGGGCAAGAGAGGTCAATCCCTCTCAACCGCTTACCAGCGGTCTTTGGAAAGGAAATAGCGCACAATGGGGAACTTTTGAAAAACTATCTGCCATCGATCAATTCATGATTGAACATTCAGATGTTATTTCTTTTCATGCCTATGATGGTAGCCTAGAAAAAGTAGCAGAAAAAATCAGTGAATTGAAAAAATACAATCGACCTCTTTTTTGTACCGAATACCTAGCCCGTGGCGTAGGCAACCATTTTGAAACACTGCTCCCTTTGTTCAAAAAAGAAAAGATAGGTGCCGTTAATTGGGGATTGGTTGATGGAAAGACCCATACAAAATATCCATGGCGAAGTTGGGTCATTAAGTTCACAGAGGAACCTGATGTTTGGCATCATGATATCTTTCGGGCAGATGGCACTCCGTATTCAAATGAAGAGACTCATTTTATAAAAAAGATGCTCGAAAAACAGTAATTATTAACAAAAAAGGGCACACATCAAAAAATATGTGTGCCCTCTCATTAGATTCAAAGCGGTGGTCAAAAGCAACCCCTAAAAGATTAAAATTCCCTAGTTCTTATTGTGTAACCGTACCTGGGGTACCATAGTATTCACCCCCGTTGATCCAAGGGGCATCATCAGTACAATGGTAATGATAGATCCCATCAGGATATTCAGCAGTTGCACTGGTGTGTCCATGATACTCATCCAAGTCAGCAGTAGCCAACGTATTTCCTGATTCATCTTCAGGTCCGTAGATAGGAAATCCATCCAATAAATATCCTACCAAAGCGGACTTATCTGAAGAAGTTAACCACAGCGGTTCTTTGTGATAATGATAACCTCCTGTGTTAGGTGTTGGGTGTCCATTGTATTCATCGGTATTATTGAACTCCAAATCATCGAGCAATTCATTGGCTCCGTTGTACTGATTGTAGATGATCACTCCATTTAAGGCCACCCCTATCGCTCCCCCAGACGTTGAGGACTTTGATCCTGATTTTACAGCTGGGTTAATAGGTATTTTTAAAGTATAATTTTGCTCTGCAATCTCAGGATCAAAAGTTTGTCCTCCTGCCGTAATTACGGTACTGAAGTCTGCATTATCCCCTGCGTATGCCGCATACAAAGGATCACTCTCTGGATAAAAGGGAGAAGTATGGTCAGGTAAGTCTAAGGTGTTTATCTCCACAAAATTACCCACAATAGTCACGCGCTCAGCTCCGTAAAAAAGCGTGGCAAAATCTAATGCATCATCAGTAGTCGTATCCTCAGTGGTTGTATCCTCAGTGGTCGTATCCTCGGTAGTTTCTGTGTCGTTTGAAACAACTGGATCGTCTTCATCTCCACACGATGAGAACATGATCAATGAACACAGGGTGCTCATTGCTAAAAAATTCATTGTTAATTTCATGGTATACAATGGTTTCATTATGATATGATTTATTTTATTGAGATTAAAAAAATTAAAACACTTTATAAAAACCTAATAGTTAGGTGTTTTTTTATATCAAAATCGATTTATATCAAAATCGATTTTTTACCTCTTTTGTTCAATTAAATTTATTGTATTTAAGATAGTTTTTGAACAAAAAAGGGCACACATCCATCTGATCGTGTGCCCTCTCATTAGATTCAAAGCGGTCACGTTAAAAGCAACCACTAAGTGATCAAAACACCGTAAATCTTATTGGGTAACATTACCTGATGTACCATAAAATTCGCCCCCATTGATCCACGGAAGATCCGCTGTGATATGGTAATGGTAAATCCCTTCTGGAAAATCTGTCGTTGCGCTGGTGTGGCCATGATAATCGTCAAGGTCATCATTGGTCAAAGTCACTCCACTTTCAACAGGGCCATAAACAGGAAAGCCATCAAGTAAAAGGCCTAAAAAGGTACTGTCGCCTTTGATTTCTGTTAACCATGTAGGCTCTATGTGATAATGATAAGAACCGGTATTGGTTGGATGTCCTTCATATTGATCAAAAGTGTTGAGTTCCTCCAATATATCGTCTCCGGGTGCAGCTTGCTGATTATAAAACACCACACTATTGATAGATACACCCATTGGGCCAAAAGGAGTATCTTCATTATTTGTGGCTGCTTGAGGAAATCTAGGTAGGGTGAATGTGTAATTCATAGCAGTAATTTTATTTGGATTTTTGTAGAAATCTTCATTTTCAGGCTCACTATAGGCCTCGAACAGAGGATTACTCGTATCATAATACATACTTTTATGATCCGGCTCATTAGTTGATGTGATCGTAATTGTGGTTTCCCCAACAACTACTGTGAGCGCGTCATCGTTGTAGTATTGGCATGCAATGACCGCAATATCATTAGCGGCTGTGGAAGTAATACAATCTGTCGTTATATCATCTGTTATAAGATCACATCCATTTTCATCTACATTCGTACCTTCGGAAGTATCCGCACAAGTATCCAAATCATCCGTTACGCCATCAGCATCTGTATCTTTCTGAGAATCTGAACAACCACTGCTGTCTACCGTTGCTCCGCTAGGCGTATCTGCACAAGTATCAGCCGTATCCACAACACCATCACTATCGGCATCTACGACTGTGGCTTCATCGGCAGCATCTGTAACCGTGGTGTCATCATCATCGCCGCATGATGAGATGATAATCAATGAACACAGGGTGCTCATTGCTAAAAAATTGATAATTGATTTCATTATACTTTGTAGATTAAATATGATTGATTTTATTGGACAAATAACGGAATAAAAT
Organism: uncultured Cyclobacteriaceae bacterium; assembly: GCA_905479015.1. Taxonomy (GTDB): domain Bacteria; phylum Bacteroidota; class Bacteroidia; order Cytophagales; family Cyclobacteriaceae; genus UBA4465. Next base: position 16,203 of record CAJQKV010000013.1, read on the forward strand.
TCTAATAATGAATTATTTAGGAGTTTTCTTTGAATTATATTTAAATAATACCTTCTTTTGTTGAATAAAATGAAATATATTTAAGGTAATGTCTGAACAAAATATTCTTTTCGTAGTCCTGTTAATTTGGGGTATCCCCAGTACTTATTTCAGAAGTCGGTTTCGAAAAATAGTCTATGCAACGGATGATTGGAAAATAAATATTAAACCTCTTTTCAAAAAAGAACTGATTGCTTTATTTTCAAATAGTTTGCCAGCGGATCAAGCGTATATTAAGGCCCGAAATCATTATCGTTTTTACTTAGTTATTTATCTGATCTTATTTTTAATTTACTATTTATTATTTTGAATGGCAATGCGCTAAATGGAACGCATTGCTATCGAGTATCCTTAAACAATGAAAAAAAACCTATCTCATTTATTTTTCTCATTCATCGCGTTTGCTGTAGCTTATGGATTGGCGTGGTTGACCGCCATCGATTTGATCATAAACGCTGTCTTCATCTCCTTTTTAATTCAGTGGATATTGTTTGTACCCGCTTATTATTTTCAAACAGAAAAGTTTTATGACCTCTCGGGTAGTATGACCTACCTCACTGTAATTGTATATACGAGCTATGCCAGCTACTTGATGACCGGATTCAACTTAGGTAGCCTGATCTTAGGCTTATTTGTCATTATTTGGGCTTTGAGACTGGGCATTTTCTTGTTTACCAGAATTCACAGCACAGGAGAGGATAAAAGGTTTCAATCCATCAAACGATCACCGACTCAATTTTTCATGACTTGGACTTTACAAGGCATGTGGGTCGCTATTTGTTCTGCTTGCGCCCTCACCGCGATTGCTAAAGGTGTAGTCTTAAACGGAGTTTCCCTCATGGGTTTCCTTGTGTTTGTTTTAGGCTTTTCAATAGAGATCATAGCTGACCATCAGAAAAGTAGCTTTAGGAAAAATCCATCCAACCGAGGGAATTTTATCCAAAATGGACTCTGGGCTTACTCAAAACACCCCAATTATTTAGGTGAAATAATCTTATGGGTGGGCATCGCCATTTGCTCTTTATCTTCTCTCTCAGGCCTTCAATTGATGACACTAATTTCACCTGTTTTCACCTATTTTTTACTCGTTTACATCAGTGGTATCCCTTTATTGAAAGCTAGGGGTAAGGAAAAGTGGGGGCATCTATCGCAGTATCAAGAATATGTTGACAGGACCCCAACGCTTTTTTTCAATCCATTAAAATGGTTTGAAAAATAAGCTCCAGCGGCTCAACGCCGCTCTCTTAAGCTCATATGTTGTATAAATAAAGCTACAAAACAACAGACAGTATCAACCAAATTTTGTGAACGTGAGATTACCTCTTTACTCAGCTTATTTTAGCTGACAAATAAACTTCCAATCCCTTAGTAAATAAAACTTTATCCTCTCTCATTCTATCTCTAGTCTTAAATGACCTATTTAAACTGAGAATCTCGCTTTGGAATAATTGCGAAAAAATAATATATTAAAGTTTCATTATGACAATTAATTATAAAATCTAACCAACATGAAAAAAACCATATCAATTATTCTGGCCATCATCGCATTAAATATGATGGCTCAAGCTCAAGAAAGTCCTGAAATTTGGATGAGCTACGATCTCATGCCTAAAAAAGGAATGGTCAAACAATTTGAGGCAGCAGCGGAAAAAAAGAACAAGAAATTTAATAATACTGCGGAAACTGCCATTTTTACTTTCAAATATATGGATGGTGAAAATCAAGGCAAATACCAAAGAGTGATGGGGTATAAGGACTGGGACTTTTTTAATAACCAACAACAAGGTGATAATGCACAACAAAAATATTGGGCTGAAAATGTTGATCAATTTGTAGAAAGTCGAACGGGATGGAAAGTATGGTCAAGATCACTTAAACACTCTCATAATTGGACGCCTACTACTACCTTCAAGCATATGTATGTCTTGAGAAGATTTATCAAACCTGGTCATGAGGCAGCCGTGTATAATTTCCTTGACCGTGGAGCTAAGGTTATGAAAGCACATAATTACTCGGGAATTCAAGGTGTTTTTCAGTTGATGTCTGGGGGTAATACCAATGAATATATTATTTGCAATGGATTTGATAAATTTGGTGAGTTCGGAAAATATCCTGACACCGAAAAAACAGAAGCGCAACTTTACGATGAAATGTTTGGACAGGGCTCATGGCGAAAAGATGCTACTGCTTACAATCAATCACTAGAAATGTACAGCAGAACTACAGAAAGACTCATGTCGGTAGAAGCTTTGAGTACACAGCTGAACTAGAATATTTGCTGAATTATTAATTCAAAAAAAGCCCTCACTGGGGGCTTTTTTGTTTTCCTTAACCAATAAGTAAGAAGGCTATGCGGATAGCATTGATAACCAAACGATCACGAAGGAATCGACTGTTTTTATTTTAGTAGCCGTAGCTAACATAAACTTTAAATGAGATGATTCTTAAAATCACCAGTAGTTTGACAGCACAGTTGCTCCATCACCTGCTGTAACTCTTTTTTCATTAAAGAAATGCTGTGATCACCCCCCTGTTTACCTAAGGCTCCCACCCCATACATGAAACTTCTTCCCATAAAAGTGAAGGCCGCACCGCTGGCCATCGCTCGAGCAATATCTGGACCACCACGTAAACCCGAATCAACCATGATTTTGATGTTTTTCTGATACTTTTTTACCAAATGAATCATGGGTACAATAGACGATTGACCCGCATCCAACTGCCGCCCTCCGTGGTTAGAAACGATGACCCCATCCACTCCCAAGTCAATGGCTTTGAGGGTATCTTCTTCACTGACAACTCCCTTAACTATCAATTTACCTTTCCATTGTTCTCGAATAGCAGCGATTCGGTCTTCATTTAATCGACCCGAAAAAGTAGCATCCATAAATTCACCCAATCCTTTAAAGTTTAATCCTTTAGGCATATAAGGAACCAAGCTTTTGAAGCTAGGTGGTCCATGAATTAAAGTTTGTAGGGCCCAATCAGGATGCTTGAGGATCTCTAAAATGTTTTTAAAGTTTATTTTAGGGGGCATGGATAATCCATTGCGCACATCTCGAGGCCTAAATCCAAAACTGGGTACATCGGCTAAAATGACCAAAACCTTAGTGCCTACCGCCGCCGCTCGCTCTAATAAATCTCTTTTAACCGCTTCTTCAGCAGGGTGATATAATTGAAACCACGCCTTCCCCTCAGTGATCTCACCAATACGTTCAATACTTGCAGTACTCACGGTACTCAGAATAAAAGGGATGTTGTGATTTGCTGCTGCCTTAGCTAAAATTTCTGGCGCATTTGGCCAAATTAATCCTTGTAATCCGATGGGGGCAATGCCAAAAGGTGCATCATAGGTGTGACCAAACAAAGTCGTCTTCATCTCTGCTTGATCAAACTTCGATAAGTAATGGGGCATCAATTCTATTTTCCGAAGGTCCGATCTGTTTTTGTCAAGGTTAACGTCCTCATTACATCCCCCATCCAAATATTCAAAAGCAAATTTTGGGATTTTGACCTGGGTTCTTTTTCTTAAATCCGATACAGACGGGTATTTAGAATTTATATTGAGTTTCATTACATGCTTTTAGCGTTATTTAACGGATGCCTTAATTTAACATCGTTCAGATTTCTTGTACCTCAAGTAAGAAATTTGCTCTTTGAATTGTAATTCAGAGAACATTGTATGGATTTGATCCCTTCAAAAAAACAAGCAAGATCAGCTACTTATTTTTCATCCCTCAGCAATACTTTTATTTGAATACAATAACTTTATGTTTACTTGCTATTTTCGAACTACAGCTCGCGGATCTTAATGTTCCTAAACCACACAGGATAGCCATGATCTTGTAAACCAATATAGCCTTCTCTTGAAATCCCTTCCACAAAGCCCTTGAAATCTTTAAATTTACTGTTTTGAACCAATGCATCCCATTCTGGCGTCCAATGTGAATAAGACAATACTTGAATTCCATTCATACTTACCACAACATCCCCCTCATTTACTTTTATAGAACAAGTATTCCATTGACCTGCAGGGTAAACCGCTTCGGGGTCTGCGGGAAGCATGTCGTACAAAGAACCTGCTAAATGACTACTGATTTTATTGTCGAATGCATCTTGGTTATCCAGAACTTGAATTTCAGGTGCCGCATAGTAGATGGCATTTCCAGGTGTTTCACGAACATAATAAAAGATCCCAGAATTAGCCGATTTACTTGCTTTCCAATCAATCATTAATTCAAAATTTTTGTACTTCTTTTCAAAAAATAAAATATCACCCCCCGCGCCTTCACCTGGTGTTTTTCCTGATCCTAAAAGCACCTTCATGGCCTCATCTTCAATGGCCCAATTAGCAGGAATTTCTGCCCCGTTGCATTGTCTCCAACCCTTAAAATCTTTCCCGTTAAACAGTAAGGTCCAGCCCTGTTGTTCCTCGGTGAGGGAAAGTGAATTATTCGGCTGAGCAAGGGCGTTCAGGGTCATTACAAGTAAGCAGAGCGTCGCCCATCTTTTCATCAATCTATCAGTTCTCATATCATTCTATTTTACTTTATCAATTCCTTATTCTAGATAAGGAATCAGCAGCCATTACTCGTTCAGATACATCTGAGGACTTAAATTGCACAAAAAATATCAAAAGCCCACAATATTTCCTTGTTTTATCATCCCATGACCCAATCATTCTAAACTGGCGATCCATGACCGAATCAAAGCGACGCCTTCTTTATGAATCATTTTTCGTCCCAATTCAGGCATCATCACTGCGGGCTCCGTTGAATTCATTCGATGCAATAAAATGGATGCTTCGGGTTGGCCCGGGACAATATCATAGGCCAGTTGACCTGATCCACTTCCAGCGGCCACGGGCGCCTTCATGATACCCAATGCATGCCGGCTATTGCTCGTGGACATCAAGTAGAGCCCTGAGTTTTTGGCGGGGCCCTCCTTTCGGTGACAATGGGCACAGTTCATCTCCAAATAGGCCCTTGCTCGTTCATCCAGACTTCCCGTCTTTGGATCATTCCATACTGAAAACTTGGGAAAAGCTTCTTTTTCAGATACCGATAATAGACCTAAGCGACTTAATCTTCGCAGCTGATTTATAGACTTTCCCCCGTCATCTAAATGATTTCTATTGAGTTGCCTTGCTGTGGGGCCAATAGGTTGTAAGGTTCCATTTCTTTGGTGGCAGCCTTTGCATTGACCCATATTGGGGATTTGATAATGGATCAGTTTTTTACCCAATAAGGAAATTTCTTGTGCCCCACCGGTGATTTCCAAAATGGCATCCGTCTGCTCGCTATTCCAAATGTAGGGTAACGCCTGCCACTCCCTGGCCTTTTTAATCAGCAACCTGGTCTCAATGATTCGTCCCTTTTGATTGATCAGCTGCGCGTCGTCGTAGTAGAAATTTTTAATCAAAACCGTACCCACTGGGAAATCAAACACTTCGGTAGGATGGTATTCAATGATGCTGCCTTCTGGAAGATAAATGAATCTTTTCTTTTGAGCATAATCACTAAATAAGGGCGTATTTAATTCATAAGGATGTACATTTTTGGCCGGTACCAAGTCTACCAAAAACCCTGTGAAAAACCCATAGTCTGACAAGTTTTTATGGCCTAAGTGTCCATTGTCTACTCTATTTAAAACTTCTTCTTCGAAGACTATGTTGGGTGCCTCATTTTTAGGTTTACACGCGTTTACCATTAAGACACTCAGTAAAAAAAATAATCGCCCTCTCACACTATATTTCACAATTAAAAGACTCAGGATCGGTCACCAAACCCTCAAAATCATTAGCTGCATCGAGAATGGCCGTCTTTACTCCGACTTCTTGAATACATATTTTATAATCCGGGTTAAGGCTGCCATTCGATAAAAGATAATTTTCTGGCACCATGCCATCCCAGATGATCTGCGGTCGATCAAATCCAAACTTCCAAAGAAACAATTTACCAAAATCATTACTCAAATTGGGAAGCCATGAAACCTCACCGTACGTATTGTCATGTATATAAATAGCGCCTGGATATGGGTCATATTCAAGATCCTTATTTAGCCCCTCTTCAAATATTTGTGCGCTGGATCCTGGATCCTTATTTTCTTGGGATTTTTGATCGCTCATGGCATCGATCAGTGCATAGCTAACCGCGGCCACTTCAATAGTATTGTTATTTTTTAATTTATTGTTATAAATTTCTACTTCTCGAGTGGCCAAAACCATGATGCCCGTTCCAGAGGGAACGGCACCCACAATATTTCCAGGCGGTGCGAAATTAAAAAGATTGTTGTCGTACACTTCATTGTCATATACTTTGATCTTTCGTCCATACCGCGTGAGACCAGGGAGATCAAAAACTAAGATGCCGCCCGTATTGTTGTAAGCTTGGTTATTATAGATGGATACATTTTCAGAGTTTTCACTCTCTATTCCCGCCACATTCCAATAAACTTTATTGTTTCTAATAATTACATTTTTTGACTGTCCTACATAAATACCGGCATCGCTGGCACCTAAAACTTCACATGCTTCGATCAAGACATTTTCGCATATGACAGGATACAAAGCATAAGCCCCGTTTTTTTTACTGATTTCCCCAGTCCATGCTGACTTTATTCTCCTAATGGTAATCCCTTTGGTATCGGTTATTTTGATATTATCTCCTACTGCATCTTCAATGGTGAAATCTTCAAGAATGATGTTTTCACTATTGGTTATTTTCAGACCTTCCGCCCCATTTTCCTGGATTTTAAACGATAAAACGGTTTTATCCATACCTCTGCCTCGTAAGGTGAAGTGTTTTTTATTATCAAGAATGAGGCTACTTTTAAAGATAAAATGTCCCTCCTCCAGTTGTATGACCGTACTGTCTTTAGCCAACATCAATTTTGATAACAAAGCTTTTTCAATACTTTTATAGTTCCTGTCAGGATCATGACTTGGGACACCCTCACATCCCAATAGGGTACCCAATATCACCATCAAAAAACCATATTTGATGAACGAATTCAGGTTATTAAAGCGTTTTTGAACTTTCATTAGAAATAAATTTAATGATAATTACCTCATCCGCTGAGAAAATTGCCATAAAACACTCCTATCGCCAGCCTAATATTTCAATTTATCAAAATTAAATTGAGCTAGCTCAATCCATAAATGCGGCATTTAAAGGAATTGGAAGCCTTATTATGATCATAAAAGAACTCCAAACATACCAAAATGAGAAGATAATAAAGTTTTTTTTCTTCTTCAATCAACTTTATAGCCTGATGAATTCATCAAAAGAAGCACGCTTAAAAAGGATTCCTATTTACTCCATTGAATCTGCATTACTTCTGGACCAAACCCAAGATTCTTTTTCATATATTTAAAAGATGGGAGATGGTCTATTTAAAATTATTTCAATATCATTGAATATGAAACAAATAGTAATGCTCAGTTTTTGGCTTATGATACTTTTCCTTGCCACACAAAATTGTCAGCAGCAGACTAAAAAGAAAATTTCGAATCCAGATTCATTAATACAAATGAAACTCATTCCGGGGGGCACTTTCATCATGGGAGGTCGATCTGATCAAGCCTATCCAGATGAATTTCCCCAACATAAAGTCTCAATTGATCCTTTTTATATGGATCTACATGAGGTCTCCAATACTGAATTCGATCAATTCATAACAGCTACAGGATATGTTACCGTAGCAGAAAAAGACATCGATTGGGAGGAGATCAAAGTCCAATTACCTGAGGGGACCCCCAAACCTGCCGATGCTATATTGAAGGCAGGTTCTTTGGTTTTCAAAGAAACAAGCGGTCCGGTTGACCTCATGGATTACTCACAATGGTGGCATTGGACCATCGGTGCCCATTGGCGACAACCTGAAGGTCCAGGGAGTACCATTGAAGGGCGAATGGATCATCCCGTAGTTCATGTCGCTTACGAAGATGCACATGCGTATGCTCGGTGGGCCGGCAAGCGACTGCCTACCGAAGCCGAATGGGAATGGGCAGCCTCAGGGGGGACAATGGATAAATATCCATGGGGGAATGATCCCATAGAAATTGCCACCGACAAAGCTAATTTTTGGCAAGGCATTTTCCCCTACAAAAACCTCCTTCAAGATGGCTATTTCGGCACGTCGCCTGTGGGCTCTTTCCCTTCCAATGGTTACGGGCTGTACGACATGGCTGGAAACGTCTGGGAATGGTGCCAGGATAAATATGATGTCGCCAGCTATGCTATTGATAAAAGTAAAGGCATCATAAACAATCCCAATGGCTCCATTCAATATAACGATCCCAGAGAGCCCTATGCTCCTAAACACATTATCCGTGGGGGTTCCTTTCTTTGTAATGAAAGCTACTGCAGTGGTTATCGAGTTTCAAGGCGAATGAGTACCAGCAAAGATTCAGGGTCCAACCACACAGGATTTCGTTGTGCCAGGGACTACTAGTGTTTTTGCTTGCTCAAAAAAATCAGTCTAGCTATAAATTTGATTCTAAACTTACCTTGGATAAGTCAAATATTAATACTTCCCCATCAAAATACCAGGAATATGCAACCCAAGGGGAGCCTCA
>CAJQKV010000014.1 GCA_905479015.1 uncultured Cyclobacteriaceae bacterium
TATCCCTGTTCCTGTTACTAAATCACCCACTTTGATGTCTCCGGCATTGTTATCGACAACCAAGGCTGTTGAAGAAGTAGTCGCAGTATTCACACTCGCAGTTGATGTACCGACATCATCACTCTCAAATTTGACAGATCCTTTGTCATCTACAGATCCAGCTGCTAAAATGTATAAAGTACTTTGACCTGCTACCAGAGTGTGAGGCGAACTTAAATCTGAGTATGATCCATCGGTATTTAACTCCTGGATTTTTAGTGCCGTTGCATTTGATGATTCGAGTGTGAATTTTGTATAATCCAGATCATTATCAATGTCTTCAAAAATTTCATCAATGGATACAGCCAGCCGGGTTCCTTTAGGAAGTAATTGGTCAGGTATAGAATTTACAATAGTGGCTTTATCATCCACATTGTTCACGACAATAGTCATTGTGTCGTTTACGGTTCTAAAACCACTTGTCACGCTCACTGGGAGCTTATAAGTACCAATTTTATCAGCTTGACTGGTAAAGGTGAACTCATCTTCTGCCACATCATAGGTCACTCGAACAATGTTATTCGTATCATTTTCAATAATTCCATTAGTATTGGCTGTAAGAGAATCAGCTAGGTAGTCAGCAAAGCTCACTTTGATAGAATCAGGATCATCATTGTCTGCATCCGCAAAAAGTACATTGGCGTCAAGTTTAAAAGTCGCGAAATCTTCATCCTTAGATAAAGAAGTATTTGCAGACGATGCCAAGGCAGGTGCATTATCGATAACCAATTTGACTGTTTTGGTAAAACTCTTACCACTGGCATCTGCAGTAATGTGGACGTCTCCTGCATATTTGGTACTCGCAGCAACAGCAATATTGAACTGTCCATTACCAATATCGGTAACCATAGAGGTATCTAAATCTGTATATCCAGCAGCAGCGTTTGATAAATTTGTGAAAGTGATGGTCAATCCATAGCCATCATCATCCACATCTTCGAATCCGTTAACGCAATCAATCAACACATTGGTGTTGGCCGATAACTGGTCGCTATAATAATCTACAAAACGATTGTCAGGATTTAATGTAGGTGCATCATCTACTGCTGTGACAATCACACTGATCAGCTGACTGAATACAGTTAAATCAGCGGTATTGGTGGCGGACACTTCCACTGAAGCTTGACCATAACCATTGGCTAGTGCACTGATAGTTAAAGTATCATCGGCAACCGTGGCACTTATTGCACCGTTGGCATTAATTTTATTTAGTTTGAAGGTCAGCGAGTCATCAGATACAAATAATGCATTCAATGCGTACTTTGCGTCTGCGAAATCCTCAACAAAAGTCAACGTATCCTGTCGAGAGTCGTCATCGGCAATTGAATCGTATGTAATCGTTTGGGCACTTAAATGCAGTGCTCCGAAAATAAAAGAGGAGATAATGATTAACTTTTTTGAGAGATTTTTCATGGTAAAATGTGATTAGACAATTAGGCAATATAAAGTAAATGCACTTTTTTTATGGTAAAGGCAAATATAAATGATCTTTTTTTTTTAAAAAACAAAACAACTTATTTTTACTTAGTCTTTTTAATACAACTAATTTTGATAAGGTAACCCCTTCTGGCCTATCCTTTCTCACAAGTGTAAGTAAACGTAGGCTTATTTAGGATATAAGAGGTAAAAATACATATAATGTGCTCATTTGGCCTTTTCGAAATGTTTATTTGAGCTGTTCATACGTTTGTCAAAAACAATATTTAATTAGTCTAAATCAAATGAAAATTATTTTAATCTCCCTGTTTATATGGTTTCAAGCCATTGATCCCTTACTTGACAAAGGATACGAACAATATGACAAAGGGGAGTTTACAGAAGCTGTCAAATCATTCAATAGGGCGATCGAAATAGATCCTAAAAATGCAGAAGCCCATTTTCTAAGAGCAATGACCTATCAAGGCTTGGCATTGTCTAAACTTGCCGTTGCTGATCTCGAAAAGGCGATTGTTCTCAAAATAGATTACGCAGAAGCTTTTCAACAGCTGGGTTATATCTATTTGGTGGGTCAAGCACCGGCTTTGGCCATTGAAGCATTTGATAAAGCCATTTTATTAACCCCCGAAGTAGCTGAATTATACGTTAACCGAGGCAGTGCACAATGTATGCTGGGCAACCGCGAGCAAGCGACTCGAGATTATCAAAAGGCCCAAGAAATGGGCATAAACTATGCTGAATATATGAACTGTGATCCGTAACTCTGCTGCTTTCAAAAGCATTGACTCAAATATTTCTTTGATTTATGAGGCGCAAAGCGGGTGAAAACATTGATTTTCAATAAAATTTACGATTTATTTAAATAATTCGTGAGACGTGAAGGGTTCAGACGTTAATTTTACCGAAACGGCTACTATAGTATGAAATCAATTCGGATCACACCCTTTACCGATGCAGCATTAACTGAGGAGATTCTCGCCCTCAAAAAAAAGAAGCATGCCGTTATTTTGGCCCATTATTATCAAACTCCTGATATCCAAGATATTGCAGATTATGTGGGCGATAGCTTGGGCCTCTCTCAGCAGGCTGCAAAAACTGATGCAGATATCATTGTCTTTGCTGGCGTTCATTTCATGGCTGAAACTGCTAAAATACTCAACCCAACGAAAAAAGTTGTCCTGCCTGATTTAGCAGCTTCCTGCTCATTGGCTGAAGGTTGTCTTCCAGATGATTTTGCCCGGTTTTTGATGTTATATCCAAATCATAAGGTTATTTCCTATGTGAACTGCTCTGCAGAGATCAAAGCCATGAGCGATGTGATTTGTACCTCAGCCAACGCAGAGAAAATTGTAAATTCATTCCCAAAAAATCAGCCGCTCATCTTTGCCCCAGACAAAAATCTGGGTGATTACATCAATCAAAAGACCGGGCGAAATATGGTGTTGTGGGATGGTGCTTGTATGGTTCATGAAGCCTTTTCAATAGAAAAAATATTGAGCCTTCAAAAACAACATCCCGATGCCAAATTTATTGCTCATCCTGAGTCTGAAAAACACGTTTTGAGTGTTGCTTCATACATAGGCTCAACTACTGAAATGATCAATTACGCAGTAACAGACCCGACGCAAAAATTTATCGTTGCTACTGAGGCGGGTATCTTACATAAGATGCAACAAATGGTGCCCGATAAAATCCTTATTCCAGCGCCAGCCAATGAAGACAATCATTGTGCGTGCGCCGAATGCGCCTTCATGAAAATGAACAGTCTTGAAAAGCTCTATTTATGCTTAAAAGATGAATCTCCAGAAATAACCGTCTCCGAGGAGATCATCACACGGGCGTTGTTACCCCTTCAGCGGATGCTAGAAATTTCAAAATAATACATGCCAAAAACAGATGTATTAGTTCTCGGATCAGGTATCGCTGGACTCACCTATGCCCTCAAGATCGCTGAATGTTTTCCTGAGCAAAAAATTGTGATTCTGACCAAGGGTGACGAAAGTGAGTCCAATACCAAATATGCACAAGGGGGCATCGCCACGGTCATTGATACTCAAGATGACTCCTACGAAAAACATATCTCCGATACGCTGAAAGCCGGTGACGGACTTTGCGATCCACAGGTGGTTCAAATGGTAGTTGAGGAAGGCCCCAAAAGACTCTATGAACTGATCAATTGGGGCATTAACTTTGATAAAAGTAAGCTCGGTAAATATGATTTGGGCCTCGAAGGCGGGCACTCAGAACACCGTATTCTTCATTTCAAAGACATCACGGGTTATGAAATAGAGCGTAAACTGATCATCAAAATCAAACAACAGCAAAACATAACGCTGCTGACTTCTCATTTTGCCGTTGACCTCATTACTGAACATCAATTGAAAAGGCCGAGGTCTAAGCAAAAACTGACTTGTTATGGAGCTTATGTTTTTAATCAAAAAACCCAAGAAATAGTTACTTATAACGCAAAAACCACTTTATTGGCTACGGGTGGCATTGGTCAGGTCTATCGAAATACAACCAATCCAATCATTGCCACAGGAGACGGCATCGCCATGGCCTACCGTGCTAAAGCACAGGTTTCACATATGGAATTTATTCAATTTCATCCCACTGCATTGGCCCATCAGTTTAGCCACGGAAGATCTTTTCTCATCTCTGAAGCCGTTCGTGGCTTAGGAGCCATTTTAAAAAATGAACAAGGAGAAGCTTTCATGCACAAATACGATGCAAGAAAAGAACTGGCTTCTCGAGATATCGTTTCACGCGCCATTGACAACGAACTCAAAATAAGTGGGGCCGATTTTGTTTATTTAGATTGCACTGCAATTTCCAAAAAAGATTTTAAACAACATTTTCCCAATATCTATGCGCAATGCATCGAGATTGGTGTTGATATCAGTAAACAAATGATTCCCGTAACTCCTGCCGCTCATTATCTGTGTGGTGGTATTGAGGTGGATATCAATGGGTGCACTTCTATTCAACATCTTTATGCCTGTGGTGAATGCGCACATACAGGTCTCCATGGTGCCAATCGGCTGGCCTCCAACTCGCTACTTGAAGCGCTGGTTTTTGCCCATCGATGCTTCATAGAAACTAAAAAAAATATTGAAACCATCAAGCATAAAATATCCATTCCCGATTGGGATGGTAAAAATACATTTGAAACCAAAGAGCGCATTTTAATTACGCACAATCGAAAGGAGTTACAATCCCTCATGAGTGATTATGTAGGGATTATACGGACACATGAAAGATTACTTCGCGCCTCAAAAAGATTGAATGTCCTCTTTGAGGAGACCGAAGACCTTTATCAAAAAAGTAAATTATCGACTCCGTTATTTGAGTTGAGAAATATGATTTCTACTTCTTATTTAATCGTAGAACAATCAATGAAAAGAGTTGAAAATAAGGGAGGATTTTACAACAGTGACTTGATTTGATTCATAAAAGAAATAAAAGTCCAAAAATGCTGAACTTAACTTTCTATGATCTCATTTTAAGGGACGAGACAGAAATTCAACCGGTTTTATTTTCCGAAAAATAATCAGGACTCTTTTGCCTCTAAAAAATAAGCTTCAAGCAGTAAATTATTTACAAAAAATTGTCTTTTTTGAGGTTTTTGGCTTAGCATTGATATTTATTAAGTAGACCATTATGAGTGATGAGTATTTGATATTAGTTGATGAAAATGATCAACAATGGGGTAAAATGGAAAAACTAAAAGTTCACCAGCTGGGATTACTCCATCGCGCCTTTTCCATCTTCATATTTAACAGCAAAGGCCAAGTACTTCTGCAGCAGCGCGCCGCTGATAAATATCATTCAGCAAATTTATGGTCCAATACCTGTTGCAGTCATCCCCAGTTTGGAGAAGCAATGCCCCAGGCTACAAAAAGACGACTTCAAGAAGAAATGGGCCTGGACTGTACCCTAACTTTTGCCTTTAAATTTGTTTATAAAGTTGACTTTTCAAATGGATTAAGCGAGCACGAATGTGACCATGTCTATTTTGGATATTCCGATGCCCTTCCTCAAGCAAATCCGTTGGAAGTTCAAAATTATAAATACATCGGACTCAATGAGCTCCAAGAAGAGCTTTTGGAAAATGCTGATAACTATTCTGAATGGCTTAAAATTTGTCTTGATCAATTGATTAATTATCAAAGAAATCATCAAAGAAGTGCTTAAAGTTGCCCTAAAAAATTTATCTTCAGATATGTGAAAATAGATGGCCTTATTGCCCTTTGGTAGCACCTCAACTTTATGCCTGAATACGGACTCCCTCTTATTTTCTTTTTGATTGCCTTTTTTTACGCTTCCGTGGGTTTTGGCGGTGGATCAAGTTACTTGGCATTATTGAGCCTCTTTTTGACTGAATTTCAAGAAATAAGAACCTTAGCCCTCCTTTTAAATTTAATTGTCGTAAGCATAGGGACCTTTATGTTCATTAGAAACGATGTTTTTAAGTGGAAACTTTTTTGGCCTTTTATACTCAGCAGTATGCCCCTCTCTTTTTTAGGTGCTCAGCTTCAATTGTCTGAAAAAATGTTTTTTCTAGTACTCGGCTTCGCACTTTTAGGAGCGTCTTTTTTTATATTTATTCAATTGCTTCAGCGATCCCATTCCAATAAACCTTTAAAAGCTAATAAAAAATTAATGATCGGAAGTGGAATTGGATTACTGTCGGGCGTCTCGGGCATCGGAGGAGGTATCTTTCTTTCGCCAACACTTAACTTGATCGGGTGGAAAGATGCGCGGACCGTTGCCGCACTGGCTTCCCTTTTTATTTTATGCAATTCTATCGCAGGCTTGAGTGGACTCATCGCCTCAAACACTTTTAAATTAAATATGTCATTGACTTTTCCGTTGATCTTGGCGGTGGCCCTAGGTGGAGCCTTAGGATCATTTATCACCAATAAAAAAATAAACACGCAAGCGATCAAACTATTTACGGCAATTTTGATTGCTTACGTCGGTTTCAGACTGGTCTTATTGCATGGTTGGGGATGGCATATCTAAAGCATTAAATATAGGCCGAAGGCTCTTTTTGAAATGAGGCATAACACCCATCGCAGCAAAAATATACCTGCTCACCTTCATGTTCTACTACATGCTTTGCTGCACTTTTTGAAACCGGTATTTTACATACTGGATTGATGTATAAATCACTAGATAAATTTGGATCTAAAGGTATAGATGGAGTCATCGGATCTGCTTTTGACCTACTCAGCTGAATGATTTCAGCCAAAATAGAAATCGCCACCTCAGTCGGTATTTTGGCATTGATATCCAGGCCCGCAGGTGTTTTGACTTTGGCCAATTGTGCGTGCGGAACCTCTTTCCTTTTTAAGGCCATCAATACAGCATTGGCTTTCCTACTGCTCGCTACGAACCCTAAATACTTCGGATCCGTCTGCAGGGCACTCGCTAAACTTTCTTCATCTCCTTCTCCTTGCGTACAAACGACCACATATTCATTGCGATGTAAGGTGGGATCGAATGCTTTCAGCATCACCCTATCACTGGCCGCAGAGAACATCTCTTCTTCGACCAGATCAGAGATCACCGTGACTCTAAATCCGGAAAGGGCACCCAATTCGCACAAGGCTTTAGCAATGTGCGATCGTCCAAAAATTTTTAATTCAAGTAATGGCATAATTGGTTCAATATAAACTTCTAATGACCCCCCACTCATGCAGGTCATTTTGTAATTCTTAACTCCTGATTGCTCAGGTATATCTAAAGCCGTTTGGATACGCACCAATCTTGGGCTTCGTTCCTCAATAGCGGCCAAAGCCTCTTTGATCACAATACCACGCGTACATCCTCCTCCTATCCAACCCTTTATCTCACCGTTCTGAGTAATGAGTGCTTTATCTCCGGGCTTTCCTGAGGTCGGTGCTTCTCTGCGCACAATAGAAGCCATCGCAACAGCTTCTTGCTTTTTTTGATAGGATTCTAGATTTTTAAGCAATGATAAATAATTATGCATGCGATAAGATATTTTCTAATTCCATCAAACTATCTAAATTATGTGCCGATCGGAAGTCATCTACAGCGGGAAGAGCTGCCTTCATTCCTTTGGCCAAAGGCTCATATCCTTTCATTCCTTTTAAAGGATTCAACCACACCAGTTTCCTGGTTCTTAATTTAATTTTATGTACTTCATCAAACATCACCTGAGGATCACCATCATCTAAACCATCACTTAAGATAATGGTAACGCTGCGGCCATTCAAAACTTGTTTGGCAAATTGATCGTTAAAAGAGCCTAAGCAATCTCCTATTTTAGTCCCTCCTGACCAATTGGTCGCTCGCTCGCTCATTTGCATCATTGACTCCGTCAATTCATCTTCTTTCAATAAATCGGTAATTCGAATCAAGTGGGTACTGAAAATAAAGGCTTCAATGTTCTTGAGATGGGATTTCAATGACCACACAAATTTTAACAAAAAAAATGAGTATTTATCCATCGAACCACTTACGTCCAACAAGATAACCAATTTTGTTTTTTGAATTTTCCTTTTCTGATAACTCAAATTAATAATTTCGTCTCTTGAACTGATGTTTTTCCTTATTGATTTTCGAATATCTATTTTTCCTTTATTGGCATGGGTCAATCTGCGTTTTAAACGGGTATTCAATTGCTTCAATAACTTTTCAATAAGATCATCAAGCTGATCTAAATCTACCGCTTTGATTTTAGAAAAATCCGTATGCTTGAGTTGATCCACATGACTTACTCCTGAAACACTTTTGGCTTCCTCAAGTGGTGGCTTTTCTTTATTTTTATCATCTTTTAATCCCATCATCACCAAAGAGGCCTTCGTATTCTTAGTAACGTTGGACTTCCCCTGCTGCTGAATTTTATGTGCATACTTATGCTTTCGCTTTTTCCAGTACACCTTAAAGCAATGATCGAATATAACCTCTTCTTCGAGATCCTTACAAAACAATGATTTTAAGCCGTAATAAAAAGATTGCGGATCCCGAATGAATCCTAGCTGTGCTGTTTTTACTCCCTCTTGTGTGTGACTTAAACCAATGGAAAGACCATTTTGCCGACACATTTCACTGAAACCCACCATCGATGCCCTCATGGATTGATGATTAGTAAAATGACTTAGTTCCATAGCTAAGCTGAAGTTTCTTCTAAAATACTGGTTAAAGAATGCTTGATTTCATTGATGTCTTTTTGGGACTTCAATACGCACCCGAGGGTTGATTCGATCAATTCTGGGGATAAAGTAGTCGCATTTAAGGTGATCAACGCGCGGGCCCAATCGATGGTTTCTGCAATGCCAGGGGTTTTCTGCAAATGTTGGCCCCGAAGGTATTCTACGAACCTCACCAAATGTTGGAGTATCTCTACCTCTCCTCCAACGTGTTTCTCTACAATCGCTAACTCTTTGTCAAAAGTTGGGAAATCAACCCAATGATACAAACATCTTCTTTTTAAAGCATCACTTAAATCTCTGGTGCGATTAGAAGTAAGGATAACCACAGGTTTATGTTTGGCCTTAATAGTTCCTAGTTCAGGGATAGAAATTTGAAAATCTGACAAAAGCTCTAGCAAAAAAGCCTCAAACTCTTCATCTGCCCGATCAATTTCATCAATGAGTAATACAGCGGGTTTATCAGAGGTAATCGCCTTGAGTAAGGGACGTTTTAATAAAAATTCATCGCTAAAAATAAATTTCTCTTGCTCCTCCGCTGAGATCTTTTCTTTTTCACTGAGTTTGATGTGCAATAATTGTTTTTGATAATTCCACTCATAAACAGAAGTGCTTACATCCAGTCCCTCATAACATTGTAATCTGATCAGTTCATGACCCTGATAATGGGCAATAATATTTGCCGCCTCTGTTTTCCCAACCCCAGGGGGGCCTTCCAAAAGTAAAGGTTTTTTCAGCTTCAACATTAAAAAAAGAACTGTTGCCAGCTCTTCTTCCACAACATAATCAAGTTGATCAAATCTATCAATCAACTCTTTTACCTCTGGTATCATATGTTTTAGGTCATTTTTTGAAGAGCCCTTTTACCACAGATCCCATCATAGAACCCGCCTTTAAGGAATTATCTACCTCATCACCAGACAATAGTTTTTTGAAATTATCAACAAATTGATCCATCAATTGAGCCGATACATCATTGATTAATCTAGAGCCAAACTGCGCCAGCGTACCTTGTATATTGACTACCATTTTAAAATCCACCTCAGTCCCTTCGTCCGTCGTAACCGCGCTCCCATTCATGGTCATTTCAGCGTTTCCTTTTCCTTTGGAATCAAGTCCTTTTCCTCGAAGTAACATGGTGTGGGCATTATTATCCATTTCTTCAATGGTAATTTCTCCGTCATATTTTGTTTTAATGGGACCAAATTTCAAGGTAACCTCCCCTTTGTAGTTATTGTCATCTATTTGATCTGTGATGGTAGCTCCAGGCACACAACCGGAGATTTCTTTAGGATTACTGAGACTTTTCCATACTTCTTCGATAGGCGCCTCTAAACTAAATTTTTTTGTAATTGTTGCTTCCATTAACGATTTGAATTAAATAACAAACCGGTTCCCAAATGAGAGCCGGTTCGTTAAAAGTAAATTATTTATTTAAATTATGATTCTACGATATTCTTATCTAATACACCTTTCTCCTTCAACGCTTTGAAAATTTTGTAAGGCGTAATCGGAATATCTAAATGTGTAATCCCATAAGGTTTCAATGCATCTACGATCGCATTGGCAATCGCTGGAGGCGCACCAACGGTAGGTGACTCTCCAATACCTTTTGCTCCGATGGGATGATGGGGTGATGGGGTGACCGTATGTCCGGTTTCCCAACTTGGGGATTCCACCGCAGTAGGTACCAAATAATCCATCAACGTTCCATTCAATATATTACCATCATCATCATAAATCAATTCTTCATACATGGCGGGTGCAATACCTTGCGTCAATCCGCCGTGTACTTGCCCTTGTGCAATCATTGGATTAATTATATGACCTGCATCATCTATCGCAACGAATCTTCGTACCTTAATTTCAAAAGTATCCGGATCAATATCTACTACACAGATATACGCTCCCGATGGGAAGGTCAGATTTGGAGGATCATAATAATGGGTAGCCTCAAATCCAGCTTCCATCCCTTGTGGGTGATTGGTGTAAGAAGCGAAAACTATTTCCTGAATGGTTTTTGATTTTTCAGGCGCTCCCTTTACAGAAAACTTTCCAGGCTCCCACTCCAAGTCATCTTCAGATACTTCTAACAAATAAGCTGCGATTTTTTTCGCTTTGTCCCGAAGTTTTCTGGCAGCCATGACAGCCGCAGCCCCAGCAGTAGGCGTACTTCTACTTGCATAGGTTCCCAGTCCATAAGGTGCCGTATCTGTATCCCCTTCTTCTATCTGAATGTCCTTGGCAGGAATTCCTAATTCCTCTGCAATGATTTGTGCATAGGTGGTTTCATGACCTTGACCTTGAGACTTGGTTCCAAACCTTGCAATGGCCTTGCCTGTTGGGTGTACCCTGATCTCAGCACTGTCAAACATTTTGATTCCTAAAATATCAAAATCTTTGGAAGGTCCAGCGCCAACGATTTCAGTAAAAGTGGATAATCCAATACCCATCAATTCGCCTTTCTTCCTTTTTTCAGCTTGCTCTATCCTTAAATTGTCATAATCAATGCCTTTCATCGCCAATTTAAGCCCTGCTTCATAATCTCCACTGTCATACTCCCAACCAGTCGGAGAATGATACGGGAATTGCTCTTTCTTGATAAAATTCTGAAATCTCAATGCTGCAGGATCTTTGCCTATTTCAAGGGCAAATCGATCGGTAATACGTTCTATCGCATGCACGGCTTCTGTCACCCTAAAAGAACATCGGTAAGCGACGCCTCCGGGTGGCTTATTCGTGTAGACCGCATCTGCCTCCATAAAGGCATTTGGGTAATCATAAGATCCTGTTCCGATAGAAAACATACCTGTTGGAAACTTCGACGGGTTTGCCGATGCATCCGTATATCCATGATCTGCCAATACCTTCATACGAGTCGCCAAGATCTTTCCATCTTTGGTTCCCGCGAGTTCGGCGGTTATATGATAGTCCCTTGCAAATGAATCTGCCTGCAGATTTTCACTTCTGTCTTCTATCCATTTTACTGGTTTTCCGATTAAAAAAGAAGCCGCAATGGCAATGACGTAGCCTGGATAAACAGGTACTTTACCTCCAAATCCACCACCAATATCCGGTGAAATGACTCTGATTTTTTCTTCGGTAAGCCCTACATGACCCGCCACCAAAGCAAATACTGTTCTGATCGCATGGGGGGCTTGCGTGGTCATATACATCGTAAGGTGATTGTCTACCTTATCATAACTCGCCACACATCCACACGTTTCAATAGAAGCGACGTGAATTCTTGGAATATGCATCTGTTCCTTTACGGTTACTTCTGCCTCTTGAAAGATCTTTTCAGTCTCTTCTTTTTGTCCGACTTCCCAATGCCAAATATGATTGTCTTTTTTATCCGGTTTATCCGTTCTTAATATAGGGGCGTCGGCATCTAATGCTTTGAAGGGATCCACTACCGGCTTCATCACCTCATATTCCACCCTAACCGCTTCACGGGCGTCTCGAGCAATGTATTTTTCTGTTGCAATGATCGCGGCAACCTCCTGTGCTTGGTACATGACCGTATCCACGGGCAAAACCATTTGGGTATCAGACATTAAGGTAGGCATCCAATGCAGATTGTATTGCTCCAGATCTTTTCCTGTTATTACAGCCAATACGCCTGGGATCTTTAAAGCTTCCGAGCTGTCTATATTTTTAATTTTAGCATAGGCGTAAGGACTTCGGACAATATCCATATATAAGGTTCCCGGAAGCTTTACGTCATCCGTATAGTTGCCTTTCCCATGAATAAATCTATCATCCTCTTTGCGCTTCATGGAATGACCCATGCCGCTAATTTCTTTCGATGTTTTACACTGTATCATTATACTATTTTGATTAAGTTAATTTATTCGACAAATACGGGTTCCGTAGAGGGCAACTCATCACCTCTCAACTTGGCTCCTGCATAAATAATCGACTTTACTATGTTGTTGTATCCTGTGCACCTACACAGATTACCTGAAATACCCCATCGAATCTCTTCTTCCGTTGGATCTGGATTTTTTTCCAATAATTCAATGGCTCGAAGCATCATACCGGGCGTACAAAATCCACAATGCAAGCCGTGATTTTCTTTGAATCCTTCCTGTATAGGATGAACTCCCTCTGTCGTGGCAATGCCTTCGACGGTAGTGATTTCTTTACCGGCAGCCTGAACCGCTAAAATGGTACATGATTTTGCTGATTTACCATCGATCAAGATGGTGCAGGCGCCGCAACTTGAAGTATCACATCCTATGTGCGTACCTGTCATTCCAATGTCCTCTCTAATAAAGTGGACCAGCAGGGTTCTCGGTTCTACTTCTTTCGTAAATTCCTCCCCGTTTATTTTTAATGTAATTTCTTTTTTCATAACTAATCTTAATTTTTAAATGCGCGCTGCTTTGCCTTATTGATCATTTTTTTAGTGACTGCTCTGATGATGTGTCGCTTATAATCTATGTCTCCTCTCAAATCACTCGACGGATTACAATCCTCAGATGCAAATTGAGCAGCCGAAGAAATGGCACCATTATCAAGAGAGGTACCAACCAACGCGGCTTCTGATCTGACTGCTCTCAACGGAGTCGGATTCACATTGGTTAAACCAATGCCTGCTTTGGTGCAAATCCCCTGTTCATCCATTTCTAGATGTACGGCCACGCCACCTGTGGCGTAATCTCCTACCTTTCGCTCTACCTTATGATAAGCATTTCCCGACCTTCCCGAAGGAATGGGAATCAAAATTTCAGTAAGTATTTCACCTTCTTGAACTGCAGTAGAATAGAATCCGTAAAAGAAATCGTCAATCCCAACAGTTCTTCTTCCGTCAAGTCCTGCAATTTCAACAGAAGCATCTAAGGCAAGCATCACTGCAGGCTGATCATTAGCAGCGTCACCGTGTGCTAAATTGCCTCCCAAGGTACCAAAATTTCTCACTTGAGGATCTGCGATGAGCTTGGCCACATCCGCGAATATGGGGAAATGGACCGCGACTTCCGCAGATTCTTCTGTTTCTACCTCACGGGTCATGGCCCCTATTTTGAGCATACCTCCTTCAATTTTGAGATATGACAATCCAGGTATGTTATTAAGATCTATTAAATGTTCAGGTTCCGCGAACCTTAGCTTCATCATAGGAATCAGTGAATGGCCACCAGCAAGTATTTTGGCGTCATCTCCCAAATCATGAAGAAGTTTGAGTGCTTCATCCAACGAGGATGGAGCCGTATAATCAAACGGTGATGGAATCATTTTTTACGAGGGGTTAATTTAAATAAAACAGTAAAAACGCTTCTTATTATTTATTTCATATAAAAAGACAGTATTATCCGCTTTTTTTAGGAATTACATAACGAAACGAAATAAAAAGTTAGCTGATTTTTTTTCTAAAACAAAAAAATGAAAGAAAATAATTTCGCTCAAACGATGCAAACGGTGTTAACCTTGGTTAAGTGGGATGAGATGAGTTGCCAATAGGGTGTTTCCTCCAAAGTGTAAAATAGATTTCCATTTGTCGTTCCAAAAATCATGAGATTTTCCTTGCGCTTAAAACTTTTTCTAAGCACAATATCAAATGAATGGGTAATTGGTAACCCTTTACTGACACTTTTCCATGACTGCCCAAAATTAGTGGTCTCAAAAACTTCTAATTTCAAATCAGGTGCCACCCGACGCTGGTCACTTTCCACTGGAATAACCCAACTTCTGGCCGGATTTTTTTCATCTATCGCCAACGAAAAACCATAACTGGATATCCCCTTTTTTAAAAAAACTTCGCTCCACAATTTTCCTCCATTTTTGGTAAAATAAATACCGCAATGATTTTGCTGCCAAAGTACATTGGGGGCTTCTGGGTTTATCAGTAACTGATGCGGATCTTGACCAATCTCCACATTGGGGTTAGGCAAGTAAGTTGCCAGTAATCCTTTATTCCTAGGCTGCCAAGAAGCCCCGTTATCCATCGATTCAAAAATACCCGCACAGCTAATGGCAACATATAAATGACTGGAATTATGTGGATTAATTTCTATAGAATGAATAAATGGGAAATCGCTACCGGCCCCAAACCATTTACCTTCTTTTTGTCTACTCGTATGGTCCCATAGCGGTTCGTTTAGCTCAAATGTGGCCCCACCATTGGTACTTGAAAATAAGCCCCCTGGCTCTGTGCCAAGCCATAGTCTTTCTGAATCAGCGCCCCCATGCTGCATGCTCCAAATTTCTTTAAGTTTGGCAGGGGCTCCATTAATCATTTTAAACCCTTGGTATGAAGGTAGTTTGGCTTCTTCCCAAGAAGCCCCTTGATCGTCAGAGTAATGGACTTTCTGTCCCCAATGACGGTGTGCAATGCCCACCCACCATCTATGGCTCCGCTTATCTACAAAAATCATGTTTACTGAAAATCCCAAAAAATGAATATCCAATTCTTTCGGTGCCGTATCTTGCAGAATTTCATACACCATTAGGCCTTTCGAAGTTCCTATTAATACCTGCATCAACCCCCTGACAAAGCTTGGAAAATCAACACCTCATCTCCATCGGTCAAGGTATCTGACAATCTATGGCGATCAACCATCATTTCGTCACGAATAAAAATATTTACATGCTTTCTGAGACTCCCGTCCTCTTCTAATAAATAATCTTGCATGCCCGGATAAATAGATTCGATCGACGATATGATCTCTTTGATAGAGGCCGCCTCTAGTTCCTGTGCGCTCAGATCAGGAAAAAATTGCTTTAATGCAGATGTGAATTTTACTTTTATCAATTTAAAATACCAGGACGCAGTTTACTCCTTATCCTACTTAGTAGATAGATAAAACTGCCATTTAACCAAATACTCATGAACAACAACATTGCACCCAAGTTATAAAAGCCAGATGATAAGATAAGTTGATGGGTCATCAATATCAAGCTAAATCCCACAAGGGAAACCAGAAGTGCATTAAAAGTACGCCGACCTCTCCAATTAAGTAAGAGCATTACATTTATAAATAATGCTAGGGCGAGAGGGACAAAAGAAACCCAATTATTGGACATTAAGTACATATCAGGACCTCCACAAATCGTAATCGCACTAGAATATGCCATAATACAAAATGGACATTTGGGCAGAATGATCAATAAAAAAGTACTAAGTACGGAAGCACTACTTGCTTTATTGACGTTCTTTGAGGGGTGACAGTTGCAATTACTAGACATATGACTAATTTTAAAGATACGTCAATAAAAAACTTAAATCCTAATTGGAATTAATTTAATTATGAAAAATTTTAATCAAATCATTGATGAATGGAGTCAAAATGGGGCCGTGTTGGTCCTTGCCCGCGTTGTGAAAACTTGGGGCTCCTCTCCTCGACCCGTAGGGTCTATGATGGTTATTAATGAAAATCAAAAAATGTCAGGTTCTGTGAGTGGTGGTTGTGTGGAGGGTGCGGTAGTCAAGAAAGCGCAAGCTCTTTTTGATAAGCATGCGGCAGAAAAACTTTCTTTTGGAGTCAGTGATGAAGAAGCCTGGTCTGTTGGGTTGTCTTGCGGAGGCAGTATTGAAGTTTATTTGCAAGCGGTTGACTTTTCATCAAATACGGTTTGGCACTTTTTATTAAAAAATAGGCAATCCAATCAATCCTGTCTTTTAATTTCTGATTTAAATAAAAATGAAAATTGGTTAATTGAAGAAAATGGATCGGTAACGGGCACGCCACTTCCTCCGATATTAATCAAAGAAGCCCAAGTGGCTTTGGAGGAAAGATCTCACAAGACCCTCACCTTCGAGGGGCGTAGTTATTTTATTCAAGTGTTTCCTCGAAAGCCTACCTTACTTATCATTGGGGTTGCGCATATTGCCGTAGACTTGGTGAGCATGGCATATATGCATGATTTCGAAACCATTGTGATTGACCCCAGAGGTTATTTCGCAAAAAATATGTATTTTAATACCGAGCCCACTCAAATTTTGGAGGCTTACCCCTCCGAGGTGCTGCATAAGTTAAAATTAGACGCCTATACCTTTTGTGCCATTCTTTCTCACGATCCCAAAATAGATGACAATGCTTTAGAAATATTACTCCCCTCCAAAGTAGCCTATATTGGTGCTTTAGGAAGTAAAAAGACCCATCAGAAAAGAATAGATCGGTTGACCAAAAAAGGAATTTCTCAAGATTTAATTTCGAAAATTCAAGCACCTATCGGTGTCCCTATTCATGCCAAATCAGCTAAAGAAATTGCCTTGGCCATCATGAGTGAAATCATCAAATTCAAGAATCAGTATCAGTAATCATATCAAGAGTAAATCAGCATCAACTTCTTCTTTCCAGGACAGCAGACCTCCCTTCAAGTGTCTCAGTTTGGAGTAACCTGCTGCGAGGGAAGTTATAATTTCGATCGCTTGTGCACTTCTTTTCCCTGATTTACATAAGAAAACAACCGGTCTATTTTTATCGATCAAGTTCACAGATGCGGCTAATTCTCCCAAAGGCATCCCTTGCCCACCAATATTACCCGCCTCAAATTCGTAAGCTTCTCTGACATCAATCAATTGAAAATCCTGGCCTTCTCGTCGCCATCGGGCGAGTTCTATGGGCGACAGATCAATCAGGTCATTCGAATCATTAGTGATCCCACAAAAGGACTCATAATCAATCAATGCCTTGATTGTGGGTGTTTCGCCATTCAGTGGGTTTTTTGGGTCTCTTTTGATGTTCAGGGTCCGATTTGAAAAGTCAAGGACATCCATCAGAAAAAGTTTGCCAGATAAAGAGACGCCCATACCCGTAATTACTTTAATCACTTCAGAGGCTTGAATGGATCCTATGATCCCAGGCAATACGCCCAAAACTCCTCCTTCTGCGCAATTAGGTATCATGCCTGGGGGCGGAGGCTTCGAAAATACATCTCTATAATTAGGTCCTAATATACCTTCCTTATTCACCCAATTAAAGACACTGACTTGTCCTTCAAACCGATATATAGAGGCATAAACATTGGGCTTCCCCATCAAAACGCAGGCGTCATTTACAAGATATCGTGTTGGGAAATTATCCGTACCATCGGCTACCACATCGTAACTACTGATAATGTCTAAGGCATTAGAGGCATCTAATTTTAAATTATACTCAATAAAATGTACAAATGGGTTTTGCGCACGTAGTTTGGTTATGGCTACCGCCGTTTTAGGTTTCCCTATATCTTCCATTCCAAAAAGTACTTGCCGCTGCAAATTACTCTCATCAATGACGTCAAAATCGACCACGCCAATGGTGCCCACACCCACGGCTGTCAAATATTGCAGCAGGGGTGCGCCTAATCCTCCCGTACCCACTACCAATACTTTTGCGTTTTTTAATTTTTCTTGTGTAGGTATGCCGAAGTCTGGTAAATTCAAATGCCGACTGTAGCGTAGTTTCTCTTGATTTGATAATGCCACCTTAAAGTAATTTTAGTCCTGATTAAAAACTTGAAATGGTTTTGTATATTACCCATAATTTAGTCACAAAGAACATAAAAAATGAAAAAAAAATTTTCGCATCTCACCAAAAATGGAGAACCTACCATGGTGGATGTTTCGGATAAGGGGGTGTCCCATCGCATAGCCATCGCTCGTTCAATGGTCATTTTGGCTCCCGAAATTCTGGAACAATTCCAAAAAGATGAAATTCACACGAAGAAGGGGCCTGTATTTCAAACCGCCATATTGGCTGGGATCATGGCTTCTAAAAAAACCACTGAGCTGATTCCCTTGTGTCATCCCCTTGGCCTTGACAGCTGTACAGTGACTATTGAACTTAATGATAGCCAAGAAGTAGAAATCATTTGCACGGTTAAGACCTCTGGGAAAACAGGGGTGGAAATGGAAGCATTGACAGGAGCATCAATCGCTGCCCTTACCATTTATGATATGTGCAAAGGCTTTTCTCATCATATCCTTATCAAAGAAACACGATTACTCGAAAAAACAGGTGGAAAAAATGACTTCAAAATCGCATAAGAAACATGCTCTTTTAACCAAACCCAAAGGGGGTGCATTCGGTCAGCAGGAGTTGGCCCTCATCGGTGCCCCCTGTAATGTCATTCAAAATTTAAGTGAGCAGTTAGCCACCCATTTAAAAACTGAATATGGCCTAGGGTATGCTGATGCCTCTCACCAAAACGAAATGGCTGCTTCAGCCTTTAGGACAACCTACACGGATCTGATAGGTCAACACGGTGTGCGTTTTGAGCACGATTACATGGCTAGTCATTTTAGAGTATTGTTCAACGATTGTGACTTGGTGCTGATTAATGGCAACCATTTTTTAGGTGAAAGTCAAATGGTAATTATCAACGAGCAAAAGAAGGCCTCACTTGAGAAAAAATTAGACCGCCTTTCTGATGTGAAACTTTTTATCCTAGATGAAGGAGTCGAAGAGCTTTTCCCCTTTCTTAAAACTCACATCAAAAATCATGAAGACATTCCCCTGCTTTCCATCAAAGATGTAACCGGTATAGGAAAGGTGATTAAAAATATCATTGATGCCTATTCGATACCTATTAAAGGACTTGTTTTGGCTGGAGGTAACAGTACCCGAATGGGGCATGATAAAGGTGCTATCAACTATCACGGAAAAGCACATCGCGAGTACCTGGCTGACCTCTTGAATGGCTTTTGTTCGCAAACTTATTTATCGGTTCAAAATGAATCGATAAATTTCCAGACGCAATATTCGATCATTCCTGATGCTTTTTTAAATTTAGGCCCTTATGGGGGTATTCTTTCCGCGTTCAAGCAAGATCCCAATAGTGCTTGGCTCGTCGTCGCCACTGATCTCCCCTTGTTGGATGCCACTACATTAAAGACCTTAATAGCAAACCGTGATAAATCCAAAATGGCCACCTGTTTTCATAATCCAGAAACGGGCTTTCCAGAGCCTTTATTGACTTTATGGGAACCAAGGGCCTATCCAATCCTTTTGCAATTTTTGGCCCATGGATATTCATGTCCCAGAAAAGTATTAATCAATAGTGATATCAAGGAATTACCGATAAGTAATGTGGATGCCCTGCGCAATGTGAATACTCCCGAAGAATTGAAAGTTGTTAGGACCTAAGGTAAAAAACCGATTGATATTCTAAATCCATGCAATTTTTACTCATGGCTGCCTTAACCGTGAATTAAATTTCTATAGGCAATAAAGGGAAAAATCTCACCCTTAAGAAAGTCACTCCGCCCTGAAGGCAATTGAATAAAAGCATCCGCATCTGCCAAATTAGCCAAGTCGCCCGATCCATTACCCTTGACTGGATGTGCCTTTATTTTTCCAGAAGAATGAAATACGATTTTCACTTCCAAAAAATAAGTGAGGTCTGGTTTGAAATGTACATCTTCAACCAGTTCAGCCCAAGGTAATGGCGTCTCAGAGGACTGCAATGAATGATCCAACCAAGGTTTGAAATATTGCTGGGCACACATAAAACTAGATACTGGATTTCCAGGAAAAGCAAAGACCAGCTTGTCTTCTTTTTTTCCAAACCAAAAAGGTTTTCCCGGACGCTGTTTCACTTTGTGGAAGAGTTTTTCCACACCTATGGCCGACAGCGCCTCAGGTAAATAATCAAACTTTCCAGCAGATACACCCCCACTGAGCAAGATCAAATCATAATGAGTCATTTCACTTTCTAATCTTTTGACGATTTCATCAAAATCATCGGTCAAGTGCATGGTCGTGGCCTGAATCTGATAATTTTTCAAAACCGTGGCAATTCTGTAGACATTGCTTCGTCGTATTTGATGAGATAGCGGTGTTTGGTCAATATTTACCAACTCATCTCCACTAGAAACTACCAAAGTTTTGGGTAAACGACTTACCAATATTTTATTTTTACCCACAGTAGCACAGACGCCTACTTCACTTGCAGAAATACATTTACCCGGCGAAAGAATGACCGATCCTTGGTGACGATCACTGCCTTTAAAATGAATGTTTTGGTTGCGATTAAGGCTCGATAATCTGACTGTTGCTTTGCCCTCTAGAATTTCAAGATCTTCATAACGAACAACTACATCTATCCCGATCGGAACCGTGGCCCCCGTCATCACTTCTAAACAATACGAGGGGTCTGGCAACTCTTGTTGTGGGCCTCCTGCTGGTGCTACCCCTTTGATTTCGAAAACTCTTTGACCCTTATCAAACTGATCAAAATTCAAGCCAATGCCGTCCATGGTCACTCGATTGAAGGGTGGGAAATGTCGGTCGGCCACAATTTCTTCTTGCAGAATTCTCCCTAAAGACTGATCTAAAAAAATCTCTTCAGTCCCCCAATGACCCAAATGGGCATGTACTATTTTTAATGCCTCCTCAACAGTAATCATGATTAACCTCCTATGGTGGACATTGATTCCGATACTGGCACAGTAGCAGACCTGCTTTTTTCAGCTTCAAAGCCATCTTTGGCGCGTTTGCCGACCACCTTAATTAAATGATCTCCCAAAACTTCGTCCGTCACGCCTCCTCTGATCAAATCTCTGAAATTCACTTGCCCTTCTCCATAAAGACACGTCCTTAGCGTACCCTGCGGTGTGAGGCGAATGCGATTACAAGAACCACAAAAAGTTCGGGTATAGGCGGGGATGATTCCAAAAGAACCGACATAACCCGGTATTTTATAATTTAGAGAAGTAGACGCAGGAGGATCTACCATTTTTTGATGGGTGTATTTTTCTTCAATGTAAGTCATTATTTTTTTTGCTGGCCAAATGGTCGCATTGCCCTGACCTTCGGTTCCATTGAAGGGCATTTCTTCAATAAAGCGCACCGATACATCATCATACTTGGTCAACTCTAGCATCGGATAAATATCTTCAATATTTCGGCCATCCATGACGACCATATTGGTTTTTACCCTTATTTTAGAGTCCACCAGCTTTCGATAGGTCGTCATCACCTGATCAAATAAATCTCTTCGGGTAATATCAAAAAATCGCTGACTGTCCAAACTGTCTAAGCTGAGGTTTACACTTTTAATCCCCATTTTTTCCAATGCTGGAATTTGCTCCACAGTAAAAGTACCGTTCGTCGTAATATTAATTTCTTTGATGGTTTCTAACTCCGATATCCCTTTCAAAAAGGACATGATTCCTTTTCTCACAAATGGCTCCCCACCCGTAATTCTGATTTTAGAAACTCCCAAATCTCCAAATACACGGATCAGCCGGGTCATCTCCTCAAAACTCAACAAATCCTTCCTGTTCATGTATTTGATCCCATTTTCAGGCATACAATAAAAGCACCTCAAATTACACCGATCGGTAACGGCCAGTCTGAGATAATTTATTTCCCTTCCATGATTATCAATTAGCATATAGTCTTGATTTAATTTTGATAGGAATCGTTAAGTTAAAATACTCGTTTGATATTGCCGAAAAACTAGTACTTTTAAAGTTAAACAAAAATTCAATCAAAAAGGTCCGAAGTCATTTCCCTATTTTCGAAGCGCATCCCAATTTAGTGTATTTGGATAATGCGGCCACTACACAACGTGCTCAATCTGTGGTCACCGCACAATCTCATTTTGATCTGTATGAAAATGCTAATATTCATAGAGGCATCTATGATTTATCAAATCAAGCCACGCAAAAATTTGAAAATGCCCGAACTGAAATAGCCCGATTTTTGGGGTCTGGTAATGCAAATACCGTCGCTTTTACCCAAGGTACCACGGCATCCATCAATATCGTAGCGCAATCTTTTTTAGCCCCAAGATTACAAGCTGGGGATAATATAGTTACGACCATTATGGAGCATCATGCCAATTTTATTCCATGGCAAATGCTCGCGCAAAAGTATCAGGTTGAATTAAGAATTGTGCCAATAGATAAAAATGGAGATCTTGACTTGGTTCAATTAAGTAACTTCCTTGATAAAAAAACTAAACTTTTAGCGGTTTCTCACATCTCCAATACTCTGGGCACGATCCATCCACTCGATGAAATCATTGGACTTGCCAAAAGAAAAGACATCCCAGTCTTGGTAGATGCAGCGCAAAGTGCCTGTCATTTTGAAATCGGGGTTGACCCATTAAATTGTGATTTTTTGACCTTTTCAGGACATAAAATGTTTGGCCCGTTTGGTATTGGCATCCTCCAAGTTTCAGAAAAATACCTCACCGATATGATGCCTTATAATTATGGCGGTGGGATCATTAAAGACGTCAAGATTGAAAAAACAAGTTTTCGTAATTTTCCACACAACCTTGATGCGGGTACACCGAATGTCTCCGGTGTAATAGGTTTAGCCGCCGCCTTGGAATTTATTTCGGGCATCGGTAAACCTGATATGCAAAGTCATTTAAATAAATTAACTCTTTATGCCCTGGATCAATTGTCCCAAGTTCCAGGTATTAAAATCATTGGTAATCCTAAAAGAAGGATCGGTATTATTTCCTTCAATTTGAAAAATATACATCCTCATGACATCGCCTCTTTTTTGAATAAAGATGGTATCGCCCTGCGGGCAGGTATGCACTGTACCCAACCCCTTCTCAATGCTATGGGATTACAGGCTACTGCAAGAGTTTCGTTTTCAATTTATAATAATGAAGAAGAAATTAATAAACTTGTTGTTTCTTTAAAGGAATTGATGAGATTTTGGTCATGACAAAACAAGAACTCCAAAAGTTATTTAAAAATGAAATACTTCCTGAAAATGAAAATCCTTATCATTTTCAGGAACCTCAAACAGCCTCCTTTACAATTGAAGCTTATAATTCCATGTGTGGAGATAAATACACCCTTTATTTTAACACAAGCGAAGGCCAAATTACCTCTGTTTATTTTTATGGCTTCGGTTGTGCATTGTCCAAGGCTTCGATCTCTATCATGTGTAAAAGCATGGAACATTTGAGCCCAAAAAATATCACCGCCTTGAGCGATCAATTTATCTTTACAATGGATCAAGAGCATTCGACTAAAAATGCTGATAAAAAAATTCAAATGCTCCAACAATTAAAACATTTTGATGGTCGAGTAGATTGTATCAAGTTGGGTTGGGAAGCCGTGAAAAATCATTTTGAAAATGCTGACTTATGAAAATAAAGCTGATTGCTTTTGGTATCGCCAAAGAAATAATAGGCCCTGCTGAATCCGATTTGGAGGTGAAAACCCCTTGTAATATCGGAGATCTAAAAAGAATATTAATGACCCAGTACCATGAATTCAAAAAGCTTCAAAGTATCAAATTTGCGATCAATGAAGATTATCAAGAAGATCACTTCCAAATCCATGAGGGGGATGAAGTTGTTATTATTCCACCTGTAAGCGGAGGTTAAATGAGAGATATTCAAATTTTAGACACGCCTTTGACTACGCAGCCATGTCATGATGCAGTGGCAGATCCCGCGGCAGGCGGTATTGTGGTTTTTGTAGGCGCCGTAAGGAATCAAACAAAAGGTCGAAAAGTGGTACAACTGGCCTTTGAATCTTACGTGCCCATGGCCCTCAAGGAGATGGGGAAAATTGCAGATACTCTATCCCAAAAATGGGGTATCCTACATGTATCCATTCATCATCGGGTGGGTGTGTTAGAAATTGGAGAAATTCCAGTAATCATTGCAGTATCGACCCCTCATAGGCAAGCTGCTTTTGAGGCTTGTCAATATGCCATTGATACCTTAAAAGAAACCGTCCCCATCTGGAAAAAAGAAATTTTTGAAGATGGTACGGTTTGGGTTTCTGCTCATCCCTAAAGTCCCCTACGCAGGCTAACTATTTTATCTTCTATTTTTTTTTCTTTATCTCCAACGGAAAAATCGAGCTTTATGATCCTTGATAGATTTGTCCATGCTTCTCAAAAAAAATATTATTTAGCTTGATTCACGGCGATCAAAAGAGGGCAATCGCTGTCTTATCCTCCAAAGTTGAAGTCGAATGAAATCCCCCCTCATAGGCCACTCTTTAAGATCGTAAAAGATTCACCCCACCGAACCCCATAATAAAAAATATATCGAACATCATAAGGTAAACAAAAATTTGATAAGCACTTATGGCAATTCAGTCCATCTAAGGTGGCAAGGATACTTCATCTAGACAAGGGTAAAATGCGGGTATGAGAAAGGCCGAAATTTATCAAAAGTCAAGTCCATGATCCATGTCTATGACATTGAGCTAATGATAAAAAGTATGATACAGTGGAGCAGGCATCATGAGAGGGCAAAGAAGATGAGGCTCATCAAAAGAATGAGTCTATTTTAAGGCATGTGTTCAGTCTATTTTTCAACCAGGGGATTAAAATTCCCTTACCGAACGAATCGAATAGCTTGAAGCCCTAGGGGGTGCTTTCTCCTGGAAGCCACTATTGAAATCCTGCCAATAAGCTTCTTTCTTATCATTTTCCGAAGTGCTCCAATAATAGTCTTTGGCAAACCCTCCAATTAAGTCTTTTTGTAAATATATTTGATGCTGTTCCTCTTTGGTAGGCAATCTCCAATCCATAAATTTTGCTCCTTCAATTGAGTGGTTTGAACCATCTGATATGGCTTCCTTGGCACCAAGCCAACTGGTTTTTCCTTGGTCCTTTATTTCTGCTATCCAACCATGGGCACCTCCTTCTGATATCTTAAATACGTAACCCCCAAGTTCAGGCCAAAAACCTATACTATAGTTTTTATCGATCCTCTGGTTTTTAGCATTTTGTCCAAAAGTTGAATGACCCAATAATAGCGACCAAAAAAGAAGTATCGAAAGATTCAAATATTTCATGAGATCAATATCTAAATTCAAATCCAAAATAAAAAATATTTTATGCATTTATGAGGAATTAATTCTATGATTTAGAAAAATAGTTTTGAATTCTGGCATCTGATCCCCATAGAAAGGTTGTATTTTGGAACTAAAGATCCCACCGCTAGTATACCCCAGATCCTTAACTGCCCTCTTATTTAAATAATCAAACTGCGGAAACTTCTTTTTTAAGCACGGTTGGGTTACCTATTGAGTCCTTGTGGAATACACTACAGCATTTAATACATAAATAAATACCTATGACAGAGACTGAAACATTAAACTCGCACAAGTATATCATGACCCTCTACAGAATATTAGTTCAAAATGAAGGTTATTGTTTTTTTACTGTTTTGAGCTTAATTTTCTTTCTTTTCTAACGACCACACTCCAGAATCCAATCGTAAACCAAAAGTGCCTTCAAAATAATTATTTCAAGAAATACAGTTTAGATATAAGTATAGGATCACATGATCCCTAAGGACAGTGATTCAGGCAGTCACTTCACGCCAATAAGGTTCAATTTTCAGCCAAGTTATCCGTTCCATATCAGAATAATCTCGCCGCGAAAGGAGTAATTGAAAATGAGAAATAATACTGCCTCCTTCACCAAAGCCCAATTGACTCAATGGAAAAGTATGGATAAATTAAGGACCTTAAAAAACAGTCACATCATGACTTTAAGAGCCTCTGAACAATAATTGTTAAAATTCTCCTAAAAGGGGTCAGGACGCAATCAGTCTTGGCCCCTTTTTAGTATCGAGCGTTTAATAATAATCCCCTGATGAAGCCGTTTTCAATCGTAGAGCTATTCTTAGATCCCTACAGTACTTTATGAGCAAAAGAGCTCAAACCTATCCAATCCTGTCTGCACAGAATACGCTTATTTATCGCACTTGAAATCAATTCTTCTAAATGTAGTTTCTAGCCTCTGTAGTAGAAGGAGTTTTGTTGGTCAGCATTAATGATTCTATTTAGATGTGACATCACTTAATCTTCAAATCAATAGGAAAGCTGAGAAGATCAATGCCCCAAATCGTTGGAAGTAAGAAATAAACAAAAACAGTAATGACAATGATGGATACCACATTGAGTACAAATCCAGCACGCACCATGTCCTTCATCTGCAAATAACCTGAACCAAATACCACGGCATTAGGTGCTGTAGCCACTGGCAACATAAATGCACAAGAAGAGGCGATACATGCCGCTACCATCAGACCATAAGGATGTACATCAAGGACACCCGATAGGGCTGCCAAAATAGGCATCATAAGCGTACAAGTTGCAATGTTTTGGGTAATCTCTGTTAAAAAATTAACGACGGCTACGACAATCAATAATACCAACCAAAACGGGATATCACTCAATCCACCGAGCTGTGCGCCAATCCATAAAGTCAATTTAGAGCTCTCAAAACTTTGGGCCACAGCAAAAGCCCCACCAAAAAGCAAAATCACACCCCAAGGCAATTTAACGGCAGACTGCCAATCCATGATTTGACTCCCTTTTTTGCTCTTTGATGGGATCAAGAATAAAGATACCGCTCCAATCATGACAATAATGGTATCGTTAATGCTCGGATAAAAAGGTGCAATTAAATACCTTCTGGTAATCCAAGCCACCGCTACGAGTAAAAAAATGGTCAATACCCATTTTTCTTCGTAAGACATCTTACCTAATTTTTTCAATTCATCCTTGATAATATTGGCACTCCCCTCAACTTTCTCCGTACTTAAAGAGAAGGCGAAATAGGACAAAACCAACCAACAGATCACCAAAATAGTCAAACTGATAGGTAATCCGATCCCAATCCATTGATCAAAAGGCATTGCGATCCCATAAAATTTTTCAACAGCATCTGCAAAAATTAAATTAGTCGGTGTGCCCACCAAGGTGGCAATTCCACCAATTGAAGAAGCATAGGCAATGGCTAAAATCAATGCTTTGCCAAAACCTTCTGTGTTTTTTTGGGTCAAACTACTCGCCCCAGCAAACTCCTTAAATTGGGTAATGATTGATAAAGCTATGGGCAGCATCATTACCGTAGTTGCGGTATTTGAAATCCACATGGAAAGAAAGGCGGAAGCCAAAATAAAGCCCAAGATGATTTGTCTCATATTGGTGCCCGTAATCGAAATAATACTCAGGGCAATGCGCTTGTGTAGATTCCATTTTTGCATCGCCAAAGCCAAAATAAATCCCCCAACAAAAATATAAATGATGGGATTGGCATAAGATGGAGCAATGACCTTCAGTGGAACTGCATTGGTCATTGGGTATAAAATCATCGGCAAAAAAGAGGTAACGGGAATCGGAATCGCTTCTGTCATCCACCAGATGGCAATCCAAATGGTAGCTGCCATGACCTTAAAAGCTGGTTCCGACATCTCAGAAGGAGGTCCCATCCACAGCATTAAAAAAAATACTCCAGGGCCTAAGATTTGAAAAAATATTTTCTGCCTCATTTAAAATTGCTCCCTTTATTTTTAAAACTGCTTCAGTAAAAATTGGCAAGCCTGCCGAACAAGAACTGTAGCCACCCCTGTGATGGGGGTTTCAAAAGGTTTTGTGCCTTGCGCTCTATCAAATATATATATTTCGGCAGACATCATCTTTCTTACACTAAAACAAACAAATTGTTTGTCTCAATTATTTTGAAGAAAAGAGGAAGTTACTTTGTGGATTGGGGCTTAGTCCTTTTATGAAGTGGGTAAAAGCTCGCTTTTAATTAATTGAAAAAACAAGAACTTGAACATCACCTGTAGATAAGGTCTTATTGGGTATCGCTAATGGATTCCCCTCATAATCATATAGCCCATGAAAAAGTTTAAAATTACTATCAATACAGTTTCTTTCGCTGTTCATCAACTAAGGGACTCGCAATGTATTCATCATAAGTCATCAGTTTATCTATAATGCCCTTGGGTCCAATCTCAATGATTCTATTGGCGATGGTTTGGGCAAATTCATGATCATGGGTGGTAAACAATACGCAGCCCGGAAATTCACTCAATGAATTATTGAAAGCGGTGATCGATTCTAGATCTAGGTGATTGGTAGGCTCATCTAACATCAGAAAATTAGCACCTGAAAGCATCATCCTTGAAAGCATACATCGTACTTTTTCTCCTCCTGAAAGCACATTGGCTTTCTTTAAACTTTCCTGACCTGAAAAAAGCATTTTCCCCAAAAAACCCCGCACATACACTTCATCTTTCTCCTCATCATTAAGGGTATATTGTCGCAACCAATCTATGAGATTCATTTGGGTATCAAAATAATGCTCATTCTCATTGGGTAGATAGGCCGTAGTTATGGTCTGACCATATTTAAAACTCCCTGAATCCGCCTGCTGATTGTTATTCAAAATCTCCAATAACGTGGTTATGGCGGTACTGTCTCCTAAAAAAGCAATTTTGTCTCCTTTATTGATTCTAAAAGTGAGGTTATCAAACAAGGGTTTACCTTCGACTAATTTGGTCAATCCCTCTACCTCAAGCAATTGATCCCCTACTTCCCTGGTTTGATTAAAAATAATCGCCGGATATTTTCGAGAGGATGGCTTGATGTCCTCAATACTGATTTTGTCTAATAACTTTCTTCTGCTCGTAGCTTGCTTGGATTTTGAAGCATTGGCACTGAACCTTTGTATAAATTCTTGGAGTTCTTTCTTTTTCTCTTCCGCTTTTTTATTGGCCGAATTTCTTTGAGAGGACGCCAACTGACTGGATTGATACCAAAAAGAATAGTTGCCTGTAAATAATTGAATTTTACTGAAATCAATATCTGATATGTGGGTGCAGACCGTATCTAGAAAATGCCTGTCGTGAGAAACTACGATGACCGTATTCTTAAAATCCAATATGAAATCTTCTAACCAAGAAATGGTTTGTAAATCCAAGTCGTTGGTTGGCTCATCCAAAATAAGGATGTCGGGATTTCCAAAAAGCGCTTGAGCTAACAAAACGCGGACCTTAAATGCCCCATTAAGTTCGGACATTAAACGAAGATGTAAATCCTCAGTAATTCCCAAACCACTTAACAAAGCCGCCGCATCGGATTCTGCATTCCATCCATCCATTTCTGCAAATTGCTCCTCCAATTCAGAGGCTTTGATACCATCTGCTTCCGAAAAATCTGGTTTTTCATAAATAGCATTTTTTTCTTGCAAGATGTTCCAAAGCTTATCATGCCCTCTCATTACAGTATTGAGAACCGATTCTTGGTCAAACTCAAAATGATTCTGCTTTAATGCAGCCATCCTTTTACCCGTATCAATGGTAACCGTTCCTGAATTTGGAGTGATCTCTCCTGATAATATTTTTAAAAAAGTTGATTTTCCTGCCCCATTAGCACCGATGATACCATAGCAATTCCCATTGGTGAATTTGATATTGACTTCATCAAATAGAACTCGTTTTCCGTACTGAAGCGAAACATTATTGGCTGCGATCATTTATTCTTCTCTTTTAAGTGCGCAAAATTAGCCCAATTCTTTATTGAAAAAAAGAGGTCGCACATATAATGCCTAAAACGCATGAATTACTCGCCTTTCATTCCAATCCTTCAAAGCGCTCAATTGACTAAACCCAAACAAAATAACAGCCGATCATAAAATATTTATCAAGGGTCACTGTATTTTATACTAAATTCATACTTTCAATTAAAATTTAAATACATCATGCTTCGTTTACTCACACCATTCTTCAGTCTATGTATTGTTGCTTCCTTAAATGGACAACAGCTAAAAATCACAGATGAAATTGAATCTCAAAAATCTACCTATGAAACGATAGCGCTCAAAATATGGGACTGGGCGGAAGTAGGTTATCAAGAAGAAAAAAGCTCCGCATTACTCAAAAAAACATTAAGTGACGCAGGATTTTCCATTCAAACCGGTGTTGCCGAAATTCCAACTGCTTTTATCGCTGAATATGGATCTGGACATCCCGTCATTGCCATACTCGCCGAATACGATGCATTGCCTGGGGTATCTCAAAAAGCAATTCCCACTCGAGATCCAGTGATTACAGGGGGAGCGGGTCATGCCTGTGGACATCACCTTTTCGGCACCGCATCGGTTGCTGCTGGCATCGCAATAAAAAACTGGTTAAGAACCAATAAAATAAAGGGTACCCTTAGGGTATACGGTACGCCGGCTGAAGAAGGGGGCGCGGGAAAAGTTTACTTGGTAAGAGCCGGATTATTCGATGATGTAGATGCGGTTTTACATTGGCACCCAAGCAGTAATAATAATGCAAACCCTGGCTCTTCCCTGGCTAATAAATCTGCTAAATTTCGATTTTATGGGGAATCTTCGCATGCTGCAGCTTCGCCCGAACGCGGTCGTTCTGCCCTTGATGGTGTTGAGTCCATGAATCAAATGGTGAACATGCTCCGAGAGCATGTTCCTCAAGAAACAAGGATTCACTATGTGATTACCAGTGGTGGTGAAGCTCCCAATGTCGTACCTGCCTTTGCCGAGGTTTTTTATTATGTAAGGAACCCAGAAGTCGCCAATGTTAAAGCTATTTTTGAAAGGGTAGTTAAGGCAGCGCAAGGTGCCGCCATAGGGACCGAAACCACCATGGATTATGAAATCATTCATGGCCTTTATAACCTACTGCCCAATGAAACTCTATCAGAAGTTATGTATAAAAACCTCGTATCCATTGGGGGGATGCGATACAACGATGCAGAAATTAAATTTGCTCAACAAATACTTGATACCTATGAGGGTGATTACAAAATTGAATCAGGAGAAGAAATAACCCCTTATTCCATAGAAAAAAGGAAGGGTGGTGGGTCTACTGATGTGGGTGATGTAAGCTGGAAAGTACCTACCGCAGGCATGAGTGCTGCCACATGGGTTCCTGGTACTTCTGCACATACTTGGCAGGCTGTCGCCGCAGGAGGAACAAGTATTGGCATCAAAGGAATGTTGATCGCTGCTAAAACCATCGCCTTGACAGCCCAAGATGTTTTCACTGATCCTGACCTGATCATCCGTGCAAATAAAGAATTAGAAGAACGTATCGGAAAAAATGATCCTTATAAGGCGCTCATTGGCGATCGTGACCCGCCTTTAGATTACAGAAATTGATCAAAAGATCCGTTCTTTATAATGTAATCATTGACGTGGAATTTTAAATTATTTTTGGTATAAAATGAAGAAATTACTGCTAAATTCGGCTTCGCTTAAGATGTTTTAAAAATATTTAAAAAATTATGCTGCCTCTCAATCAATAATTAAATATTTAAATGGATGTTCATAAAAAATTAAAATAAATCCTTCAAATAACTTTAATGATGAAAAAATATTTAAGCGCCTTCTTTTTTTTAGTTACCTCCCTTACTCTGTGTGCTCAAGATCGGATTACCGGAAAAGGTTTTGCCACCCGATCTGAGGTCATTGCTCAAAATGGAATGGTGGCCACGAGTCATCCCCTCGCCACACAAATAGGACTTGATATCCTCAAAAAAGGAGGTACCGCCATTGACGCCGCCATTGCGGCCAATGCCGCTTTAGGACTCATGGAACCCACTGGATCCGGAATTGGGGGAGATCTTTTTGCTATTATTTGGGATGGGAAAACAAAAACCATACATGGCTTGAATGCCAGTGGTCGTTCCCCCAAATCATTGACTTTGGAATATTTCCAATCACAAAATTTAACCAAAATTCCTTCTTTTGGCCCATTGCCCGTAAGCGTTCCTGGGGCTGTAGATGGATGGTTTGAGCTTCATGAAAAATTTGGCTCTCTTCCTATGACAGATATTTTAGCACCCGCAATCCACTATGCCGAAAATGGATTTCCAGTGACCGAATTGATTGCCTACTACATGGCAGTAGGTGCCTCAAGATATGAATCTTTCAATTTTCAAAATTTTAAGGATACTTATATGATCGATGGTAAGACACCGAGCAAAGGTCAACTATTCAAAAATCCAGATTTAGCCATGACCTATAGTATCCTCGCTAACAAGGGTAGAGCGGGTTTTTATAAGGGAAAAATAGCGAAAACCATTGCTGATTATGTTCAGGCCAAAGGGGGCTTTTTAT
The DNA here is from genome assembly GCA_905479015.1 of uncultured Cyclobacteriaceae bacterium. Lineage (GTDB taxonomy): Bacteria > Bacteroidota > Bacteroidia > Cytophagales > Cyclobacteriaceae > UBA4465. Next base: position 32,462 of record CAJQKV010000014.1, read on the forward strand.
CAACATCAGACTTGGCAGATCATCATTCTGAATGGGTCACACCCGTCTCTGTAAATTATAGGGGTTATGATGTATGGGAACTTCCTCCGAATGGGCAAGGCATCGCTGCCCTGCAAATGTTGAATATACTAGAGGGCTATGACTTTGATGAGATCCCATATGGAAGCGCAGAACACATTCACCTATTTACTGAAGCCAAAAAACTGGCTTTTGAAGACCGTGCAAAATATTATGCGGATATGGATTTTTATGATGTCCCGTTGGAACAATTACTTTCAAAAGATTATGCGGCCGCAAGACGAAGCGAAATTGGCCCTGACGCCGGCCTTTACAAAGCAGGGTCGATAAGCAATGGAGAGACGGTGTACCTGACCGTTGCTGATAAAAATGGTACCATGATTTCTTTAATTCAAAGCAATTATAGAGGTATGGGCTCAGGATTAGTTCCTACAGATTTGGGTTTTATGCTTCAAGATCGCGGAGAGCTTTTTTCTCTTGAAGAAGGACAAGCCAATACCTACGCCCCTGGCAAAAGACCCTTTCATACTATTATACCCGCATTTATGACTAAAAATGGCATCCCTCTGATGAGCTTTGGGGTAATGGGAGGTGACTTTCAGCCCATGGGGCATGTACAAATTGTAATGAATATGGTAGATTTTGGCATGACCTTGCAAGAAGCTGGGGATGCCCCGAGGATAGATCACACAGGAACCTCTACGCCCACAGGTTTTGATGCGGTAAATTCAGGAAAAATCAGACTAGAATCAGGCTTTGATTATGAAACTATTCGAACACTGATGAACCAAGGACATAACGTAGGGTTTGCCTTAGGCATATATGGAGGATATCAAGCCATCCTGTGGGATGATAAAAATAAGGTCTACTTGGGCGCTTCAGAATCGCGAAAAGATGGTCAGGCAGCAGGTTACTGACCCATTCCTAAATTAAATATCCGTTGAAAAAACTATTCCCATTTTGACCCTAGTCATGTAACTGATTTGAAGTCCCCAGACATAAGAGTAATCATCCCGGCTTTTAATGAACAAAATGCAGTCGGCCATGTCATTAAAGAAATTCCCAAAGATTGGGTTACGGAAATTATCGTGGTTGACAATGGATCCTCGGATCACACTTTCGTAACTGCTCAGAAACTTGGGGCCACCTCATTAAAAGAATCCAAACGTGGCTATGGTTGGGCCTGTTTGAAAGGGATAGATCATCTATCTAAAAGTGATCCCACTCCTGATATTGTTGTATTTCTTGATGGGGACTACAGCGACTATCCATCTGAAATCGTAAAATTAGTTGATCCCATCATAAATGGAATGGCTGATATGGTCATTGGGAGTCGTAAATTGGGTATTAAAGAACCTGGCTCCATGATGCCACAGCAAATATTTGGGAACTGGCTCGCCACCACTTTGATAAGGTATCTTTACCATGTTAAATATACGGACTTGGGACCTTTTCGAGCCATCAAATACGATGCATTGATGCAACTTAAAATGGAAGACAAGACCTATGGCTGGACCGTCGAAATGCAAATCAAAGCCATCAAAAATAAATTAAAAATTGAGGAAATAGCTGTGGATTATCGCAAAAGAATAGGAATATCTAAGGTTTCAGGCACCCTTAAAGGTACGATTCTGGCGGGTTACAAAATCATCGCCACCATTATTAAATATCTCTAAATGGAATGGATCATAATAATGCTTTATGGTTTTTCAATGTTCATAATTTGCCTATTTAGCTTAGCACAATTGAACCTGACTTGGCATTATATTAGAAAAGTCGATGATCCTCCTTTGAATCATGAACCTACGAACCTACCTTTTGTAACCCTTCAACTGCCGCTATATAATGAAAAATATGTGATTGATCGACTCCTAGATGCGGCCACCTCCTTAGATTACCCAAACACTCACCTCGAAATTCAACTCCTTGACGACTCTGATGACGAAACCGTCGGTATGATTGATGCCCGCATAAACCAAATCAAAAACAAGGGCATTGACATTGTTCATCTGAGAAGACAAAATAGAATAGGCTTCAAGGCAGGTGCTTTACAACATGGGTTGACCATAGCTAAAGGTGAATTCATTGCTATATTTGATGCTGATTTTATACCTAAAAAAGATTTTTTAAAAAAAGTCATCCCCTATTTTAAAGATGAAAAAATAGCCATGGTACAAACGCGTTGGGGCCATTTAAATGAAAATTTCAACTTGCTCACCAAAATGCAGGCCTTTGGCCTTAATGCCCATTTTACTGTGGAACAAACAGGACGAAGAAAAGCCAAGAGCTTTATTAATTTCAATGGAACGGCAGGCATCTGGAGGAAAGAAAGTATTCTGGATGTAGGCGGCTGGCACCATGATACGCTCACAGAAGATCTTGACCTAAGCTATCGCGCGCAGTTAAATGGATGGAAATTCGAATACCTTGAATCTGTAGAAAGCCCAGCTGAACTCCCCATCACGCTGCAAGCCGTAAAAAGCCAACAATTCAGGTGGAATAAAGGAACTGCAGAAACGATCAGAAAAAATATAGGCAAAGTAATCCAATCAGATTTGGCGCTTAATCATAAAACAAGGGCTACGTTACATCTTTTAAATAGTACGGTTTTTCTCTTTATTTTTATGGCTGCTCTGCTTTCAGTACCCCTTGTTTTTATAAAAAATGAGTATCCTCACCTGAAAACGATTTTTGATTTCGGTTCTGTTTTTTTAGTCGGTTTTATCGCCATCGGTATTTTCTACTGGTTTGCCATTCGAGCTTCTCAAAAAAATCCATTAACCTATTTTTGTATCTATTTTCCTTTATACCTTACCTTTTCACTCAGTCTATCACTCCACAACTCGTTGGCCTTATTGGAAGGGTTTCTTAACATAAAAACAGGTTTTGTCAGAACTCCAAAGTTTGGTGTCCAAAAGCATACGGATGATTGGAAAGGCAATAGTTATATTCAACCTAAGATCAGCTTACTCAATTTTATGGAAGGCTTGTGCATGCTCTATTTCGCTTGGGGTTTGGGCCTAGGTGTCAACTTTCAGCATTACGGTTTTCTGCCTTTTCATGCCATGCTTACCCTCGGTTTTGGCTATCTTTTTTTTAATGCGATCAAAAACAGTTTAAAAAATGTCACTTAAGAGACTTTTTGGACCTGCTCCCCTGTTGTACTTCATGTTTGTTGTATCTATTTTAATTCTATCAACAGTATTGAATAGATCAGATTCCATGGGTTTATTTATCTGCTTCAGTGCGTCTTTTTTTGCTTATTTCTGGATTTGTAAATTTGAATATTCATTCAAATCTATATGGGTCTTAGGCATAGGTGTACGGTACCTGCTTTTTTATGATTTACCCAATTTATCAGATGATTTCTATCGGTTTATTTGGGATGGATCCTTGATTCACCATGGCATCAACCCCTATTCATTATTACCTACCCAGGTCACTGAGCTGGGTATCCCAAAATTTTCTCCTACGGCATTGGCACAGTTAAATTCCAGTACGTACGCTACCGTTTATCCGCCCTTGAATCAGTTCTTTTTTTGGCTCTCCACTTTTCTAGTTCAGCCCTTATGGTCCGTAGGTATCTTGAGGATTTTCCTGTTATTAACGGACATCGCCTCGACCTGGTTACTTCATAAATTAAGACCAAAAACAGCTCTATCAGGCTGGTTTTTTTTAAATCCTTTGCTTATTTGGGAAGGCGTGGGTAATGTGCATTTTGAATCAATGGTGATTTTCTTCCTTCTGCTCACCCTATATTTTATTTCGAAAAATAAATTTGCCAAGGCTGGATTCGCCTGGGGTTTGGCCATCGCTACCAAACTCATCCCACTCCTCTTTCTACCTGCTTTAATGTGGTATTATAAATGGAAGCAGAGCTGGGTATTAATCAGCATTGCACTGATCGTATTGAGTCTAACCCTGATACCGATGTTAAGCACTCAGCTCACGGAGGGAACCTTCACCAGTTTAAAACTCTACTTCCAGCATTTTGAATTTAATGCCAGCATTTACTTCATTTTCAGAGCCCTCGGTTTTTGGTTTAATGGATACAATATCATTGGAACCCTGGGACCCATCATGGGGCTCATTACTTTATTTTTAATCTCCTTAGGAGCTATTCTTCTATATCATTATAAAAAATCTCTGGAAACCGTCTTACTTTATTCACTTACCATTTATCTTCTGATGAGTACAACCATTCATCCATGGTATATCTTAACTTTGATACCCCTAGGATTACTTAGTGGATACTGGTATCCTGTTATTTGGAGCTTCTCCGTATCTTGGAGCTATTTTGGTTATGATGCTGCAGGATATGATGTGCCTACCTGGTGGATATTAAGTGAATATATCATCTTATTTGGTGCTATAGGAATAGAATTAAAAAAGAAATATGCGGCCCTTATATAGCGTTTTATTTTGTTTGTATATAGTTCTTGGATGTCAAACCAAAACATTTGATGATCCCATTTCTTTCCTTTACAAAAACACAGTCCCTCTCCTCAAGACTGAGGAAGTAGTGCAGAAAATGCAGTATCAAGAACCCCTATTACTAGATACCCGTAGCCGCAGCGAATTTTCAGTCAGTCATCTCCCGGGAGCTCAGCTTATTGAATATGATGATTTCAAACCGTCAGATGTGGACCATATTCCAAAAAATAAAGAAATCATCGTCTATTGTTCGGTAGGTTATCGCAGTGAACGCATAGGCGAAAAACTCCTTGAAATGGGATATACTAAGGTCTACAACTTATACGGAGGAATCTTTGATTGGAAAAATCAATCACAGATTGTCGTAAATCATTTAAATTTGCCTACGGATAGCATTCATGCTTACAGCAAAGTATGGTCTATATGGTTAAACAAAGGAATTAAGGTTTATGAGTAAAGAAGTATTGTCCATTTTTGTTAAAAATTTAATCCCAGGAACGGTTAAAACAAGATTGGCCGAAGATTTGGGTATGGACTTGGCGATGGAGATCTACAAAGAACTGGTAGGTATTACCGCAGAAGTAACGGATGTCTTAAAGATTGATAAATGTGTCTACTATTCTGAATACATCGAATCGCATGATCAATTTGACGATGCCAAATACCAAAAACATATCCAAGAAGGTAAAGATTTGGGGCAACGAATGCAAAATTGCTTTTATGATGCCTTTGAATTAGGCTTTGATAAAATGATTCTTATTGGTAGCGATACACCTGACATCACTGATAAGATCATTTCCCAAGGTTTTGCTGCATTGGATAAACATGATGTGGTCATTGGCCCTGCCCAAGATGGCGGTTTTTATCTGATTGGTATGAAAGAACCTCATGAAAATTTACTCAATAAACAAGCCTATGGTCATGATGAGGTCCTGAATGAACTCTTGGATGAAATTGAGGATAGAGATCTTTCTGTATTTAAATTACCCACCCTTATCGATATTGACGTAAAGGATGATTTAAAAAAAGCGGGGATTGAAATCGTTTTTGAGGAAGAAGATGATATGGACGAAAATAATGGGGGCGAAAATAAGCCTATTTAATCATTTAATCGCCTTTTAAGATTCAATATTCCTGATAAAAAGGGCATGACGTTGTTCACTTTAACTGATTCACAATGGATTATTTATCTATCAAGGCATTGCATATCATATTTGTTATTACCTGGTTTGCTGGGCTTTTTTACATCCCTCGGATATTTATTTACCAGACCGAAGCCTTATCTAAACCTGAACCTGAAAAGTCTATTCTACAAGCCCAACTGGCCCTTATGGCCAAACGTTTATGGTATATCATCACTTGGCCTTCTGCCCTCATTACCGCCGTTATGGCAAGTACATTGCTTTACCTGCAACCCCAATGGCTCGATCTGCCCTTTATGCAAATAAAGTTACTTCTGGTGGGTGTGCTTTACGGTTATCACTTTAGTCTACACCATATTTTTAAACTTTTGCAAGTAGGAGTGGTCAAATACAGCTCAATGCAATTACGCATTTGGAATGAAGTATCCACCCTTATTTTAATTTCAGTGGTCTTTCTCATTGTTAAGAAAGATCAATTAAGCTGGATAAGTGGCGTTTTGGGAATTTTTGCTGTGGTTATATTGTTAATGAGTGGTATTAAACTTTATAAGTATATTCGTACAAAATGATGAGAAGACATATCGAAATAGGCTGTTTATTTCTGTTACTTGGAGCCTGCCAAGAAATCAAAACCAATTTTGAATTACCGATTTTAGGACGTACTGAAATCGTCACTAAAGAGGTGAATGGCATACTCACCAAGGATACGATTCCCCATCGTATTGCTGACTTTAGTTTTATAAACCAAGACAGTGCCGTCATTACCAATGTCTCTTTTAAAGATAAAATCTATGTCGCTGATTTTTTCTTCATCAATTGCCCCTCTATTTGCCCAGAAATGAGCAAACAAATGTATCGGGTGTATGAAGAATTTTTAGAAAATGAAAATGTTGGTTTACTTTCTCATACCATTGACCCGAGCTACGATACGGTAGCCGCATTGGCTAATTATGCACGCTTGCTGGGGGTGAGTAGCCCAAAATGGGAATTTGTAACAGGAGATAAGGATCAAATTTACGATATCGGAGAGACCAGCTATATGGTCGTCGCCAATGAAGATGAAAATGCCCCTGGGGGGTTCATCCATAGTGGTGCCTTTTTATTGATCGACAAAGAGCGTCAGGTACGAGGGGTCTATGATGGCACCATCGCCAGTCAGGTTGATTTACTTATGAAAGACATCAATAGGTTGCTATCAAGCTATGAGCAATAATCGTTTATTCCTCTTTTTCTTCCTTTTTTTAGTACTGAGTTGTAATTCCTATCAAAAACCCGCGGAAAGCCACCTTCCTGAAAACCTAGATGAAGCCTCCAAAATGAAGTATACGCAGTATCTCATACAAGGCAAAATTTTATACAATACATATTGTACCCATTGCCATCAAAATTCAGGTGAGGGGTTTAGAGAATTATATCCAGCACTGATCGGGTCTAGCACTTTGATGGATAGCATGAGCCCAGCAGCCTGCCTTATAAAATATGGTACAAAAGGCAGTAAAAAAGACTCAAATCTTAATATCAATATGCCCGCACAACCTGAATTAAGTAATTTAGAAATTGCTGAAATTCTCACGTATATCAGTAATAGCTGGGGTAATCAAAGCGGATTTATTTCGGTCAGTAAAGTGGCGACATCGCTAGTCGATTGCGCTACCCATTAACTCCTCACTCCGCAAAATACTTGAATTCATTAACTCCTTGACTTGGTATACCTGCATTTTCTGACCCAAGAGATATTCCTTTTTTTCTTCATCAAGTCCTTGAAAATCGTTATTGAAATTACGCATCCAGTTCATCATGGCTTCATTGGCACTTGCAAGCACTTCCGCTTGCCTCATTAATTCTGTAGCGTCAGGAGAAGTCAATGCGGCTGATCTGAATTGCTTTTCTAAATTACGAATCTTACCCATTTTGGGCATGACCTCATCATGGACATCCATGATCTCTTGGAACAAGAGATCTGTCTCATTTCCTGATTTTGAAACACAACCCCATAGAAATATCCATAATAACAAATAACTCCACCTTAATAATTTCATCATAAGTTGATTTCGTGTTAAAAGCACTTTATTACCTACAAAAATAGGCCTCCAAGAATGAACAAATTATATTTATTGGAAATAATTTTTTCATCTGATGTTGATTGAGACTGATCCCTTTCCATTAATCTCGCATCTTATGAACTCCAATTTAAGTATCCTTTTTGAGGATAGAACCAGTTAAAAGAATACAAAAATGATTAAAATATTATGCTATTTTGGTTTATTTGGTTCAATAAAGTAAAAAAAAATCACTAAAATGTTCATTTCGAAGTCATCTAGACTATATTTCAAAGTCAAATAGACCCATTTATGATTAAAATCATAATATTTGCAGTACAATGACCAAAAATACTGAAGACCAAAAAATAAACTCTTTCTGATTCTAATCTTGCTAAAATGAACGTATTTGATATTATCGCCTTGTTTATTTTTCTTGCCGGCCTTTTTATATTCTTGAATATATACGTCCTAAAATTGCCTTCAACCATTGGTTTAATGATCATGGCGCTCCTACTTTCTTTATGTCTACTTAGCGCGGGATATCTGATTCCGTCATTAAAAATAGACGCCATTCATATCGAAGAATATGAATACGGTGATATTATTTACCAGATCGTGTTAAGCTTTCTCCTTTTTTCGAGTGCATTAAACATGGACTTTAAGAAGCTTGCCAAGCATAAAAAGGCAGTTTTGGTTTTGGCAACCGTCGGTGTCATTATTTCTACGGTAGTCATTGGAACCTCAGTCTATTTTATGCTGGGCTGGATCGGTGTAGAATTGAGTTATTTGTATTGCTTAGTCTTTGGTGCGTTGATCTCTCCGACCGACCCCATTGCTATCACCGAATACATTCGCCGTTTTAAAATCTCAAAGAACGTTGAAATGAAAATTGAAGGTGAGTCCCTTTTTAATGATGGCATAGCCGTTGTTTTAGCTCTGACCTTGCTCGACTTAGCTGGAGGACAAGCAGATCATCAACTTGGTTTTTTTGAAGTTATTTATGTCTTTCTTGCAGATGTTGGAGGAGGCATATTTATCGGTTTAGTTATGGGATACGTTGGGTATCGCTTATTAAAATATGTTGATAATGATGAATTTCATGTGGAAATACTTATCACGATCACTATTGTTCTTTTTGGGACGACCATGGCAGACTTTATGCATGTTTCCTCAAAGCAGGCCGCAGTAATCATGGGCTTGGTCATAGGCAATGAAGGGCGCTCAACGGAGGTAACCGGAATCGCAGGTGATTATGTTTTTAAATTTTGGAATCTGATTCAAGATTCTTTTGCTACCATGCTTTTTGTACTTATTGGACTTGAAATGCTGGTCATTCCTTTACGGTTTGATTATTTTGCTGCAGGTTTTTTTGCCGTCAATCTTGTCTTACTTGGCAGATGGATGAGTGTCTTTATACCCATCAAAATATTATCTGTCAAGAAAAATTTTGAGCCACATACGATTTCAATCATGTCATGGGGGACGCTAAGAGGGGGTATTCCTATTGCCTTGTCTTTAACGCTTCCTGAATTCAGTGGCAAGGACGTTATTATCACCATGACTTATGTAGTGGTAGTCTGGACCATCATTTACCAAGGATTAACAATACCGGTACTGATAAAAAGTTTGGTACCTAACAATAAAAATTGATTTCGACTCAAGAAGCATAAAGGCAAATCAACTAAAATCATATTCATGTTCTTGATATGACAAGGGTAAACATCAAAAAATTCTCTTTAACAAATCTTACCATTTTCGTTTTTTTGCTGCTTCTGGTTGCAAGTTGTATGCCAAAGGAAACCAAGACGGTTAAAAGGAAAAATTCGCCCAGAATAAAAAAAGAAATTAATTTAATCACACCTAAATTAGGGAGTGTTTTCCCTTTAGATACCATTATTTTATTTACCCTAGAGCATAAAAAAGATCACCTTATAGACTCTATCCTATTGGAAGGTGACGGGAAGTCTAAAACCTTTACAGGAAACCGTTTTGAATGGCAGCCCGAGCGGTTTCGTACTGGCAATCCTCAAATTTCACTTACGGCTTATTTTAAGGATAAAAAAGAAAAAATATATCCAAAAATAACCTTTGTCTCCAATCTCAATCCTACGCGGTATACTTACGAAGTAGTCAATACATATCCGCACAATGAAAAATCATATACCCAAGGACTCTTTTTTGAAAATGAATACTTATATGAAAGTACGGGACATAGAGGATCCTCAACCATTGGAAAATATGATTTAGTTTCAGGGGAGGTCATACAAATGGCTAATATTGAAAATAAATATTTTGGTGAAGGTGCCACTTCTTGGAAAGAAACGATTTTTCAAATCACTTGGGAATCTCAAATTGCCTTTGCTTATGATAAAGACCTTAATCGGACGAGAACATTTAATTACTCTGGAGAAGGCTGGGGTTTAGCTACCTGGGGGGATACCCTGGTAATGAGCGATGGATCCGAAAATATTTATTTACTCAATCCAAAAGATTTTTCTCAAATAGATCGACTTCAGGTCTACCATCAAACTGATAAAATCAATTTTTTAAATGAATTGGAAGTAATAGGTAACGATCTTTACGCCAATGTATACACTACGGCATCTGATGAAATCATAATTATAGATTTGTTAACGGGACGCGTCAAAGGAGTCATTGATTTGATGGGCTTGATTGATCGGTCAAAATACCGGGGCATAGATTATGTGCTCAACGGTATTGCCAGCTATCAAAACAGGCTCTTCGTCACAGCAAAATGGCATCCCAACCTCTACGAGATTACGCTGAGAAAAGCCCATTAATCATTAGCATTCTTCATAGGAGATCTCTGAAATTGATGAAGAAGTTGCCAGAAAAACTATTTCATACTTCCACAGAGTGGTACACTCAGGGAGCCTTTATAAAATAAATATCCCCAATCTAGACATCAGTAATTAAAAATTACTACGCTACATCCACTGGATGATTGATCGCTTTTAAGTTCCATTTCATCTCATTCAATCCCTTTGACTGAATCTGTTTTTCCATATAAAACTGTATGATCCTTATATAATTATGCCTAAGGTTCCCTTTTTTGAGGTCTAGGGATACAGGTTCTGTATTTATATTACATAGTACTTGTTTATGCATAGTACCTTGCATAACTTGCCCATGATTCAAATAAGATCTAATGAATATAGAAAATACACAAGTACAAATGCGGAAAGGAATTCTCGAGTTCTGCATACTTCATATTATCTCAAGAGGAGAAGTCTATGCCACAGACCTACTCGAAGAGCTCACGTCCGCCAAAATAATGGTCGTTGAAGGTACCTTGTACCCCTTGTTAACCCGACTGAGAAAGGCTGAGTTGGTGAGCTATAAATGGGTGGAGTCAAAAGCAGGTCCTCCACGCAAATATTATGTGATTACCAAGCAGGGTAGTGCTTTTTTAATGACCCTAAAATCAACCTGGGTTGAATTATCCCTATCAACCGAACAAATCATATCTGTAAAATCAAAAAAAATGAAAAAATGAAAAAAAATATCAGCATCAATATAGCAGGGACCCTTTTTCATATTGAGGAATCAGGATATCATCTTCTCGAAGAATATCTGACATCGATTAATGCCTATTTTTCTACTTTTGACGATCATAAAGACATCATTGAGGACATCGAAAGTCGTATTTCAGAAATATTTCTGGATAAACGTTCCACAGGGAATGAAGTGATTTTATTATCCGATGTAGAATCTTTGATCACAACCATGGGTACCGTGACTGATTTCGAAGCTTCATTGGATACAGATAATAATCCTTCAAGTGATCGTCCTTCAGTCAAGGAAGAGGGTATACCCAAGGATCAAGCTTATACAAGTGGCGAAAAAAGAACCCTAAAACGAAATACCAAAAACCAACTTATTGGAGGTGTATCCAGTGGATTTGCTTATTATTTCAAAATAGATCCCCTATGGGTTCGGTTATTGATCTTAGCATTGTTTTTCAATTTTTTATTTATTGGCCTTTCTACCATTACCTTAATCGTCTATATCCTTTTATGGATCGCATTACCAGGAGCTTCACTCATAGAAGAGCCCCAAGTAAGGAAACTGTACAGAAATAAAGAAGACCGCGTAATAGCAGGCGTAGCCTCTGGCATCTCTGCCTATTTTGGTGTCGAGAAAGGAATCATTCGATTATTGTTGTTGGTCAGTATATTTTTAGGTGGATTCGGCATTATCTTCTATTTTGTCCTGTGGATTATTACTCCAGAAGCCGTCTCTATTACGGAAAAAATGAAAATGGAAGGTGAACCCATCACTTTGAGCAACATAGAAGCTAATTTTAAAAATAGACTCAAAGTGGTCGAAGGAGATGAAAACCCCTTCATAAAAATCATCATGATCCCCTTTAAGCTTTTGGCGGTTGTATTGGAAACCTTAGCGAAAATATTAGGTCCATTATTGGTTTTTCTAGGTGAGGTCTTGAGAATTGTATCAGGCATTGCCTTTATTCTCATGGGTTTAGGTTTATCTTTTGTGTTACTCCTTATTTTCCTCATCGCACTCGGGATTAACTTAAGCTGGACCGATGTCATGATTTCAGGTTTTTTCCCGTTGGAACTCTTGGCATCCTCGATCAATACCTTAACCGCTGTCACTTTACTGCTGGTTTTTATGATCCCAATGCTTGCCATTGTATTATTGGGATTGACCATTATCACCAAGCGTACCCTACTCAATCGCTACCTCGGAGCCACTCTTTTTACACTTTGGATATTAGCAATTGCAGGATTATCTTTTTTGACTCCGGCAACCATAAAGGATTTTATATCAGAAAATTATGTCCAAATAACACAGAACTTTGAGCCCACGGATTCCCTGACTACCTTAACCTTAACACAAGGGGGTCAAGTAAATGATCGAGTTAAGTTATACCTAGCAGGTCATGACAAAAGTGATTTTAAAGCCAACACTCGTATAATCTCAAGGGGAAATACTCTCGAAAATGCTGAAAGTAATGCCGAAGCTGTTTCGTATGCTATTGTTCAAGAGGGAAATGAAATCATTTTTGCCCGAGATATCAATTTAAACAGGACTCCATACCGCTTTCAAGAAGCAGAAATCACGCTATATATCCCCTTTGGACTGCCCTTCAAAATGGATGCTGATTTAGGTAAGCTCCTGCGAAACACTTTATATCCGAACGGTTACAATACCTCCGATCTTAACGGTAATAAATGGATTTTTGATCAAAATGGACTGAATTGTCTTACGTGTGACTTACAAGTGCCCGACACCCCCACATCTCCGAATATGGATGAGATAACGCCACAGAGACCTGTCGTTCCGTCTGCTCCTTCTTGGGAAGAAATCGATCTTAAACCGGTTATTTATGATTTTAAAGACTTTGAAGACATTACGATTTCTTCCCACCTATATGTGATCATAGAACAGGCAGATCAGTATTATGTTGCCTTAAAAAAGGGGCCTGAGGCCAATGATTTACAATTTAAAATGGTGGCGAATGAACTCATAGTTAAAAGCGAAGCAGATATAGATTGGTGGGATGAAGACCCAGTAATTGAAACAACTAATTACTTACTCATCCGTACTCCCCATGTAGAAAGCATCACATTAAACGGTGCGATTGTGGGTAAAATCGATGGCCTCGAATCTAAAGAACTTGAATTGACCTTGAAAGGTGCTACCTCCATAACAGCAGATGTTGAGGTTACATTTTTAGAAGCCTATCTGAGGGGTGCCTCAACGCTACAATTGACCGGTGAGGCGCAGGAATTTAAAACCAAATTAATCGGCGCTTGTAATTTAGATGCCTCCCGTTTTAATACGAAAACCACCTTTGCCCATGTCACAGGTGCTTCTACGGCTCACATTTATGGTGACCATTTCTTAGATATTGATGTTGCTGGAGTAAGTACCGTCATCTATGGGGGTACCGATAACACGGAAATTCAAAGTGGCCACCTGAGTAATGTTATCAAAAAATAATATCTAAACCTATCCTTTCAGATCTCATAAGTCTTCAGCTATAAATTAACCCCTGCTTTAAAAAACCCTAATGAATCAAACAAGAACATTTTCAAAAAACGCACAAAAAGATTTTGATCTCATTGACCATATCATTCTGTATAAAAGTGAAAATGCCTGTAGTGAATTAATGGGCCGATACAAAAAATCAGTTTATTATATGATTCTTAAAAAGGTACCTAACCAGGAGGATGCGGAAGACCTCACGATTGAAACTTTTGCAAAGGCATTTCATAAACTAGCCCTTTTTAAAAAAAATCATGCTTTTACTACTTGGCTTTTTCGCATCGCTACCAACCATACCATCGATTTTATGCGAAGAAAAAAAATACAGACCACCAGTATCCGCACCTCTTTTTCAGATGATCAAGGCGTAGCACTCAACCTCGACTTATTGGATCAAAATTTATTGCCTGATGAAGTGGTAATTAATGATCAAAAAATTGAATTAGTCAGGTTGTTTGTCAACCAAATGGAGTCAAAATATCAACGACTTATCACCCTACGTTATTTTGATGAATTGAGTTATGCAGAAATAGCACAACTACTTAATACCCCTTTGGGCACCATCAAAGCTCAATTGTATCGTTCTAGGATACTACTCTCTAACTTACTGGATAATAAAAGGCAACATATTTAAGCTTGCAAAGCCTACCCTTTTTTATTATTTCAGTTTTTTAAATTTAATTCGTTTTGGTGCCAGATCTCCTAATCTTTTCTTCCTGTTTTCCTCATAATCAGAAAAATTTCCTTCAAACCAAGATACCTGAGAATCTCCTTCAAAAGCCAATATATGGGTGGCTATTCGATCAAGAAACCATCGATCGTGAGAAATTACAACGGCACATCCTCCAAAGTTTTCAAGCCCTTCCTCTAGTGCTCTCAATGTATTGATGTCCAAATCATTGGTAGGCTCATCCAATAAAATCAAATTGGCTCCTTGCTTGAGAGTCATGGCTAGATGTACTCTGTTGCGCTCTCCTCCAGATAAATCACCCACTTTTTTCTGTTGATCGGTCCCACTGAAATTAAATCTGCTGGTATAAGCACGCGCATTCATTTCTTTACCACCCAGATTAATGAATTCATTTCCTCCTGAAATGGCATCAAACACGGTTTCTTCAGATTTTAACTGATCATGTTCCTGATCAACATAAGACAAGACCACCGTAGACCCTACTTTAAAAGAACCTGCATCCGGGGTTTCTTTTCCCGTAATTAACTTAAAAAGTGTTGACTTTCCTGCTCCATTAGGGCCTATGACACCCACTATTCCCCCTTGAGGTAAACTAAAATGGAGGTCGTCAAAAAGCAGTTTGTCTCCATATGATTTGGAGACGCCTTCCACGTCAATCACATTGCTCCCCAATCTCGGGCCTGGGGGTATAAAAAGTTCTAGTGTCGCTTCTTTTTGGTTTGCATCCTCCCCCAGTAGTTTCTCATATGCCCCTAATCTAGCTTTTGATTTCGCCTGCCGTGCTTTGGGCGCCATCCTGACCCATTCTAATTCGCGCTCTAAAGTTTTCTGCCTTTTAGAGGCAGATTTGTCTTCCTGAGCTAATCTTTTTTGCTTTTGATCTAGCCAACTGGAATAATTACCCTTCCAAGGAATCCCCGCTCCTCTATCAAGTTCTAAAATCCATCCTGCCACATTATCCAAAAAATATCTATCATGAGTTACCGCTATGACCGTGCCTTCATATTGCTGCAAGTGATGCTCCAACCAAAGCACTGATTCAGCATCCAAGTGATTGGTAGGTTCATCCAACAACAAGACATCAGGTTCTTGCAATAACAAACGACATAAAGCGACTCTTCTCTTTTCCCCTCCAGATAAGTTCTTAATCAACGCATCCTCTGGAGGCGTTCTTAAGGCATCCATAGCTCGGTCTAGCTTATTATCTAAATCCCAGGCACCGACCTGGTCAAGTTGCTCTTGAACCTTCCCTTGTTGCTCAATCAATTGCTCCATTTTGTCTGGATTATCTAAAATCTCGGGCTCTCCAAACCTCAAATTAATCTGATCGTATTCCTCTAGTAAATCCGTAACCTCCTTTACACCCTCCTTGATGACATCTATTACCGTCAATTCAGAATCCATTTTAGGCTCTTGTTCTAGCATTCCTACCGAATAGCCTGGCGAAAAAACCACCTCTCCTTGAAATTGATCATCCAACCCGGCTATGATCTTTAATAAAGAAGATTTACCAGATCCGTTGAGTCCCAATACTCCAATTTTTGCTCCGTAAAAAAAGGATAAATAAATGTTCTTTAAAACTTTTTTCTGAGGTGGGTAGACTTTACTCAGCCCCGCCATTGAGAATATGATTTTATCTTCAGACATGCTTTGTTAATAATTTAAAAAGGTAATTTCATCAAAAAATAATCAATAATTTTACAAGAGATAAAATAATTCATTGTTTTCCAATCCAAAATAATTAAATTTCGTAATTCTACATCTTGTCCTACCACAATTGATCTATAGTCATTGAAGAGAGGCCAAAATTCTTATCTTTTCACTAAAAAAAAATTATGAAAATCGCATACATCGGAGCGGGAAGCATTCAATTTGGACCCTTAATCATCCAAGATATATTGATGAGCGATCTTTTGTGTAAAGAACGTTTAGAAATTCATTTAATGGATATTGAACGTTCTCATTTAACTGAGGTAATAAAGCACGGAAATTATGTCAATCAAAAACTCAATAGACAGGCCAAAATTTTTGGTACTACCAACCTTAAAGAAGCCATAAGAGATGCTGATTTTGTTATTTGTGCTCTTGAGAAAGATAGAAATATATATTGGTCTCAGGACTTTCATATTCCTAGAAAATATGGTTTCAAGCAAGTTTATGGTGAAAATGGAGGCGTAGGTTCTTTCTTTCATGCCCTTAGAAACATCAAGCCCATTGTAGAGTTAGCTAAATTAATGGAAGACCTGTGTCCAAATGCCTTACTACTTAATTTTTCTAATCCAGAGCATAAGATTTGCCAAGCAGTAAGTCAATTAACCTCCATTCAATCCGTCGGTTTATGTCACGGAGTCTTTATGGGAAGGGATCAAATATCAGAAATGTTGGAAATACCACTCTCAGAAATACAAACTAAGGCCTGTGGTATGAATCATTTTACTTGGTTTCAAGAAATCAAACATGTTACTTCCGGAGAAGACTTATATCCTAAACTAAAGGCTCGGGAACGTGAAGGAGATTGGCTGGCTAAATGGCATGAACTTGCTTTGGGTCGTATATTGTACCGTAGATTTGGATTATGGCCTTCGCCGGCTTCCAATCATTATGGAGAATACTTAAATTGGGCCAATGAATTCGTTATTCCCCAGCTTCAATTTTTTTATGATCCTTGGGAGGGTCATCCCTGGGAAAAAAATGAAATCCCTGAAGGTGTTTACACTGTAGATAGAGTTAATTATGACCGCCCTTGGAAAAAAGATTCCAATGAAAAGCTTTTGCCTGTTGGGTCTACTGAAGCCATCAAGTTTAAAAATGAAGATGGTAGTTTTAAGCGTTCTGGAGAAATCGCAACACATATTATGGAAGCTACGCTGTCTGATGAAAATCAATGGCTAGAGGCCGTTAATATCCCTAATAAGGGGGCTATTCCCAACTTGCCTGATGACCTTGTGGTAGAAGTCCCAGCTTATGCCAACAGAAACGGAATTAAAGCCCATCAAATGAAAGCTCTGCCTGAAGCAGTTGCTGCTATCATTCGACTACATGGTAGTATCCATAAATTGCTTGTAGAGGCCTATCAAGAAGAATCAAAAGACAAACTCATGCAAGCCATTCTTATTGAGCCAACCGTCAATTCATATCGAAATGCCATTGACATGTGTAATGAAATGCTGTCCTTACAAAAACATGTTCTGCCTAAAATCAAATAATTTGAAAACGTAATGTTGGGTCAGATTTTATTGAATTCAAGACTTGAACCCATCGATTGGGTAGTGATACTAGGCTACCTTATGCTGAGCATAACCATTAGTTTTTTTTTCATCAAGCATCGCTCTGAAAACATAGAGGACTTTTTTGTTGCCGGAAGAAGTTTACCCTGGTGGCTGTTAGGGACCTCGATTGCAGCCACCTGGTTCGCAACAGACGCACCTCTTGCCATTACCGCTTTGGTGAGAAGTAAAGGTATTTATGCCAGCTGGCTTTGGTGGTATTTAGGCACAGGCATCATCATGATGGTCTTTTTTTTTGCTCGCTACTGGAGAAGAGCTGAAATCTTGACAGATGCCGAATTGATTGAATTGAGATATAACGGCAACTCTGCCTCTTTTTTAAGGGGATTCACAGCTGCCTTTTATGGTATTTTTAAAAAT
Source organism: uncultured Cyclobacteriaceae bacterium (assembly GCA_905479015.1). Classification (GTDB taxonomy): domain Bacteria; phylum Bacteroidota; class Bacteroidia; order Cytophagales; family Cyclobacteriaceae; genus UBA4465. Next base: position 50,472 of record CAJQKV010000014.1, read on the forward strand.
TGCGTGAGCCTAGGGTGGGTCATCCTAGCCATGCTAAAGTTTTCTGAAGTAATGCTCGGGTGGGGAGCAGAAATTGCATTGGTGATCACAGCTACATTTGCATTAATACACACCTTGATCTCCGGAATAAAAGGCGTTGTTCTTTTAGATGCCCTTCATTTCACGGTTGGTGTCCTCAGCACCATAGTGATGGCTTTTTTAATCATGACAGCCGTGGGAGGTCCCTCTGAATTGGCATTAAAATTAAGTCTAAGTACAGAGGCGCCTTCTGGAATTACTGATATGTTGCCCGACCTAGCGCATATTACCCCGATAGAAATGATTGGATTTGTCTGTTTAATACTTGTCCTATGGTTGGGACAAGCTCAAGGAGATGGCTTTATCGTTCAAAGATTATTTTCTGCCAAAAATGAAAAACATGCCATCAAGGCTTCGTTGTGGTTTGCAGTTGCTGCTATCGTCATTCTTACCTGGCCTTGGATCGTCATCGGATTAGGTTCTATCATCCTGCTCCCTAATTCTGGCGCTTCTGCAGCGCTTTTAGCCGATCCCGAACTCGCTTACCCACTTATGATTTTAGAGGTCCTGCCTGCTGGACTCAAAGGTCTGATGGTAGCCGCTTTTATGGCTGCTTTTATGAGTACGGTCGACACCCATCTGTGTTGGGGTGGTTCTTATGTTGTCAATGATATTTATAAAAGGTTTTTAATAAAAAATGAGTCTCCACGACATTATCTGCTCATCTCCAGAATAAGCATAATTCTTCTTTTACTCCTATCTTCGGTAGTTGCTTGGCAGATGGATAGTATTGCCAACGCTTGGGTTTACATTATTGAAATCATGTCAGGAGTAGCTATTATTTCCATGCTCAGATGGTTTTGGTGGCGTATCAATGCCTGGTCGGAGATCACAAGTATGGTCACGGCGCTGTTATTGGCTAATGGTTACTTTATTTCGAAAATAATTCATTGTTTAGGTATCATAAACATCAATCAACTCCATCAGATCCATTTTTATTACGACAGTGATCATGCATTGATACGCGCCACTGTCATTCTGGTTATCAGTACACTCATGAGCCTTCTGATCACATTTCTCACTAAACCCGTAGACAATGATCGCTTATTGGCCTTTTACAAAAGAGTAAAACCTATGGGTTGTTGGAAACCCATTGCCCTACAAGCCCCAGAAATAGTAATTCCTAAAGTAGCGAAGACCAGTTGGCTCGGCTTTGGATTTGGTGTCATTTTCTTAAATAGTGTTCTTTTTAGTGTGGGACATCTCATTTTAGGTCATTATTTAATTGCTTTTTTTCTCCTAGTTATCGCTATTATTTCTGGTCGCATGACCCTTCATCAAGTCGAAAATACCACAACCGAATAGGCCAAATAAATCCCATTAAATACCCTTTTTATAAGGTTAATTAACCTCATAGATTGAATGCCATATTACTTGTGAATCATATATAAATATCCGATTTTTACCAAAAAAAAGATTGGAATCACTCTTGAAATCATTTCCCCACGGGTTTATTGAAAATGAGACTATTTATCGCAACGCTTGGGCTAAGCACCCCGCTAGAAAAATAGGTGTTGTTAAGGATATAGATTTTTCAATAGACTATTTTGAGTCAAATTTCGAAAAATTCAAAAGTCAAGTTGATCTGCTAGCGGAGAGGGTAAGTCAAACTAAAAATAAAGGAAGCTTTCTCAATAAAGCAAAACATCTAAAAGTATCCTTACCCGAATTAAAGGGTCTGGGTGATTTCCAAGCCTTAGATCATAAAATATTCCATCTCATCGAACTTATCAACAAAACCATCACGGTCCACAGAAATAAAAACGCACAAGACAAGGCCCAATTAATCCAGCAAATAAAAGAGGCCACTGATATCTTACATTGGCCAGAGGCTACCACTCAAATCTTATCTATTCAAAAAAAATGGTTCCACACAGGTCCTGCTGAAGCGTCAAACGAAGCCCACTTAAATGAAGAATTTAAAAATATATTAAATTCATTTTTCAATCAAAAAAAGGCTTTTTATGATGATAAAAATAATCTTATCGCTTTTTATGAAAGAAAATATGAAACACTCATTCAGGAAGCAAAGAAATTAGAAAGCTTAAGCGAAGATCAAAAATCACCGAAATTAGAAAGTTTAAAAATCGCATGGAAAGAAAATGGGGTTATAAAAAAAATCAAATATGATCAACTGAAGAAGGAATTTGACCATGCAAATAAGCCAATAAAGGTAGACCCTAGTCTTGACCAAGTTCTTCAATTGATCCAAAAGTTAAAAATTAAAAAAGAAATTAGTAAAAGCGAGCTGATCAAATACAGGCAACAATTGACTCCTTTTAATAAAAACTACTCCAAACATCCCAAGTTGAAGCTGCTACTCACAGAAGGCCATGAATGGCTCGATCTTTCCGAAGAGCTCCTTTTTATTGAAGGGCTCTGCTTAAAGAGACATATAAAATTTCATGAAAAGCCCATCAAGGAACAGCTGGTGATAAAGTTTCAAATCATTAATAAATTACTCAAAAGGGATCAATCTGAATTGAAAACTTTGGAAGACAATTCCATCATTTTCAAAAGTCAAAACTCCGCTTTCTCTGAAATAGTAGCAAAAAAATTAAAGTTTCAAAAAAGGAAAATAGAGGTAAAAAAGAAGTTATTATCAAAATATGATTTTTAAAGATTTTGATAATACAAAAATTCTCCTTTTTTTAACGAATTTTTTTTTAAATAAAGCTAATATAAGTTTGATAAGTTCTTTTTAGTTATATTTTTGCGCGAATAATAAATATTACTACTATGTATTGGACACTAGAATTGGCTTCATATCTTGAAGATGCACCTTGGCCAGCTACCAAAGATGAGCTGATCGACTTTTCGATTCGTTCTGGAACCCCTTTAGAAGTTGTAGAAAATCTCCAAGAGCTGGAAGATGATGGCAATCCCTATGAAAATATAGATGAGATTTGGCCAGATTATCCAACCAAAGAGGACTTTTTCTTCAATGAAGATGAATACTAAGCAGAATCTTTTGATAAAAAGAGTCGAGCTAAATCAAGATCCTCGTCTGTGGTAATCTTGATATTTTGATAAGACCCTTCGATCAAATGAACCTCATGGCCCTCAGAAGCTACTACTGAAGCATCGTCTGTGAAATGGACATCACTAGCCGTTTCATAGGATTTTTTCAATAGATCGATATCAAAAGTTTGAGGTGTTTGAATCAGATAATAATTTGATCTGTCTCTAGATACCGTGTTCCCACCTGATTTTTCTCTGATAGAATCCTTTAGCGCAACCGTAGCAACGGCTGATTTGTGGACGGCTGCGGCCTCATAACCGGCATTGATTAAATGAGAACTTACGCAAGGTCGCGCCGCATCATGAATAGCCACAATACCTGGACCATCCACCCATTTCAATCCATTCCTCACTGAATGAAAACGAGTCTCCCCACCCTCAACTATTTGAATGGCATGTTTAGATAGCCATTGTTTTTTGATGATTGCCCATCGTTCGAAGTGATTTTTAGCCATAACCAGAATCACCACATCAACATCAGCCCTAAAAAATGATTCTAAGGTATAAACCAATACGGGTTTCCCTGATATTTCAATGAACTGTTTGGGCACCTCATTGTACATGCGCGTACCCTGTCCTCCTGCTACTACAACTGCAAAACGACGGCCTACCGTCATATCATATAATCAACATGGCATCGCCATAGGTGAAAAATCGATATTTTTCCTTGATCGCCAACTGGTAAGCTTCCATGATCAAATCATATCCTCCGAAAGCTGAGGCCATCATGAGCAAGGTAGATTCAGGCAAATGGAAATTGGTAACCAACGCATTACATATTTTAAAATCATAAGGTGGGAAGATAAATTTATCTGTCCAGCCCGTACTTTCTTTCAACCGTCCACCTGCCGAAACAGAAGACTCTATGGATCGCATGACGGTGGTACCAATCGCACAAACTCTTTTCTTAGCATCCAATGCCTGATTGACCCGCTGTGCTGTTTTATCCAACACTTCGTAATTTTCACTGTCCATTTTATGCTTGGTCAGGTCTTCTACATCCACAGGCCTGAAGGTACCTAAACCTACATGCAGTGTGATAGTTTCGATATCTACACCCACAATCTCGAGCCTTTTAAGCAATTGCTTTGTAAAATGCAACCCGGCCGTCGGTGCCGCCACGGCCCCTATTTTCTCAGCATAAATAGTCTGAAAACGCTCTTTATCTGAAGCCTCTGCAATCCTATTCAACATCTTCGGGAGTGGCGTTTCTCCCAAATTATCAATCAATTTATAGAAGTCATGCTGTTCGCCATCGAATAGGAATCTAATCGTTCTACCTCTCGATGTGGTGTTGTCAATGACTTCGGCCACCAACTCGCCATCACCAAAATACAACTTATTTCCTACTCTTATTTTTCTTGCGGGATCTACCAACACATCCCATAAATGCATTTCCTTATTGAGCTCTCTGAGTAAAAAAACTTCAATTTTAGCACCCGTCTTTTCCTTATTTCCGTATAACCTAGCAGGAAACACTTTGGTATCATTAAGTACCATGACGTCGTCTTCACTAAAATAACTGACGAGGTCTTTAAACGTCTTATGCTCAAACTTTCCTGTATCCTTGTGAATCACCATCAAACGCGATTCATCCCTATTTTCCATAGGATGTGAGGCAATGATGCTTGATGGAATATCGAATTTGAATGCTGATAGCTTCATGAAAAAAAATTATAGGATGACAAAAATTTATGCAATACGTGCGCAAAATTAAACAAATGTTTTTTATAAAATTTAAATTTTTCGTTTCCTGCCAATTATCTTACCCCTTGATATGAAAATAGTCATAAAACTTATTCTTGAAAGCTTTCGATTTGCATGGAATGCATTGAAGATGAATATGCTGCGAACCGTACTATCATTATTGGGGGTAACCATTGGGATTTTTGCTATTATTTCTGTCTTCACGCTCGTTGATTCCCTAGAGCGCAGTCTCAAGGAAAGTTTTAATTTTTTAGGTGCCAATACCATACTTGTACAAAAGTGGCCCTGGGGATTGGGTGGAGATGGAGAAGCTTACCCTTGGTGGAAGTATTTAAAACGTCCGCATCCCACATGGGAAGAATACGAGTTTTTAGCAGAAAATGTTCAGAATGCAGCAAGTTTGTGCATCATGGCCAATAAGGAAGATATTGTGATTAAATTCGAAAATAACAGCAGCAATCAGGGAACCCTCATGGGCGTTTCTAATTCCTACAAAGACGTTTACGAAGTAGCTATCGAAGAAGGTCGGTATTTTACTTCACAGGAATCTATGGGGGGCAGATCGGTAGCCATCGTAGGTCATAGAATTGCTGAAGATTTATTCGCAGAACTCAACCCCATCGGCAAAAGTTTAAAAATTAAAGGAATCTCTTATTATGTCATTGGAAAATTAAAAGAAGAGGGAGAAGGATTTCTTGAAATGCAGTCCAAAGATGACCAGATCATGATTCCTTATCATTCCTTCACCAAGCTTTATTATATAGGTAAGGGCAAAGGCGGATTGGAACCCAACATAACTTTAAAAGGCTATGACTCAGATTTAGGTCTTATTGAGCTTGAATCTGAAGTAAAAGGTCTGATGAGGTCTAAAAGAGGATTAAAACCCAGAGAGGAAGAAAATTTTGCCATCAACCATCCCGATGCAATTGCTAATTTTATAGGTGCAACTTTTGATATCATAGGCATTGCGGGTTGGGTCATTGGCTCATTTTCCATTCTTGTAGGGGGTTTTGGAATCGCAAATATTATGTTTGTTTCTGTTCGGGAACGTACCAACATCATAGGCATCCAAAAATCACTCGGAGCCAAAAATTATTTCATCTTATTTCAATTTTTATTTGAATCCGTATTTCTTTCGTTGATCGGCGGAGCGCTCGGTATCTTTCTTGTTTATTTGTTGAGCTTTGCCAATTTGGGGACCTTAGAACTTAGGCTCAGCCTAAATAATGTGTTCCTTGGATTAGGCGTCTCCGTGGTCATCGGTGTCGTATCTGGAATTGTTCCGGCGGCCCTAGCCGCAAGAATGGATCCAGTAATGGCTATTAGAACGCAATAAATTTTGCTGCAATTGATCCCAAAACTAAGTGTAGATTAAAGATTAAGTGTGATATCAACCATGAATCTTTTCCTTTATCAAACGCTCCAGATCATCCATAAGCTCTACATTATCCTCAAGAAGTATCTTAACTGCATCTCTGCCTTGTCCCAGCTTATTCCCATCATAGGAAAACCATGAGCCCGATTTCTGAATAATTTCTAATTCAACACCTAAATCCAAAATTTCTCCAGATTTACTGATCCCCTTACCGTACATGATATCAAATTCTACGACTTTAAACGGTGGGGCAACTTTATTTTTAACCACCTTCACCTTGGTTCGGTTCCCCAATATATTATCAGCACTTTCTTTAATTTGGCCTATTCGACGAATGTCTAACCTTACCGATGCATAAAATTTAAGTGCATTTCCTCCGGTGGTCGTCTCTGGATTACCAAACATGATCCCTATTTTCTCCCGAAGCTGATTAATGAAAATACATGCACATCCAGATTTACTGATGGCTCCTGTTAATTTTCTTAATGCCTGAGACATCAATCTCGCTTGCAGTCCCATTTTACTATCTCCCATCTCTCCTTCAAGCTCAGCCCTTGGCACCAAGGCCGCCACGGAATCGATCACAATAATATCAATGGCACCAGACCTGATAAGATGTTCGGTAATTTCTAATGCCTGCTCTCCATTGTCTGGCTGGGATATGAGTAAATTTTCAGTGTCAATCCCTAATTTTTCAGCATAACTCTTATCGAAGGCATGCTCAGCATCAATAAAAGCGGCCAAGCCCCCTTGCTTTTGTGCCTCTGCAATACAATGCATGGCTAAGGTAGTTTTTCCAGAGGACTCAGGACCATAGACTTCTATCACTCGACCCTTTGGAATACCACCAACTCCCAAGGCAAGATCTAATCCAATGGAACCTGTCGAAATGACGGGTACGTCCATCACTTTTTCATCGCTTAATTTCATGATGGCCCCTTTACCGTAGGTTTTTTCTAGCTTATCAATAGTCAGCTGAAGTGCCTTGTGTTTTTGTTCTTTTTCTTTTTCTTGCATTATCTTCTAAAGTTATTGTTTTACTAAAAATATTAGCTAAAATAGAGAATTATTAGCAAATTCAATACGTTTAGCTAAATATTTTAGTTTTTTTTGTTTCCCTAATACTATAATGAGCTTTTTGATCTTTATATTCTGGGCTATAAAAGTAGTCCCTTCCATGTGTAGAATTAAAGTTACTTCTCAAGTATTTTGCCTGAATAATTAATATTTCAATATACTTGACCTTATTTTTGTTGAGCTACTGCTCATTTTCAAATATTAAGAAGGTAACGCTGACTGAGTAAAATTCGACGGGAGCACTGGGTATTCCGATAATCGCTCATGCTTTAAGCGATCGAAAATAAATCTTTATAGCCCCCATTTTTTTGATTTTGCCTATATTGGGTTACTCATCATAAGTTAAAAACATCCCCTTTGAATGAGATTAATTACGGAAGATGGATTTGAATTGAGTGTTTTATTATTTCGAAAGCCTATGGCAGGATCTATCATTCATTCACAGCAAATACGTCACTCTATCTTGATCGAACGCCAGCTGAATCAGCTTAAAAAGTATCTATAGTTAACCTGATGAAAATCGAAAAAAAAATCTTAATTATACCCCTATTATTCATCCTTTTCTCAGGGTTTTTATATTATCAAGACGTCATCCTTTATGGTGCTCTCCAAGCCAAAGGACAAATCTTAATTCTTTTAACAGCGCGGCCCATTGCTACCTATCTAGACGATGCTGATTATCCTGATTCGCTAAAACTACGCATACAGCAAATACAGCAAATCAAGGCGTACAGCGAGAAAATTGGATTGAAGCCAACAAACAATTATACGTCCCTTTATGACCAAAAAAATAAAGCTTCTCTATGGAATTTATCCGCATGCCACCCTTACAAATTTGAAAATAAAATCTGGTCTTTCCCTTTTTTAGGAAGTTTTGGATACAAAGGTTTTTTCGACCTCAGCCAAGCCCAAATAGAACGTGAATATCTTGAAAAAGAGGGGTATGATACCCGAATTAGAAGTGTCAATGCTTGGTCAACGCTGGGTTGGTTTAAGGACCCTATCTTGTCTAATATGCTGAACAACACAGAAGCCCAAATAGCAGAAACCTTGTTTCATGAATTGACGCATAATACTCTATTTTTAAAAAATCAATTACAATTCAATGAAAATTTAGCTTCCTTTTTCGGTAAAAAAGCAAGCATAGATTACCTCAATTTCTTTTATGGCCCAGATGCAGAGCAAATGACTGATTATTTATCCGACCTTGAAGATTCAGAAAAATTCAGGCAACACCTATTAAGAGGTAAACAAAGTTTAGAGGTTTTATACCAAAGTTTTGGTGATGCGGATGACCTCAATTTTAAAGCAGCTAAAAAAAACAAAACCATCCGTATCATTGTAAATCATCTGGATACCATTCAGTTCCGTAATATTAATTATTATAGCATCTTCAATAAATCATTACCCAATAACACTTATTTCATGTCCTACACGCGTTATTACGCTGAGGAGCACAAGCTTGATTCTATATTTAACTATTATGAGAAAGATTTAAAAAAATTTATAAACCATTTTAAATAGAGTTTGAATATTAATAAATTGTGAAGCATTTCATGTTAATTTGATTTTCAAATAACATTACCCTTGTGATTTTGATTTAGACTTGCATCTATATTATGTTCTTTGCGCTTTTAAAGACTCGTTTAAATTATTCAAATGAACTCAAATACGTATAAAATATTGGTCGTAGATGATGATCCTGATATTGTCGAATTACTAAAATACAATCTGTCTTCTGAGGGCTATAAAGTCAAAAGTGCATCCAACGGTATTCAAGCCGTGTCTTTAGCTAGGGAGTTTATTCCTGATTTGACTATTTTAGACATCATGATGCCCAATATGGATGGTGTCGAAACTTGTCGCCAAATCCGTTCCATTCCTGAATTAGCAAATAAGTTTATTATCTTTCTTACCGCAAGGTCTGAAGAATACTCAGAGATCGCAGCGTTCGAAATGGGAGCCGATGATTACATTACTAAACCCATCAAACCCCGCGCGCTGATCAGTAGAATTAACGCCTTGTTCAGAAGAGAGGTCAAAAAGGACTCGGGGAGCTCTAAAATTAGTATTGGGAATTTAGAAATTGACCGTGTTTCTTACACCGTCAAACTCGACAACAAAAAGATAATCTTACCAAAGAAAGAGTTTGAATTACTGTTTTTTTTAGCACAAAATCCTGATCAAGTTTTTGGCAGAGATGATTTATTAAAAAACATTTGGGGATCAGATGTGTACGTTTTAGCCCGCACAGTTGATGTCCATATTAGAAAGGTTAGAGAAAAAATTGGTGATGGTTTCATCATAACTATTAAAGGTGTTGGCTATAAGTTTGTTGGGGATCAACTTTCAATATGACACTCAATTCAAAGGGTCTTGCACTTATCCTCGCATTGATAATAGCCGTTATTACCACCACTGCCCTTTATTTAACCCCCAACGTTCCTGATCGGGCTATTTTTTTAACTTTTATTTTATCCTTTATTTCCGGATTCAGTATCATTCGAGTCATGGCCGAGTTATTGTTTTTTAAAGAAATCAATAATATTTATAAAGCCCTAGAAAATGTCCAAGATCAAAAATTGACTTCAATTACTCAAACAAAAAAATCCTATTTTAACCCACTCAAAAGAATAAATCAAGAAATTTCGTCCTACGCCGATAGAAAACAAAGCGAAATTGATGAACTCAAGAAAATGGCAGCTTTCAGAAGAGAATTCATTGCTGATGTTTCTCATGAACTTAAAACCCCAATATTTTCAGCCCAAGGATTCGTCCATACACTCTTGGATGGAGCGATTGACAATGAAGCTGTAAGAGAAAATTTTCTAAAAAAAGCAGCAAAGAGCCTGGATCGACTTGATATCTTAGTTCAAGATTTAATGACCATTACTCAAATTGAAAAAGGGGAGATTAATATGCATTTTGAATCCTTTGATTTAGTTGAACTTAGTATTGAAGTAATGGATCAGCTTGAAAAAAAGGCCCATCAAAAACAAGTGAAAATACAATTACTCAATTCAAAGGACCACCCTGCCTATGTCAGTGCTGATTATCGCAGAATCTATCAAGTAATTCTTAATTTACTGGCCAACGCCATCGATTATGCCGGTACTGGAGCCGAAGTAGTCATCAAAATCACTACTTCAGCTAAAAAGGTTGTTTTTGAATTGGGTGATAATGGCATAGGGATTCCAGAAAAAGATCTCTCCCGAATTTTTGAGCGTTTTTATCGGGTAGATAAAAGTCGCTCTCAAGAAACCGGGGGATCAGGATTGGGTTTGTCCATAGTCAAGCATATCATTGAAAGTCATCAATCAAAAATTAATGTTGAAAGTAGTAGTAAAAAAGGGACAAAATTTTGGTTTCAACTCAAAGCAAGCGCTGCACCCAAATCAGAAACCATAATAGCTACCTCGACGACATGAAGAAAAAATTAACCTCTCATTCCCCATTCAAGGAAATCATTATTTTTGAAAATGCTGATTTCATCATTATTAATAAACCCCAGCATATTTCTACCTTAGAAGATAGAAGTTCCCCAATGAATATACTTAAATGGGCCCGGACCTATTTTAATGACGCGAAAGTCTGTCATAGATTAGATAAAACCACCTCAGGCATTTTGGTCATTGCAAAAAATGATGCTACATACAAGTATTTCTCTATGCTGCTAGAGCAAAGATCTGTTACTAAAATTTATCATGCCCTTGTCGAAGGCGACCAAAATATTGAAGAATTAGAGCTTAATAAACCTATTTATTCCTCCGCCAGTCGCTCAAAAGTTGATTTTCAAAAAGGAAAACCCTCCGTGACCTTGGTATCAACCATTGAACGATATAAAAAGCACTCCCTTTTGGCATGTATGCCCTTTACAGGCCGTATGCATCAAATAAGAGTTCACTTGGCAAATTACGGCCTCCCTATCATTGGAGATGAGCATTACGGCGGAAAAAATCTTTTCCTCTCCGAAATCAAAAAAAATTATAAAACTTCTAAAAATAAAGAGGAACAACCATTAATGGGTAGACTGGCTCTGCACGCTGCGGGCATTCAATTTGAGGATAGAGATGGGAAAATAATGAAACTAACGGCGCCTTATCCCAAAGATTTACAAGCTGCAATTCGACAACTTGAAAAAAACAAGCGTTAATAAAAGTAGGTATCTTGTTTTTCCAAAATATAAAATCTATTTTTGTGTCCCTTTTCAAGATAGAAAAAGGAGCAACAGTATAAAAAAAGTACTTGTAAATTGGAAACATTAAGTTATAAAACCATTGCATCAAACAAATCAACAGTCAATAAGGACTGGGTGATCATCGATGCAAGTCACAAAGTATTAGGAAGATTGGCCAGCGAAGTAAGTAAAATTATTAGGGGCAAACACAAACCTTCATTTTCTGCACATGTCGATTGTGGAGATAACGTCATTGTTATCAACGCAGACAAAATCCGACTCACCGGTAAAAAATGGACGGATAAATTGTATATACGTCATACAGGATATCCAGGGGGTCAACGAAAGCAAACTTCTAAAGAGCTCTACCAAAAATCGTCAACTCTTTTGATAGAAAGCGCGGTACGTGGTATGCTTCCCAGAAATCGATTAGGAAGGCAACTATTTAAAAATCTTTACGCTTATGTGGGCACTGAACACCCGCATGAGGCTCAAAAACCAAAAGAAGTCAAAATATAATTTGAATGGAAGTAATCAAAACAATTGGTAGACGAAAAACTGCCGTAGCTCGTGCCTACTTGTCGAGTGGAAAAGGAGAAATCAAAGTCAACAATCGTGATTTTAAGGAATATTTCCCATCAGAAGTACTTCAAATCATTGTTAAGCAGCCTTTAGTGACTACAGAGCAAAACGATAATTTTAATATCAGCATCAATGTTTTTGGTGGTGGACTTTCAGGTCAGGCTGAAGCCATTAGGCTCAGTATCGCTCGTGCTTTGGTTGAGTTAGATCAAGAAAGCAGACCTGCCTTAAAAGCAGAAGGATTTCTTACAAGAGACTCAAGAATGGTTGAACGTAAGAAATACGGACGTAGAAAGGCAAGAAGAGCATTTCAGTTTAGTAAACGATAAGTTTATAATTAAAAAATGGCAAAAATTACAACAAAAGAATTGTTGGATGCTGGCGTCCACTTTGGACACCTCACTCGTAAATGGGATCCTCAAATGGCTCCCTTCATATTTATGGAGAAGAACGGCATTCACATCATTGACCTTAACAAGTCACTTAAGCACCTTGAAGAGGCTGCTGCTGCACTACAAGGCGTCGTGCGGTCTGGACGTAAGGTAATGTTCGTAGCTACCAAAAAGCAAGCGAAAGAGGTCGTAGAAGAACAGGCTAAAAAATTAAAAATGCCTTACGTGACCGAAAGGTGGCTTGGAGGTATGCTAACTAACTTCGCTACGATCAGAAAGTCATTGAAAAAAATGACCTCAATAGATAAGTTGCTCAAAGAAGATGCGTATAACAACCTCGCCAAACGTGAAAAGCTCATGCTTTCTAGGGAGCGAGCTAAATTAGAACGTGTACTTGGTGGTATCGCTGATCTCAATAGATTGCCTGCTGCCCTTTTTGTAGTAGACATCAAACGTGAGCACATCGCCATTGCAGAAGCACAGAAACTAAATATCCCGGTCTTCGCCATGGTGGATACCAACTCCAATCCAAATGAAGTTGATTATCCCATCCCTGCAAATGATGATGCTTTCAAATCTATCTCCTTAATCACTGATTACATTAGTAATGCAATGGAAGAAGGACTTGGTGAAAGAAAGAAAGAAAAAGAAGATTCTAAGATTGCTGAAGAAGCCAAAAGGCAGAAAGCCGAAGAGGTTGTAGAAAAGAAGGACTAACCACTCAAATTCTTACAGCTTAACAAGAATTTAATCAAATATTAAAATTGAACATCAACACAAATGATGTTCAATTTTTGTTTAAAAGAATTTATAATTATCATAAATAATAATAAAATGGCAATTAGCGCTCAAGAAGTAAATAAGCTCAGGCAAATGACCGGTTCAGGTATGATGGACTGTAAAAAAGCATTGGTAGAAGCCGATGGTGATTTTGACAAAGCAATTGAATTTTTAAGAAAAAAAGGTCAAAAGGTCTCTGCCTCAAGAGCAGATCGAGAAACCTCTGAAGGTATTATTTTCACTAAGACCAGCGAAGATGGTTCCAAAGGAGTTTTGGTTGCCTTTACCTGTGAAACTGATTTTGTAGCCAAGAATGATGCATTTATAGCATTAGGAGAAGAGATTTTAGCTTGTGCATTTGACCACGAACCGGCAGACATCGATGCCTTGAAAGCTCACAAGATGGGTGAACTCACCCTTGGTGAAAAAATAATTGAAAATACGGGTAAAATTGGAGAGAAGCTAGAAATCAGCTCTTACGAAATATTGAAGTCAGAAGGAGTGGTCTCCTACATCCATTCAAACAAAAAGCTGGGAGTATTGGTAGGCCTGGGTCATACCAATGGAGCTGCTATTGAAGATGCGGGTCGAGATGTCGCCATGCAAATCGCAGCTATGAATCCTGTAGCGGTGAATAAAGACAGCGTCGATCCTTCAATTATAGAAAAGGAAATTGAAATTGGTAAAGACCAAGCACGACAGGAAGGAAAGCCAGAAGCCATCATTGAAAAAATTGCAATGGGAAAACTGAATAAATTCTTTAGTGAAAATACACTCATGGGACAAAAATTTGTGAAGGATAATTCTATGACCATCGCTCAATACTTAGATAATGTTTCTAAGGGGATGACCGTAACTGAATTCAAAAGAATCACCATAGGATAAATCTTTTAAAACAATTAAAAAAAAGTTATTCATTAATTGGGTGACCTTTTTTTATGTAGCAGTCGTCGAAGTAAATTGCCCCAATACGGAAACTCACCTTTCGAGTACACAGCTCGCAATGATTGAAAAATGGCCCTATATCAAATGGCGTTTATGGTACTCAGTTAATTAATCCCATCAATTTCTTCCATGACTCCCATCTCTTATCAACAAAGAATCTATTCGCCTTTTTATAATCTTATTGTCCTCGAGAATCAATTTATTCAGTGTAGGCTGACCACCATCTACCCAGCAGGTAAACCATAAATCGGCAATTAATTTAATTGATGCCCGCATTTTTCGTTCTACCATTCCTTGTAACCGTTGATGGTAGGCCTCAGAAAATTCATATGAATAAACTTTAACCGTCTGGTTCCCCCTTACCTCAAAGCTGTATTTCTTAGTTGGAGAAAATTCTTGACTAATTTGAGCTTCGAAAATCAATACCGAATCTAGGGCCAAATGTGCATTGGCTACGGCATTCCAAGCGGCATCATTGACGTTCTCGATATATTCTGCCTTTCCTACAAACAAATCATATTGCTGGTCAAATAATTCTGGCAGGCGAGATTCCCAGAATCCATGGATACCCCTCTGATTTGTCTTTTGACCGTTATAATTGCTGGTCGTGTGCAAGGGTACGTGCGCATCTCCAACATAATGACCTAAATCCGCCGATATTTTTAAAATTTGGTCGGCATCCTGATTTAAAAACGCCTGTGTTAAATAATATTTTACCCGCACCATATGCCAAGGTACGATCCCGTGCTCTGTTAAAGTACTGTCCCCATACTGCTCAATCGCTTCTTGCCATTTTTCAGGTAGTTGAGCTAAGGGATCACTTCCATATGCATCTAAATCAATAAAATGCCTGGGACCTTCATTTTCATTTATATATCGCCGCTTATCTGGATTCACCGATCTTTCAATAATCGTACTCATATGATGTTTATAAAATCCAATCATTTCAGGTGGTAGCGAAAAAATAGCAATCTCATTTATTTTTTTATGTGCGTGAAATCCCCATTCGGCCTTCCTATTGGGCTCAAGATGTGTGGAGAAGAATATTAAAAGTAAAGGATATAATAAAAAATGCATGAAAGTAAATATAGCTGTTCAGAACAAATACTTATAAATCTATTTGGCTTTTGTTTTTTCAATAAAAAGCCTAACTTTGCAGTCCTTCAACAGAACAAGGTAATAGAAATGGCAAATCACAAGTCGGCAAAAAAGAGAATAAAGTCAAGCGAAGTCAAAAGGCTCAGAAATCGTTATCAACATAAAACGACACGAACTTATCTAAAAAAGCTTCGTGAATCAACGGACAAAGTTGAGGCTGAAAAATTATTAAAAGAAGTGACCAGCATGCTAGACAAGCTGTCAAAGAGAAACATCATACATAAGAAAAAAGCAGCTAATTTAAAGTCAAGCTTGACCAAGCAAGTAGCTACTCTTTAAAAAAAAACTAATGAAAACAAAAAAGCCTCGATATATCGAGGCTTTTTTGTTGTAAATTTATTTGACTTATGTCAAGTAACGTTTCATATCAATCTTCATTAAATATTAAAAATTGGCCCGAAGAAGACCGCCCTCGGGAAAAATTATTAAGTAAAGGCCCTTCAATATTAACGAATGCTGAATTATTAGGGATTTTGTTGGGCTCCGGATACCAAGCACAATCTGCTGTAGGCCTTGCCAAAAACATTTTGACCTTGGTAAATAATGACCTCCATCAATTGGCGCAATTATCAGTAAACGATCTGATAAAATTTAAAGGAGTAGGACATGCCAAGGCCATAAATATCATCAGCGCCCTTGAATTAGGCCGGAGACGAGATGAATTCAAACTCAAATCAAACAAAATAATCACCTGCTCCAAGGATATTTATGAATTCATGCGTGCCGAAATGATGGACATTCAACATGAAGAGTTTTGGATTATTTTATTGAAAAGAAATAATGAAGTCATTGCCAAGAAGCAGATATCTAAAGGTGGGATCTCAGGAACCTTAGTGGATCCTAAAATCGTTTTCAAGCATGCGCTCGATGGGCATGCAAGTTCCCTAATATTGATTCATAACCATCCCTCGGGAAATATGAGTGCTTCTCAAGCAGACATTAACTTGACAAAAAAACTTAAAAAAGCAGGAGATTTACTTGATATTTCTATCATTGATCACATCATATATACCCATGCTGGATATTATAGCTTTGTAGATCATTCCTTAGTTTTTTAACCACTGCTCACAATGAAAAAAATAATTTGGCTCTTAATCCCAATACTCTTACTGCTTCTTTTTTATTCATTTTCGGATAATGAAACTGACGAAAATTATCTTTCAGTAATTGAAAAAGAAATTAGTAATAGGCATAAATATTTAGCTTTCAATGAGGCTTCCCCCTTCAAGCAGTTTGATGTCGTTTACAAAAAGCCCAGCTACTATCCTATTGATAAAAAATATAAAGTCAATGCCTCAGTAGAAAGAATCCAAGAACGTCAAATCGTGGTTTTAAATGCGAGCAATGGTGAGCCAGAGAGATATCAAAAATTTGCTTGGTTGAAATTCTCATTAGATGGGCAATTATTAAGGTTACTCGTACTTAAACCTGTAGGTTTCGGCGCTGATAAAACCCTCTTCTGCGGCTTTGCAGATGATACCAGCAGCAAGGGTAGTTATGGGGGTGGGCGCTATTTAGATGTCACCATAGGAAAATCAAATAAAACGAGCCTTGACTTCAATTTAGCCTACAATCCCTATTGCGCCTACATTGATGAATACATCTGCCCACTTCCTCCGACCGAAAATATTCTTGCCATAGCCATAGAAGCGGGTGAACGAGCATATAAAATTGAATAGTTAGCCCATTTTAATGCCAACACTTTATATTTTTGTACCCAAGCTCAAAAAGGAGCCATAAATATGAAAATTTCGCACAACTGGCTCACTCATTTTATTGAACTTCCTGAAACTCCGGAAACCATTTCTGAGATCCTAACGCAAACGGGCCTAGAAGTGGAGTCCGTCTCAAAAATTGAAAAAATAAAAGGGGGACTTAAAGGCTTAATCATAGGAGAAGTTATGAGCTGCACACAGCATCCCAATGCTGACAAATTAAAATTGACACAAGTGGATGTTGGATCAGATGATCTAATCAGTATCGTTTGTGGTGCCGCTAATATAAGCGCGGGACAAAAAGTAGCCGTTGCTCCTGTCGACTGTTTGATCTACCCATTGAAAGGGGAACCCTTTCAAATAAAAAAAGCAAAGATACGCGGTGAAATTTCACAGGGTATGATTTGCGCCGAAGATGAAATCGGCTTAGGTTCAAGTCATGAGGGCATCATAGTTTTAACAACCGATTATGCCAATGGTACCCCCCTAAATAAAATCTATGAAAGTGAGGAAGACATCGTTTATGAAATTGGCCTTACCCCCAATAGAGGAGATGCTACTTCTCATTTAGGAACGGCAAGAGATCTCAAAGCTTATTTGAATCGAAGCTTAACCCTACCTGTTCTTAAAGATTTTGATCTCAGTCATCCGAAAAATCCAATAAAAGTAACCGTTGAAGATCACGAGGGTGCTCTTAGGTATTCTGGGGTGACGCTACGAGGTATTCAGGTTTCCACATCACCAAATTGGCTCAAATGGAAGCTCAAAGCCATTGATTTAGAGCCCATCAACAATATAGTAGACATAACTAACTATGTCTTACACAGCCTGGGACAGCCTATGCACGCTTTTGATGCCAGAGAAGTAGGAAGTTCAATTATCGTCAAGCGTTTGCCAACCGATACGCCTTTCATCACCTTAGATGGTAAGGAAAGAAAGCTCAGTGATCAAGACTTAATGATCTGCAATACCGAGGGTGGCATGTGCCTTGCCGGGGTGTTTGGTGGCCAAAAATCTGGAGTTACTAATAAAACCACAGATATATTCTTGGAAAGTGCCTGCTTTTCTCCTGAATACGTGAGAAGCACCGCGCAGCGCCATGGGTTAAATACAGATGCTTCCTTTAGATTTGAGCGGAGTACAGACCCAGAGATGACCATTTTTGCTCTAAAGTACGCGACACAATTAATTCTTGAAATCGCAGGTGGGTACATCGCTTCTGACTTTATAGATATCTACCCACATCCGGTAGCTACCAAGACCATCCCTACTGCCTTTCAAACCTTTGATAAACTCATTGGTGAAACAATAGATAAAGAACGCATTATAGACATCTTAAATAGCTTAGACATCAAGACCACCGATATTAATGCAACTACTTTTAATGCCCATGTTCCTCCTTATCGAAGTGAGGTAACCCGAGAGGCGGATTTAGTTGAGGAAGTCTTGCGTATATACGGAATCAACAATATTGCTTTCGATGACCACTTCTCTAGCGAATACCTTGCGGAATTCAATGAGATAGAACCCTATAAATGGCAAGAGAAAATATCACATTTCTTGTCCGGCAAAGGTTATCAAGAGATTTTAACAAATTCCTTGACCAATAAGAAATACGAAGATGATTTAAAACTAGCTAAAAATGAAGTTGTCGAAATCTTAAATCGATCCAGTGAGGATCTGGGCATACTTAAACCTACCCCTCTGTATACGGCACTGGAATCTGTACGTTTTAATCTCAACAGGAAACAAGAAAGTCTTAAATTCTATGAGTTTAGTAAAACCTACGGCCGTAAACAGGGTCAATCAATCGAAAAAAACAATCTGTGCTTGTTTCGCATTGGAAACAAACAAGAAGCATCATGGATGGATGAAACTACTCCTGTCACTTTTCATCACCTTTCTGGAGACATTGAAAATTTGATTCAAAAAAGTGGTAATCGGTCACCAAAATTGATTCCAACAACCTCTACCATTTTTGAGTATGGCATAGATCTTTATCTTCATGACAAGCTCATCGGTCATATTGGAAAACTAGCTTCCAAAATCACACAATATTTTGACATTAAAAGCACTGTTTTTTATGCTGAAGTTGATTGGGATTGTTTAGTAAAAAATGCTCAAAATATCGTCTCATTTCAAAAAATATCAAAGTATCCAGAGGTTCGTAGAGACCTATCTTTGGTCATCAAAAAGACGGTAAGCTATGATGAAATCAAGCAAATTGCTCAGTCAACTGAAAAGAAGTTATTATCCAAAATAAATGTATTCAGCATTTATGAAGGTGATAAAATTGGAAGTGAAAATAAAGCTTATGCCATCGCTTTTTATCTTCAAGATCAAGAAAAAACCTTAAACGATAAGCAAATTGATAAAATAATGAGTAAACTTATGTATCGATTTGAAAATGAATTAAATGCTGTAATTCGCAAATGAGCCCTGAATCTTTAAATAACGAACTCAATAACCTCGAAAGAAGAATAAAACTCATCATTTCTGAACAAGTGAAGTTGAAAAATGAGGTGGAAATGTATCAAAATGAGAACCACCAGTTGAGAGAAAAAATCAGTCAAAAAGAACGTGAGTTAAATAATTTCCAAAATAAATTTAAGCTGAATCAAATTGCAGATAATGCCATTGAAAGTGTGAATTCGGATGAGCTCAAAGAATTGCTTAATAAGTATATCATGGAAATCGATAAATGCATCCTGCATTTAAGCGAAGCTTAAAAAAAATGAGATGTCAGAACTTTCTATAAAATTAAGAATCGGAAATAGGGAATACCCCATGCGCATAAAGGCTGAGGATGAAGAACGAATCAGACGTGCAGGGCGCATATTAAATGAAAAAGCACAAACCTACAAAGAAAGATTTGGTATAGATGATCAACAAGATTTATTGGCCATGGTAGCCTTTGACTGCCAAAATGAAAAAATGAAAGATGATGAAGGCAAAAATGAAGGGGATGCTTCAACTTTCGAGAAAATAAAAAGTCTAAATCAATTAATTTCAAATGCCTCATAATAAAAAAAGGGTCATGAATCATGACCC
This sequence comes from uncultured Cyclobacteriaceae bacterium, assembly GCA_905479015.1. Taxonomy (GTDB): domain Bacteria; phylum Bacteroidota; class Bacteroidia; order Cytophagales; family Cyclobacteriaceae; genus UBA4465. The sequence goes on from CAJQKV010000014.1 coordinate 70,530, forward strand.
TTTTTTTATTCTTGAAAAATAATAATTCCTACATATTGGATATGATCTCATCTCCAAATTCTGAACATTTTAAAAGGGTTGCCCCTTCCATCAGTCTTTCAAAATCATAAGTTACTCGCTTTCCTGCAATCGCATTCTCAAGTCCTTTGTAAATGAGATCAGCAGCCTCTGTCCAGCCCAAATGCTCTAACATCATCGCTCCGGAAAGAATGACAGAACCTGGGTTAACTTTATCTTGTCCGGCATATTTTGGCGCGGTTCCGTGCGTCGCTTCAAAAATAGCATGACCCGTATCATAATTGATATTTGCTCCGGGAGCAATACCAATACCTCCCACAATAGCGGCCAGTGCATCAGATATATAATCTCCATTTAAGTTCAATGTAGCAATGACATCGTAATCTGCAGGCCTTGTTAAAATCTGTTGTAAAAAAGCATCTGCAATGACATCTTTAACAATTACTTTATGACCGTCTTTTTCAAACACTTGCCAAGGACCTCCATCTAAATCAACAGCATGGTAATCTGACTTGGCCAATTCGTAACCCCAATCTCTAAATGATCCTTCTGTATACTTCATGATGTTTCCTTTGTGTACCAAAGTCACGGAATCTCGTTTGTGGGCAATGGCATACTCAAAAGCGGCTCTAACCAATCGTTCAGTACCCTCTTTTGAAACCGGTTTAATTCCAAAGCTTGCGGTTTGGGGAAATCTCACCTTTTTATATCGCTCAGGAAAAGTTTCAGATAATATTTTTCCAAATTTTTCGGCATCATCTGTACCGTGCTGAAACTCTATTCCGGCATAAATATCTTCCGTATTTTCCCGATAAATCACCATATCTGTTGTTCCTGGATTTTTTACCGGAGATGGAGTACCTTCAAACCATCTTACTGGACGCAGGCAAGCATAAAGATCTAACTCTTGCCTAAGAGCTACATTTAAAGATCTAATACCCCCACCTACAGGAGTCGTTAATGGCCCTTTGATACCGACCAAGTATTCTCTAAACATATTGAGAGTTTCTATAGGCAACCATTCTCCTGTTTTATTAAAAGCTTTTTCCCCCGCTAACACTTCCAACCATTCTATTTCTTTGGTCCCATTATAGGCCTTTTTAACTGCTGCATCAAAGACCTTTTTAGAAGCTGGCCAAATATCAACACCCGTACCATCCCCTTCAATAAATGGAATTATTGGGTTGTTCGGGACATTTAATTTCCCTGCGTTTAAGGTAATTTTTTCTGGCATTCGTTTTAAAAATTTATGTGATTAATTAGTAACTCTCATTTTTGTTATTGGGAAAATCTCCGGATTTAACATCCCTAATATAATGTCCAACAGCTTCAGTAATTACGCCATTTAGGTCCGCATAACTCCTCAAAAATCGGGGCTTAAAATCCTGAGTAATTCCCAGCATATCATGAACCACCAAAACTTGACCATCTACGTGTGACCCTGCACCTATCCCAATCAACGGAATATGTAAGTGCTCAGCTACTTGTTTGCCTAATAAGGCGGGTATCTTTTCTAATACAATAGAAAAACATCCTAACTCTTGGAGTAGCAGCGCATCATTCAATAGTTTTTTTGCCTCATCACTCTCTTTGGCCCTCACCGCATAGGTACCAAATTTGTAAATTGACTGTGGCGTCAATCCCAAATGACCCATTACCGGGATACCCGCATTGATGACTCGTTCAACACTTTCCTTTATTTCTATTCCACCCTCCATTTTTACTGCATGGGCTCCCGATTCCTTCATGATTCTGATAGATGATCTCAAAGCTTCTGATGAGTTACCTTGATAACTTCCAAAAGGGACATCTACAACTACTAAGGCACGGTCTACCGCCTTAACTACAGCCTGCGCATGCCATATCATGTGATCCAGCGTAATAGGTAAAGTGGTCTCATTACCTGCCATGACGTTGGAAGCAGAATCTCCCACTAACAATATATCAATTCCAGCTCTGTCTAGAATTTTAGCCATTGAATAATCATATGCCGTGAGCATGCTAATTTTTTCACCACTGGCTTTCATCTCTCGAAGCTTCTGTGTGGTTATTTTTTTAAAGATTTTTTTGGCTATGCTCATCAGTAGAATACACTACAAAACTAAAAAAAAATAGTGAATTTGTAATTAAGACCTCCATTTTATATTGCAACCCATACTCGGCAACTGAATCAACGGCTGCGGTTGACCTGAATTAAGAAGCTCCAATGCCGAGATCAAGTCTGTACCCGTAACTTTAATGTCATTTCCAGGCCTTGAAGGATCAAATCTTCCTCTATAAACCAAATCATCATGATGGTCAAACAAATAAAAATCAGGCGTACAGGCGGCCTCATAAGATTGAGCCACTTCCTGCGTCTCATCGTACAAATAAGGAAATTTAAATCCCAGATGCAAAGCAAACTGTTCCATCTTAACGGGATCATCGTCCGGATAAGCAACTACGTCATTACTCGAAATGGCCACTACCCCAATACCCAGCTCTAAGTATTTATTCCCAACCGCTACCAAAGCATCTTGCATGTGCAAAACGTAAGGGCAATGATTACATATGAACATGACCAACATCCCCTTGACTCCTTTTAGTGATTCATAGGATTTAGTCTGTTTACTTAAAGTATCGAGCAGATCAAATCTCGGGGCTTTAGCGCCCAGCGGCAACATATTAGAGGACGTTAAGGACATCGCTGTGGTTAAGTCAATGAAAATGGACTTTCAAATTGTCTACACAAATATAGTTTCATTAATTTTATTTAATGCTGTATACTTTGTGGGAGCGTTTACTTAACTAAAAGTCAGCTCAGTCTTAAAAAAAGTGTGGCCCCCTACCATCATGTTAAAGATCAGTTATAAGTCACAAACAGATCCTTAGAAAGTATCGAGGATGGTAATCAATTGAATATGGCATTATTTTTGATCTGGGGTTAAGCGAAAGGATATATCCACTAACACTATAGCAATATCAACACAAAATGAACAATTATTGAAGATGATATGTCCAAATTGGTAACTTTAGTAGCTAAATTTACAAACAAATGAAAACTACCACCTCAACAATCGCCTGTCTGTTCTTGCTTATCGCTTGTATTGAAACCGACCCAAGCAGTGGTAATCGGATGATAAGTGACCGAAATAATAAAGCAGTAACTTCCTTCGAAGTCGATAAAGAATTAGAAAATAAAATATTATCAAAAACCGATAGAGAGAGTGCTGAGCGGGGCTTGTTAAAAGTGGAAAAAGCCTTTAATGAGAATCCTGAAGATGAATTTAATATTATTAACTACGGAATAAAATTAGCTGATCTTGGGAGGTTTCAAGAAGCCATTAATCTCTACGATGAAGGCCTGATAAAATTTCCAGAATCATATAAAATAAGAAGATATATTGGGCAGCAGTATCTAACTACACGACAATTTGATGAGGCAATTACATCCCTTTCCGAAGCCCTCACGTATGCAAATGACTCACCGGTCATCGAATTCGAACATTCAAATTTAAAAAATAATAAGAAAAAAACCGTGTACAATGTCAAATTCAATATTTGGTATTATTTGGGTTTGAGCTATTATATGAAAGGAAACTATGATAAGGCCATATCTAGTTTTAGAAAATGCGAAAAATACACCAATAATAATGATCTTAAGGTCGTTATCGCAAATTGGCTTTATACCGCATTTGCTAAAATTGGGAATCTAGACTTAGCAGAAGCTGAAATCATGTCCATTCCTATCAATATGCGTCTAATCGAAAGCAAAAGCCGAAAATACCATGACCTCATTATGCTTTACAGGGGCCTAGTAACCCCAAGTATCTTAACCAAGCGCAATGGCATTGATGCCGATGTTGGTTACGGTATTGGTAACTATTATTTAATTAATGGACAAGTTGAAAATGCGATCAGTGCCTTCAATAGAGTCATTAGCACTGAACAACAAGAACGGATAGGCTACATGGCTATTGAAGCAGAATTAGCGGTATTATTAGGAAGTCAAATCTCAGATCTTTGATGTGGCGATCAACTGTTGATCGCCTTACGTATTTTGACCAACTCTGAGGGGAAATCTGTTATAATGCCATCTACCCCCATATTCAACATTTTGATCATGTCTTCTCGATTATTTACTGAATAGGTAAATACCTTAAAGCCTCTTGAATGCATTCTAAATATTCTTCTAGGAGAAAGGGTCGTGAATTCTGGATTCAAAGTTTTTAAGTTACCTTTTGAATCCCCATGACCCAATTTTAATTTGGTTTCAATATAAAATGCCAAGAGAGGGGTTGAATCTTCTCCAATTAACATTTTATTGATTTGAATGCGGTCATCATAAATTTGAGCTTCCTCTAAGTATTTTTCCTCGTAAGATTGGAGCAATACCCAATCAAAACCATTCTCTTCTAATCTAATAACATCAACCAGCTTATCTGAAAAATCATGATAATGGGGATGGTCCATATGCTTAATTTCAATAAGCACTTGGCAACGACCATCAACAAGATCGAGTACTTCTTTTAGCGTCGGTATTTTTTGATCTGAAAACTTAGAGGAAAACCAAGAACCTGCATCTAATTGCTTCAATTGCTCAAGGGTATATTCATGAACATTGCCCGTCCCATTGGTCGTCCGGTCTAAAAACTGATCATGGAAAACAATGATTTCCTCATCCTTAGTTTGTCGTACGTCTAATTCTATAATGTCAACACCAATGTCTAAAGCTGCTTGAAATGACGCCAATGTATTTTCAGGTGCAATTCCTGAAGCACCCTTATGCGCAATAATTTTAAAATCTTTTTGCTGAATATTTTCTATATTATCACTCGTTAAAAGATTCCTGTAAAGCCAAGGCTCCATGATCGTTATACCTGCAAATAATAATAATAATGGCGAACTGTATAAAAGAAATTTACTTGTCATGACCCATTCAATTGTTAAAACTTAAAAATACAAATAAATTGTCAAATTAATTCTTTTCTATTTGTATACCTAAGGTCGATAATTGTTCTTCATCAAGTAATGAGGGGGAATCGATCATCACATCTCTTCCGGAACTATTTTTAGGAAATGCGATAAAATCCCTAATACTCTCTGCGCCTCCAAATAAGGAACATAATCTATCTAAACCAAAAGCAATGCCTCCATGAGGAGGTGCTCCGTACTCAAAAGCACCTAAAAGGAAACCAAATTGTGCTTCTGCCTCTTCCTTTGTGAATCCCAAGGCATCAAACATTTTGGACTGCAGTGCTCTTTTGTGAATTCTAATGGACCCTCCGCCTATCTCCACACCATTGATGACCATATCATAGGCTGATGCTTTGATGGACTCTGGAGTCGTATCTACTTGATCCATATATTCACTCTTTGGAGATGTGAAAGGATGGTGCATCGCATGATAGCGTTGGGTCTCTTCATCCCATTCAAGCAATGGGAAGTCAATGACCCAAGCGGGACAGATCTTATCATTGGGCCTTAATTCCAATCGATCACCCATTTCAAGGCGTAGGTCATTCAATGCTTTTCGAGTCTGTTCTTTTTTCCCCGCCAAAATAAGCATTAAATCCCCAGGTTTGGCCTCAAAAGATTTTGCCCAAGTACTTAAGGCGTCTTGATCAAAGAATTTATCTACTGAGGATTTGAAAGAGCCATCCAAATTGTACTTTACATAAATCAAACCCGTAGCACCCACTTGAGGTTTACGGACGAAATTGACCAACTCATCGAGCTCTTTTCGTGAATATGTGGCACAATCCTTCGCATTGATTCCCACAACCAATTCTGCTGCATTAAATAGGGGAAAATCTGTAACTTCAATGACTTCATTGAGTTCAACGAAACGCATCTCAAACCTTAAATCCGGTTTATCTGAACCATAATATCTTAGGGCATCTGCATACGTTATTCTTGGGAATTTGGTTAAATCAATTTGCTTTATCTCTTTGAATAAAAAGGTCACTAGTCCCTCAAACATTTCTAAAATATCTTCCTGTTCTACAAAAGACATTTCACAGTCAATCTGTGTGAATTCTGGCTGTCGATCTGCTCTCAAGTCTTCATCTCTAAAACACTTAACAATCTGATAATATCTGTCTAGACCCGAAACCATTAGCAACTGTTTGAAGGTTTGCGGTGATTGTGGCAAGGCATAAAATTGCCCTGGATTCATTCTTGATGGAACGATGAAATCTCTAGCACCCTCTGGAGTGGATTTAATTAAATAAGGCGTCTCTACCTCAATAAATTCTAGGTCATCAAGATAAGCCCTGGTTTTACGGCTGACTTGATGCCTGAGTTCTAGATTCTTTCTAACTGGTGCTCTCCGAAGGTCAAGATACCTGTATTTCATCCTCAACTCATCCCCTCCATCGGTTTCATCTTCGATCAAAAAGGGAGGTACCGCTGCCTCGTTTAAGATTTCTAAATGATGTACCTGTATTTCAATATCCCCAGTAGGCAGCTTAGGATTTTTCGACAACCTCTCGATTACTCTTCCTTTTACTCTAATGACATATTCTCGACCTAAAGTACGTACTGAGGCCATCAATGCTTCGGGTGTAGATCCTTCTTCAAACATCAATTGAGTCATTCCGTATCTATCTCTAAGATCAATCCAAGCCCTACCTCCCTTGTCTCTGATTCTTTGTACCCACCCACAAATGGTCACCTCGTGACCCAAATGAGCCTCTCTTAATTCTCCACAATTATTCGTCCTGAGCATAGCCACTAACCACTTTAAAGGGTAGAAATTGTATTTCTAAGTATAGATTTATTTATAAAATTTTCTGATCGCTTTGGGGGCTTGTTTTCATAAATGATCAAAAACTTGAAGCTGTTAAGATCAAACTTTAAGCTTTACTTTGGTTGCCGTCGGACCTTTGGGACCCATTTCTATTTCAAAAGTGACCGCATTATTATCCTTAATTAGGTCTATTGTATTATTAATGTGTACAAAAATACTGTTCTGATTCGCCATATCTCTGATAAATCCGTATCCTTTGGAATCATTAAAAAACGTTACAATTCCATTTCTTATCAAGTCTTCCGGTTCAGCCGCCTCATCTTTAGGCACACTAATAGAAATGCTTTCTGCAACTACTTCTTGATCCTGAAAAGAAGGGTCGGGTGGTGTTTCAGAAATATTCCCAAATTCATCCACATAGGCAATCATATCATCTAAATCACCTGACTTATCAGATTCCTTTCGGGCCGCTTTTTTTTCCACTTTAAGCTTTCTTTTCTTTTCTTTTTTATTCCTTATTTCTTTTTTATTAAATGTTTCTTGTGATCTACCCATATATTTTAGTCTATAATTTTGAAAATAACGACTGATGCCATTCAACAAGTCAGTATATTTCAGTACGTAAAGGTACTTTATGTAATTTAAACGAACATTATTAAATTAAAAAAGTGTGAAAAGTGAATTAGAATTTATGATGACAATGCTTGAGCCATAGTTTCTCCAATATCTGCGGGTGAATTTGCGACGAAAATACCACATTCCCTCATGATTCTCATCTTTGCTTCAGCAGTATCGTCAGCGCCTCCGATGATCGCGCCAGCATGGCCCATTCTTTTGCCTTTTGGAGCCGTTTGACCCGCAATGAAACCTACTACTGGTTTTGGATTATTTTGTGCTTTGATCCATTGAGCTGCATCAGCCTCATACTGACCCCCAATTTCACCAATCATGACAATTACTTCTGTTTCAGGATCAGCCATCAATAATTGAACGGCCTCTTTGGTAGAGGTTCCTATAATGGGATCCCCGCCAATGCCGATCGCAGTCGAAATCCCGTAGCCCGCTTTGACCACCTGGTCCGCTGCTTCGTAGGTCAGTGTTCCTGATTTTGAAACGATACCCACATTCCCCTTCTTAAAAATAAAACCAGGCATGATGCCTACCTTAGCTTCATCTGGAGTGATTACCCCTGGACAATTCGGCCCTATCAAGGTAGCTCCCTTTGATTTGGCATAGGGTTTGGCCATCATCATGTCTTTCACCGGAATACCCTCGGTAATGGTGATGATTATCTTAATGCCTGCATCCGCTGCTTCCATTATAGCATCCGCCGCAAAGGCTGGAGGGACAAAAATAATGGTTGTATCTGCTCCAACGGCGTCAACGGCCTCCTGTACCGTATTGAATACTGGAAGTCCGAGGTGTACTTGACCTCCTTTTCCTGGGGTCACACCTCCCAAAACAGGAGATCCATATTCAATCATTTGAGAGGCATGGAAGGAACCTTCTGTGCCTGTAAAACCTTGCACAATTATTTTTGATGATTTGTTTACTAAGACGCTCATGATTTATATTAAATTCACGCAAAAATAGTCTAATTGAGGTCAAACTCAAATGATCTCAAAGAAGATATCTTCTTGTCGTTCTAACTAAGAGATAATCCGCTTTTTAAGAGGTGATGATCTATAAATTCTCTTACGGCTCCAGCTCCTCCATTTTTTTGCATGACCCGTTGTGCAATTTTAAGTACTTCCTCACTTGAATCAGCAGGGCAAGCGGAACAGCCTACTGCTTTCATCACCTCTATATCATTGATGTCATCTCCCATATAAGCGACCTCATTTCGGCTCAAACCTAACTTGATAAGCCATTGATCCATAACCTCTAATTTGGGCTTTTGTCCTACATAGACATATTTCAAACCTAACATATCAGCCCGGTCATCAATCATTTTACGTGAATAACTGTGACTAATGATGCCCACTTCAATCCCCTGAGAAATAGCCTTTCTAATCCCCATACCATCTTTTGCGTTGAATTTTTTAAATTGCTTCCCTTCATCCGATAGGTAAATACCTCCGTCAGTAAGGGTCCCGTCTACGTCTAGAATTAAAAATTTTATGGCTTCCATTATGATGTTATTGCCTTTCTCACTTTGACTACTTTTTGTAAAAGACCCCTCAATTCATCAAGAGGTAGCATTGATTTTCCATCACTCAACGCCTGACCGGGATTTGGGTGGGTTTCTATAAATAAACCATCTGCACCCGTAGCAATAGCAGATAAAGCCACTGAAGCGATCATTTCAGGATCTCCACCGCTGATGCCGTCTTTTTGATTGGGCTGCTGCAATGAATGTGTACAATCCATGACCACCGGTACACCATGCTTTTTGAGCTTGGGGACTGCCGTTACATCGACGACTAAGTTTTCATAACCAAAAGTAAAGCCCCGTTCACAAAGCCATATGTTTTGATTGCCTGTGGACTGGACCTTTTCCAAAGGATATTTCATAGCCTCTGGCGACACGAATTGCCCCTTTTTGATACTTACACCTTTCCCTGTTTGGCCTGCCGAAAGCAATAACTCTGTCTGTCTACATAAAAAAGCAGGGATTTGTAATATATCTACATAATTGGCTACCAATTCGGGTTCATGACTTTCATGCACATCCGTGATGGTTCGCACACCCAGTTCTCGTCCAACACCTTGTAAAATCTCCAAGCTTTCTTGAAATCCAATCCCTTTAAAACTGTCTATTCGGGTCCTGTTTGCTTTTTTGTAAGAAGCTTTAAAAATAAAATCAATACCCAACTCATCACAAATTGACTTGACTTCCTTTCCTATAAGAAGAGGAGTCTCGCTATTTTCAATAATACAAGGACCTGCGATTAAAAATAATTTATTCATTGTTTCTACTTTTCTTTCCTAAATAACCACTGTGGTGCCTTTTGGCATAATCTTCTTTAGTAAAATTGATTTTTTGCATCAAAGTGACTACCAATATATCGCCCAAAACCGTCATAACCGTGGTACTCGTCGTGGGTGTCAAGCCTAATGGACAAATTTCTTGGGGATTGCCTGTAGCGATAGAGACATCTGCTAAATGTCCCAATTCGTTTTCAGGATGCCCGGTGAGCGTAATCAATCTCATCGTTGGATTCAACACTCTTGCCAATGACACCAATTGAATAATTTCTTCTGTCCGCCCAGAATTAGAAATCAATAAAAGAATATCTTGCTCTTGAAGCATTCCTAAATCGCCATGTTGTGCCTCAGCCGGATGCATAAAAACAGCAGGTGTTCCTGTTGAACTCAGCGTTGTCGCAATATTGTATCCTATTTGACCCGCTTTTCCCATACCGCTCACGACCACCTTCCCTTTTTGAACATGCACCGCTTGAAAAATCAAATCTATAGCTTGCTCTATGCTGTTATCAATCGGTATATTTTGGATGGCCTTTAGCTCCTTTTTAATTAAATCCTCAATTACTCCTGCCATTATGAATGAAAAAATATGATCTAATACAAAGATAAGATAACGGCCCAAAGAAACATGATTAAAAAAGTTAAGGGCCCTCCAGAATTAATTAAAATATAAAATTTTATGTCTTTGTAGAGAAAAGTTGAACTTAAAAGGGTAAACAAGTGTATAATTAATAAGAAAATTTGTGTAGTGTTTAGTTGGAAGCGGCCCAAAGTGGGCCGCTTTTTTTATTTTAAAAAACTTATCTAGGCTATCCAAAAGAAAAATAAACCTGCACTCTTTGTTTTCATTTCTCACAGAAATATTGATAAAATGCAATTTCAATCGTATTTTTAAAAAATTTCTAAAAGAATGACCAGAAAAAAATTAAAAAAACCAAACGCATTGAGTTCATGATTGACTTAAGAAGTGACACCATCACCAAGCCAACACCCAATATGCTCGAGGCCATGTTCAGCGCTCCTGTTGGCGACGACGTATTTGAGGATGATCCTTCTGTTAATTTGCTCCAGGATAAAGTCTCAGGCCTGTTTAACATGCCGGCAGCCTTGTTTTGTCCCTCTGGGACCATGACGAATCAAATTGCAATAAGGATCAATACCTCTCCTCAAGATGAAGTTATTTGTGATCAAAATGCACATATTTATTTGTATGAAGGTGGGGGAATGATGCTGAACTCTATGGTGTCTCCAAAATTATTAACGGGTGATAAAGGAAGACTAACTGCGGAAATGATCGCCACAGCTATTAATCCTGATGACATACATCGGCCCAAGACCCGTTTGGTTGCATTAGAAAATACCATGAACAAGGGGGGAGGTGCTATTTATGACTTTAAGGAGATCATTAAAATTGCAGCTATGTGTAAAAAAAATGAATTGAAATTACATATGGATGGAGCCCGACTGTTCAATGCATTGGCCGAATCACAGGAGACTCCGGCAGATTATGGTGCCCTTTTTGATACCATTTCTATTTGCTTTTCCAAAGGTTTGGGGGCTCCTGTTGGATCCGTGTTGATCGGTACAAAGGATGCTGTAAATCAGGCGAAAAGGGTTCGAAAAGCCATGGGTGGGGGCATGCGACAAGCGGGTTACCTCGCCGCAGCTTGCACGTATGCATTGGATCATCACCTAGATAAAATCAAGGAGGATCATAAAAGGGCAAAAACTTTAGCCTCAGCTATCGAAAATCTTTCTTTTGTGAGTGCGCTCTATCCCGTCCAAACCAATATCATCATCATAGCATTGAAGCCAGATCGCTCACCAAAAATATTTCTTCAGCAATTAGAAAAAAAAGGTTTGTTGGCCATTGGGTTTGGTACAGGACTTATTCGAATGGTCACGCATTTAGATTTTAATGATGATCAAATGGAAAAAGCCATCCATATTTTCAAATCTCTTGAATAAATCTCTTTTCTTTACCTTTACCTAAGTTAGTTCGCCCATTAACTAGGTTCTGTCGTAATGAATTATACAAATATTAAAGCATTTACATAAATTTTGAAAAAATGAAAAATAAAATAAACATATTGATTCTAGGGTTTTTATTGACTTCTGGGAGCTTGTTAGCTCAAAAAGCCGAATTCGGAATAAAAGGAGGAGTAAATATTCCTACCTCTGACGCCGTCATCGGCGCTAATTTGGAGCAGTCTGGTGCTTCGGGATATCATGCAGGGATTTTTGCCAAATTCAAATTTGCATTTATTGGTATCAGCCCTGAACTTCAATATTCCTTTCAGACTATAGATTTCATTGATGGTGCTACCAATAAAAATCAAGAATCTGCCTATTTAGACCTTCCCATCATGCTGCGCTTCTATCTGCCCGGTGGTCTGAATTTTCAACTCGGTCCCCAGTTTGGCTATTTGGTATCTGCAAAACAGATTACGCATTCTAACGATGATGAGTTAGACATAAAAGATGAGTTATTAAATTCTAATATCTCTGTTAACCTCGGTATTGGATGGGATCTTCCCTTTGGACTTGATGTCTATGGAAGGTATAACATTGGTATATCAGATGTCAATGATCCCACTTCGGCTTCAACTGCCATTCAAAATTCTATGATTCAAATATCCTTAGCCTATTCTATAAAAAAATAAAGAATTTTTTTATAGAAAGATCCAATAAAGTGTACTTTATTGGATCTTTCTATTTTTAACTAAAACTTCAATTTTTTAATAGTAAGCACCAAACAAGATCATCATCTCATCTGTACTTCTCAAGCCAAATCGAAGACTGTTTGAACTTGGGTTATCATAAGTCGTCTCTAGTCTAAATCCTTGACCGGACTCTAGTACCAAGGGTGGATCAAACTCCTTGATCGGGGGATGTTCCCAATCGTAAGTGATATAAACCAACTCCCCATCATTTTCACCCCCCATAGCATACACTCTAAACTCAGTCATATTGCTGTGCGCATGGGAAAAGAGCTGAAAAACATTCATTTCCTCTTCAGCGATAAAATCATAAACCACTTTATGCTGCAAGGTATTCGCTGGGATATAAATATCATCATTATTTATATCCAACAACTTAGCCACATGAACCACCTCACTCTTTGGAACCGTATGCAAATTGGCATACACTTCACCTTCAATATCCTCCGTGCCCTTGTTTACATAATGGCTATTCAAATCAAATCCAAAATCGGCTGGTATCTTGAAGGCGACACCTTCAGGATAATGATAATCCATTTTGGGCCACTGCGTGCCTGTCACAAAGTCATGAAACTGCAGATGAAATAAGACTGATTCTACATAATTATCCGACGCATCGTAAACATCTCTGGTTGCTCCCTCAGGCGGGTACAAAAAGGTAGAGAGTCCATTATTAAACTGATAGATTAAAAAATGATGACTCCCCGATTGCATAGCAATTTCTACCCGATTAACGTAAATGGGTTCGGGATTGTCTAATTTTTCGTAAATAAATATTTCTCGATCCATTCCCGGTCCAACAGTGAAAGGTTCGATATGAAATTGATAACCACTTTCAGGAACAGCAAGTGCTTCAAAAGGAGTCGGAGTATATCTGGCTTCATTAGTCAATAATTCCACACTCGCTACTTGACCCGTCTCAGGTGCTCCTGCCTCAATCCATTGGCGCATAAACTCCAATTCACCATTGGTCAAAAAGTCATCCCCCAACGGCATAATCGCCCCATATTCTGGATGATCTTGATAAAAATGGTCCATATCATTGGCATTAATTTTTTCCCATAAAAAGCTTTTCGGCAAACTGGCATAGCCTTCGTCACCCACCAGCAATAAACCGTCTTCGGCTGCCGCAACATTATTAGGCACTCTATTCATTAACTGCTCATAAGAAACATCTGCAGTTAAAATAAGTCCGGATTGGTTGGCATATGAGGCCCCTGTCATATGGCAGCTAATGCAAGATTGATCCCATATTTCTGTTTGAATTACCTCATAAGTACTCAAATTGACTAGGTCATTATTTGGCTCCGCTATTTTTGATTCTCCCGTGTTGCACCCAACCATCATTAGCAACAAAGAAGGAATCGAATAAAATATTATTTTTATTGTTTTCATTTTATAAAAATTAATTTAAAAAAAAATGGTCGTCAAAGGCTAGGTCGTTCCTACAAGTAACGGAATCTTATCAGTTATCGTATGTTCAAATTTACATACTAAACTAAAAAGATGGCAGGTAAGTGTTTTTGTTGATTTTTCATCCAGATACTTTAATGAATAATTAGACCATAATAACTCTAAATGCTTGAAAATTAAATATATTGAGTTTCACTTAATGAATTCTATTTTGAAAATTGAAAAAATCTGGCCCATCATAAAGTGGGTTTTAATACTCCCAATTATGTTTCTCTTCTACGTAGTAGTGAGTCTTTTTCATGCTACCTTAACCGACTTTGAACCTCCTGAAAAAACGGTTTTAAACATTCAAAGCAAGAATGAAAACAACCTCATTACTTCACCTATACTTAGTTTTTTAAATTGGAATATAGGGTTTGCCGGTTTAGGTGCGAAATCTAATTTTTTTTATGATAGCAATCAAAGTTTTTTCTTTTCTGATGGGAAAATGGTGCGCTCGCCCGAGGCTTTCGTGGATGAAAACTTAAAGGGTATCATTGACTTTATTCAGTCAAATCCAACGGATTTTGTTTTGCTACAGGAGGTGGATCGATCTTCCAAGCGAAGCTATTATCGAAATCAGCATGACTTAATATCAGCAAAGTTAAATGGATACTCACAACATTTTGCATTCAACTATCAAGTAGCTCGGGTGATTATACCGTTATTCAATCCATGGAATGTATTAGGTAAGGTGGCCAGTGGATTGAGTAGTTTTTCCACGTATAATCCTATCAGCAGTGATCGTTATCAATATCCAGGAAAATACAATTGGCCGGATTATCTTTTTCATCTTGATCGTTGTATGTCCGTTCAACGATATCCTACATCGCTGATCTCAGGCAAAGAACTAGTAGTGGTCAATACTCATAATTCAGCGTACGACGGAGGGTATCTGAAGCCTCTAGAAATGACTTATCTCAAAGGATTTTTATTGGCAGAATATGAAAAAGGAAATTATGTAGTGGTCGGAGGTGATTGGAACCAAAATCCACCCGGCGTTAGTAATGATGAGGTAAGTATAGCTGCGGGCGTCTTACCTAGCACCTCTTATAAACCCTCCCAAATTGATGAAAAGTTTATGCCTGGGAACTGGCAATGGGTTTTTGACCCTACGGTCCCCACGAGCAGAAGTCTGGTGGATGTCTTGGATTACGGCAGGACATCTGTTGCCCTGATTGACTATTACTTGATATCTCCAAATATCGAAGCTATAGAAGTGAAAGGATTCAATCTGAAATTTCAGTATTCAGATCACAATCCTGTGATGATGAACATCCGGTTGAAAGACCTCTAGATAAGCTTAATTTAAAAATATCAAAATAAAAGAACCTAGCAATGCATCGGTTCTTTTATTTCTGAATGATTATTTGGCCTCGTTAAATCGGCGACTCACTTCTTCCCAATTGACCACATTAAAAAAGGCATTGATATAATCTGGCCTTCTGTTTTGGTAATTGAGATAGTAGGCATGCTCCCAGACATCTAGACCTAAAATAGGGAGCCCCTCACATCCCAGACCCGGCATCAATGGATTGTCCTGATTGGCCGTTGAGCAAACTTCTAACTTGCCTCCGTTACCGACACAAAGCCATGCCCATCCAGAACCGAATTGAGTCGCTCCAGCATTACTAAAAGCCTCTTTAAATTTTTCAAATGAGCCAAAAGCATCATCAATGGCTGCCGCTAAGGCCCCTTGAGGTGTCCCTCCACCGGTTGGGCTCATCACCGTCCAGAATAAAGAATGATTCCAGTGTCCTCCTCCATTGTTGCGGACGGCTGCGACGTTGGTGTGATTTTTAATCAATTCTTCAAGAGATTTTCCTTCCATCTCACTTCCGCTGACCGCTGCATTTAACTTTGCTATGTATGCGGCATGGTGTTTACCATGATGGATTTCCATAGTGGCCGTATCAATATGTGGATTTAATGCGTCGTGTGCGTAGGGTAAATTAGGTAGTTCAAATGCCATAATTATAATGTTTTAGTAAAAGGTGAAAAAGATGAGTAAAATTAACAAAATATGAGATGCTAACGTTCAATTTTATCGTTCTTTCTGTTTATCCCGCATTTTTTTAAAAAAGTCTTTGATCTTAGCTTCACAATCGGCCTCTAGCATTCCGAAACTTACCTTTGTCTTGGGGTGAAGTGGGACAGGTTTCAGTAGGCTAAACCCACGTTTCGAATCTCGAGCTCCTATCACAAGGGCTCCCATTTGACTCCAAAAAAGAGCCCCGGCACACATGGTGCACGGTTCCAACGTTAAGTACATGGTACATTGATCAAGATATTTCGAGCTTAAATAGTTTTGGGCTGCCGTAATGGCCAACATCTCCGCATGCGCGGTCACATCTTGTAGTTGTTCGACTTGATTATGTGCTCGTGCAATAATTTTATTTTCACAGACGATGACGGCGCCTACAGGTATTTCTAGCTGCTGATCCGCTAAATCAGCTTGAAGTAAAGCCTGCTGCATAAAATGGGCATCACTGTGTATGGTCAACATTATTTTAATCTGATGCTTGACATCATTTCATTGGCAACTGACTGCCATTTTTGCTGATCGTTAGCGGCACAATTGAAATTAAACAACAAGACTTTGCCCCTGTAAAGAGCATATTGAATGTAATTGTATTTTTTTATTGAACTGACTCCACCCAATAAACTTTGATCTACTACTTCGCCTAAAAACTCAAAAACAATAAATTGGCGATCATCTACCCTTATGATCTTACTTTGAATAAAATCAATTTGGGAATAAAGATTGGCAATAGACGCTTTATAAAAATCCAATAACATATCAATATCGTTGGGGCCCCATTGGGTGGCGGTCTGGTTGATCCCTAGGTCCGCCCTTCCGTCAAGGGTCGTAAACATCGCTATCGGAATTCTTGAAGAAGCATAACGATCAAGTAATTGTTGGGGGGGCATGATTTGAAAATAATCAGATATTTTCATAGATATATTAGGGGTGATTTTTTGCCTGGTATAGGATTCTTGTGCCCGCACAACCATGTTTAGGGTACAAAAAATGAAAATAGTAAGCGCAACTCTCATAAATCCTATCAGTTTTTTATCTACAAAAGTAAAAATTCTTGTCTTGAAAAAGGTATTAAAAATATAAGCATCCAAAATAATCTCATTTTTTCTAAAAAAGAATGGCACTAATTCAGCTTGAGCCGTGTTTGATTAGTATAAAATATAAATATGAAAAATATTCTCATCATTGGAGGATCTTCGGGCATTGGAGCTTCTTTAATTGAAAAATTTACAAATGACCCAAATTATCAAGTAGTAGCGACCTTTAACCAAGGGAATATCCCTACCGCTCAAAACATCAAAACCTTCAAATTTGATGTTTTGTCGGATACTCTAGATCTTTCAATACTTCCTGAGGCCATTGATGGTGTGGTTTATTGCCCCGGAAGTATCAATTTATTGCCTTTCCATAGAATCAAACTTGACGCTTTTCGAGCTGATTTTGAACTTCAAGTGATGGGTGCCATCAAGATCATTCAGACGATCCTACCCCATCTTAAAAAATCAATAAGTGCTTCCATTGTATTTTTCTCAACGGTCGCCGTTCAGTCAGGCTTTAACTTTCATACACAAGTAGCTGCTTCAAAGGGGGCTATTGAAGGTCTGACCCGATCTTTAGCTGCTGAATTGGCCCCTAAAATTCGAGTCAACGCCATCGCCCCTTCGCTCACCGATACACCGTTAGCCTCAAAATTATTGGGTAGTGATGAGAAAAAACAGGCCAATGCAGAAAGACATCCCTTAAAAAAAATTGGGACCAGTGAAAACATGGCTGAGGTCGTTGAGTTTTTGCTCTCTGAGAAATCACAGTGGATGTCAGGTCAAATCATGGCGATTGATGGAGGTATTTCGACCCTTCGCGTTTGATTATTTAGAATTTTTTGGCCGGCTAGGAGTAGTCCTCATTTGAGAATTTTTTTGATCTCTCTGCCTTTCTCAAGATATGCTCTAATCCCTGGGCCATTTGATGCTGTGAGTAGCGCTTTGAAATCATTTATTTTCTCGAGATACACATCCAAACTCTCCAAAATGGCACTACGATTATTAATAAAAATGGGCGTCCACATGTCTGGAGAGCTTTTGGCTAACCTTACCGTTGACGCCAGACCTGACCCTGCTAAATCCAAAATTTTCATTGCGGACGCTTCTTTTTGTAGGACCGTATGGGACAGCCCAAAAGCAATGATGTGACTCAAATGCGAAACATAGGCTAGGTGAACGTCATGTTCGGCAGCACCTAAATAAATGGTTGCCATACCCAGTGCGCCGCATTGGACTTTAAAAGCGCTCAGAAAATCTGGCCTTGTCTTTTCCGATTCACAAACAATCATTACTTTGTCTTTGTACAAGGTCGAAAAGGCTGCACTAGGTCCACTGTATTCAGTACCTGCAATCGGGTGTGCCGCAATGAATTGATCTCGCTTTTTGTGTCCTTCAACCACTTTACAGATATGTTCTTTGGTAGATCCAAAATCAATCACCAATTGATGGGGGGCCAGCATATCCAACATGCCAGAAAGGGAAGATTCTATGGCATTTACGGGAATGGCCAATAGGATCCAGTCACCCTGATCAAAAGCCTCTTCCAATGAGCGACAACTCACGTCAATAATGTTGTGTTTTTTGGCCGCTAAATTATGTGCTTCATTCTGATCCCAACCATACAAAGTCAAGTTTTTGAATTGTTGCTTGAGCGATAAGGCATATGAGCCCCCTATTAATCCCAAACCAATGATAGAAATCTTCATAATCTCAAAATAGCTTGCTCAAAAACTTCTGTGGGGGCACACAAGGAGACCCTCAAATAGCGCCTGCCCTTGGCTCCAAAAATATGTCCTGGTGTAATAAAAATATGTTTGTTCACAAGTAGGTCATCAATAAGCACATCGACATCCATCACGGGTGCTTGCGCCCATACAAACAGACCACTTTGTGCTTTTCGATAGGTACAATTAAGTTTGTCTAATAGACGAAAAACAGCATTTCTGCGGGTTCTATAGGTGAGATTCAATTGCTCAAACCATCTCTCATCCTGCTGCAAAGCGACGATTGCCGCTCGCTGAATGGGTTGATACATACCCGAATCCAAATTGCTTTTGATCCGTAATACATTCTTGATGTTCTCTGAAGCTCCTGACAACCAGCCTACCCGCCATCCAGACATATTGAAGGATTTGGACAAAGAGTTCAATTCCAAAGCACATGTTTTGGAACCTTCCACTGAGAAAATACTCAAAGGTTCATCATTTAAGATGAAACTGTAGGGATTGTCATGAATCAATAGAAGTTTGTTCTTTATGGCTATTTCCACAAACTTTTCCAAAATTTCTTGAGACCCTTTGGCCCCCGTAGGCATGTGTGGATAATTCAGATAAAGTAATTTTATTTTACTATAATCTAGCTGATCAAAAAACTTCCAATCAGGACACCAATCATCCTGTTCAACCAAGGGATAATAAATGGGCTCCGCTTCTACCATTTTGGTGACCGAAGTGTACGTAGGATAACCCAACTCAGGGATTAAAACTTGATCTCCTTTATTGAGATAGGCCAATGAAATATGAGCAATTCCCTCTTTTGAACCCATTAAAGGTAAAATTTCCTCTTCAGGATTCAAAACGATGTTCAACCGATTTTTTGAAAACTCGGCGATTGCCTCGCGGAAGGCAGGTAGCCCTTGATAGGACTGATATTGATTGGCTCCCTGGAGATCTGAGCCCATTTTTAATTGTTCGATGACCTGATTGGGGGGCAACAAATCAGGACTCCCAATACCGAGGTTAAGTACCTCTTTGCCTTCCTTTTCTAAGGCCCGTATCTCCCTGAGTTTCGCGGAGAAATAATATTCTTGAACCTCCTTAAGTCTATTAGCTGTTTGCATCTTTGAACTACAAACTAAAATAGAAACCCATTAATTCCACACTTATTCGAAAACAATAATACGTTTTCGTGTAAATATATCCTTATGGATCTAAGTAATCTACTGTCCATTTCACAGGAATAAATTTAAATACAATCATCAAAAACGGGTTCAAATTTTTGAACCCGCAGAATATAGCAGCATGTAAATGCCTTAAAACAAATTAAAAAAAAAATTTTCAATTGTTTTGTAAAATAAAATTTGGTGTATATGTTTGTACCTCGAATCGAACAAAACGCTCGATTTATTAAGAAGCGCTAAGAGACAGGCTCGTTGACGCGCTAGCAACCCCCCTGCTAAGGGGTAGGTGCTAATTCCTGACAAATAAATTGATGGTTATGATAATAATACAGAATTTAAAATTTCAATTATATTTTGACGCAGTTGCGTCAAGAATAGATTCCTCATTTTTTGTGGCGCTCCTCAGTTGTTGCTGTTGTCGCCATGATGGTATGCGCCTCGCGCGAATTCATACACAACTCTACTGAGCTAAAATAAATTTTACCTCAGTAGTGAGGTCCAAGTAACTCATCACACTACTTCAATATTTCACTTTTTTTTATAAAAAACATATAGTTACCATGTCACAATTACATTTTGATACTTTACAATTACACGCCGGACAAGAAATCGACGAAACCACCCGATCAAGAGCCGTACCCATTTACCAAACGACTTCTTTTACTTTCAAAGATTCAGCACATGGTGCCAATCTATTTGCGCTTAAAGAATTTGGTAATATTTATACCCGATTAAACAATCCAACAAACGACGTCTTCGAAAAAAGAATTGCTGCACTTGAGGGCGGCGTCTCAGCATTGGCCACCTCTTCTGGACAATCTGCACAGTTTATTGCACTAAACAACATCTTAGAAGCAGGAGATAACTTTGTGTCTACTTCCTTTCTTTATGGAGGTACCTACAATCAATTTAAAAATGCATTTAAGCGATTAGGGGTTGAGGCGCGCTTCGCTAATTCTGATAAGCCAGAAGACTTCGAAGCCTTAATCGATGATCAAACCAAAGCGTTGTATTTAGAAACTATGGGTAATCCCGGATTCAACATTCCTGATTTTGATGCTCTTGCCTCATTGGCCAAAAAATATGATCTCCCCTTAGTGGTAGACAATACTTTTGGTGCTGGGGGTTATTTATTTAGACCCATTGCGCATGGTGCTGCTGTGGTAGTAGAATCCGCCACTAAGTGGATCGGAGGACATGGAACTTCCATAGGAGGCGTCATCGTTGATGGGGGTAACTACAATTGGGGTAATGGTAAATTCAAACAATTTTCAGAACCTTCTGACAGTTATCATGGATTGGTTTTTGCTGACGTATTTGGGATCGATAATCCCCTGGGTCTCCCAAACGTCGCTTTTGCTATCAGAGCACGTGTCGAAGGCTTGAGAGATTTTGGTCCTGCGCAAAGTCCCTTTAATTCATTTTTATTGCTACAAGGCTTAGAAACGCTCTCGCTACGTGTAGAGCGGACGGTTGAAAATGCATTGAAATTGGCCAAATGGTTGGAGGCGCATCCCGCAGTGGAATCTGTGAATTATCCAGGATTAGAAAGCAGCAGCTATCATGATCTGGCCAAAAAATATCTCAAAAAGGGATTTGGGGGTGTACTTACTTTCATCCTCAAAGGAGAAAAGCAGGATACCACCAATTTGGTAGACGGTCTTAAACTTGTCAGTCACCTCGCCAATGTTGGAGATGCCAAGACTTTGATCATTCAACCGGCAGCAACTACCCATCAACAGCTATCTGTAGAAGATCAATTGGCTGCGGGGGTTCATCCTAATATGTTAAGAGTATCCTTAGGTATAGAACATATCGAAGACATTAAAGCTGATTTTCAACAAGCATTAGACAAAGTACATGCAGCAAGCACTCTTGCCACTGCCTAAGGCACAAATTTTTGTTTCCAATGATACATTGTTGCTTGAGGAAGGCTCGGTCCTTCCTCAAGTTACGATTTCATATACAACACAGGGCAGTCTCAATGCGGATCAGTCTAATGTGGTCTGGGTCTTTCATGCCCTAACGGGCAACGCAGATCCTACCGAATGGTGGCCAGGGTTGTTTGGAACCCATGCGGTTATCGATCTTGAAAGAGATTTTGTTATTTGTGCCAATGTCTTGGGCTCCTGTTATGGAACGACGGGTCCAAAAGATTTCAACTTTCCTCTCATTACGATTCGAGACATCGTAAGCGGACATCAGCTGCTCCAAAAAAAACTAGGAATTGAGCGGATTAAGTTGGGAATCGGTGGATCCTTGGGGGGTCAGCAACTCCTGGAATGGGCGGTTCAAGAACCTACTCTTTTTGAGAATATCAACCTGATTGCTACCAATGCGGTACACTCCCCTTGGGGCATAGCCTTCAATGAAGCCCAGCGGATGGCATTGGATAACACAGATTCAGCGAAAGGACTCGCTGCAGCTAGGGCCATTGCCCTACTTTCCTACCGCCATTACAATACTTTTGAAGCAAAACAAAAAGATGAAGATGGCCGTTGGGATGATTTCAGTGCTTCATCCTACCAAAGATATCAGGGATCCAAACTTCAAAAAAGGTTCACTAGTGAATCCTATTACTGTCTTTCCAAAGCCATGGACAGCCACAATATAGGGCGGCACGACGTCTCAGTCAAAGATGCCCTCAAACGGATCCAATCCAAGACGATGGTGGTCGGTATTGATACCGATGTACTTTTCCCAGTTGAAGAACAAAAATTCTTATCTGAGCATATGCCCAATGCCCAATTGGCCATTATTAAAAGTAATTATGGTCATGATGGATTTTTAGTAGAAACTAAGCAATTAAATCGTTTTTTCAACACCTATTTTTATGACAAAGAATAGGATTAGTGAGCCTTGACTTTGTCGCATAAAGTTTTTAACAGGAGTTCATGCAAAAGCTAAATCTCTCGAATTAAAACAGGGGTTATCTTAGATTACCAAACAATAAAAAGTATTCCCCAAGCCTTTTTATCACGACATTAATTGGCCTCCTTCAAGATAAGAATTTCATAGCTTCACCGAACGCATTGATCTTCCTATATCGCAATGCCCATCACCAAAAATGCTTTAAAAAAGAACCTTAACTTAGTTTTCAGGAATTAAAAGGATTGTAATGCGCTTAATCGAATGGCTCAAATGACAAGAAAACACATCCTATCCTTGAGGCCTCAACATTGAATTATTATTAATTTCTCAAACAAGATCCTAATAGATCTCCTAAAGCAGTAGAATTCACACCCACTTTTCTAGATTCAACGAAACTGAATAGGTTCTAGATCCCATCAACAAGACTCCTTAAATTTATAATTTGCTACATATGAATCACCTCGCCATAGGCATCAGCCGCAGCCTCCATGATGGCTTCTGACATCGTCGGATGGGGGTGTACAGATTTTATAATCTCATGCCCTGTAGTTTCCAGCTTTCTGGCGACCACCGCTTCACCAATCATCTCGGTGACATTCGCACCAATCATGTGTGCACCTAGCCATTCCCCATATTTTGCATCAAATATAACTTTTACAAACCCCTCGGTAGCACCAGAAGCTTTTGCTTTTCCTGACGCAGAAAAAGGAAACTTACCTACTTTAATTTCATATCCCTTGGCAAGGGCTTCTTTTTCAGTCATCCCCACAGAAGAAATTTCAGGAGAACAATAAGTACATCCTGGGATATTTCCATAATCTAAGGGTTGCGGAGATTGCCCGGAGATTTTTTCAACACAAATAATACCTTCTGCTGACGCTACATGTGCCAATGCTTGCCCCTGAACAATATCTCCAATGGCATAAACTCCTGGGACGTTGGTGGCATAATATTCATCAACCACTACTTTGCCCTTTTCGGTCTTGATTCCTTGACTTTCGATCCCCAGACCTTCCAAATTAGTTGACACGCCTACTGCTGATAATACGATGTCACATTCTAGAATCTCTTCCCCTTTTTTGGTATTAACACTTACTTTACATCCCTTCCCTTTTATATCTACTTTGGTGACCTCTGATTGAGTCATGATTTTGATCCCTTTCTTTTTAAAGCTTCGTGCCAATGTTGCGGAAATATCTACATCTTCTACCGGTACGATATTGGGTAAATACTCAACTATGGTAACTTCCGTACCTAGGGCATTGTAGAAATAGGCAAATTCAACACCAATAGCTCCAGAGCCTACAATAACCATTTTTTTAGGCTGTTCAGACAGCGTCATGGCTTCTCTATACCCAATCACTTTCTTACCATCCATCGGTAGGTTAGGTAGTTCTCTTGCCCGTCCGCCTGTAGCCAGAATTATATTTTTAGCCTCATAATTGGTTGTATTTCCGGCAGCATCTGTCACCTTTACCTGCTTGCCTCTGGAAAGTGTTCCATGACCCTTTATGACTTCTATTTTATTTTTTTTGAAAAGAAACTCAATCCCTTTACTATTGGAATCCGCCACTTCGCGACTTCTCTTGACCATCCCTTTAAAATCAGCAGTTGATTCCTTAACGGATATCCCATAGTCAGCTGCATGATTGATGTATTCAAAAACTTGGGCACTTTTCAACAGTGCTTTGGTGGGTATACACCCCCAATTGAGACAAACACCCCCTAATTCTGCCTTTTCCACTATCCCAACTTTCATGCCGAGCTGAGATGCTCTAATTGCCGCTACGTAACCTCCCGGACCACTTCCGATTACGATTAGATCATATTGTGAAGCCATATAATTTTTTTAAATGCTAATAAATGCTTTAATTCGTTTCGTTTGCAAATCTAAGTGTTAACAATTAAAATGACTAAGATGAGCGATGATAGTCGTATATTAATTCTGTTATTTAATTTAGCATAAATTATAAATTTTACATGAAAGCATTAGAAGGAAAAATAGCATTGATTACCGGTGCTTCAAAAGGAATAGGAAGGGCCATCGCCCATACATTTGCTGCACAAGGGGCACATGTAGCTTTTACCTACTTGTCCAGTGTGGTGCAAGGGGAAAGCTTAGTTGCAGAATTAAAAGCCAAAGGTGTAGATGCCAAAGGCTATAGATCAGATGCCTCCAACTATGAGGCTGCCCAAGAATTAATTGCTGATGTGGTCCGCGATTTTGGAAAGTTAGATATCTTGATCAATAATGCAGGAATCACCCGAGACAATCTATTGATGAGAATGTCCGAATCACAATGGGACGAAATCATGGAAATTAATTTAAAATCCTGTTTTAATACTGTAAAGGCAGCCTTTAGGCCCCTCATGAAACAAAGAAGTGGATCAATCATCAATATGTCTTCAATCGTCGGTATTAAAGGAAATATGGGTCAGGCAAATTATGCCGCTTCAAAGGCGGGCATCATAGGTTTTTCAAAATCTGTCGCCCTTGAGTTGGGTTCTCGAGGCATTCGCTGTAATGTAGTTGCTCCAGGGTTTATTGAGACAGAAATGACCGCAGGATTAGATGAAAAAGTAGTCCAAACTTGGCGTGATGCCATTCCATTAAAACGTG
Source organism: uncultured Cyclobacteriaceae bacterium (assembly GCA_905479015.1). GTDB lineage: Bacteria > Bacteroidota > Bacteroidia > Cytophagales > Cyclobacteriaceae > UBA4465. The sequence continues at coordinate 95,849 of CAJQKV010000014.1, forward strand.
GAGGAAGTCCAGAGGATGTCGCAAATGCTTGTGTCTTTCTCGCCTCGGATTCCTCAACTTATATTACGGGACAAGTATTGCAAGTAAATGGTGGATTACTTACTTGAGTAATTCCCTTTTATTATATCCACCCTACTTCCTTATCAGCAGGTTTTAAGTTTATGAGAGATCCTTCGTTTGTATTTTTAGCCAATGCATGGTGGCTCTTACCCGCAGCAATACTCATTGCGGGCATTACTTATTTGATGTATGCGAAGAAAAACCCATGGGCAACTTATGTCTCTAGACTCCTCGGGGCGCTGCGCATTATAGCCACAGTAATAATTTTTTTAATTTTATTAAATCCTTTGATCAACCACCTGACCCAGGTCATCGAAAAACCCATCATCGCCTTAGTTGTGGATCATTCACTATCTATGATGCAGCATGAAGACTCCATAAATATGAATCAATTGCTTGTGGAAATAGATGAAAAAATAAGTGGCCTTAATTTTGAGCCGTGGGTATTTAATTTAGAGGCGCGTACCGAGATCCCCATACGCTTTGATGCGTCGTCTACTAATTTAAACCAAGCACTTAATGTAGGTTTTGAAAGCTTAGAGACACGAAACCTCGCGGCCGTACTGTTGATCTCAGATGGTTTGTACAATCAGGGACTCTCTCCTTCTTACAGACAATCTTTGATTCCTATTCATAGCCTAGGACTGGGCGATACCACAACCAGAAAAGACATTGCGATCAAAGAGGTACGCAGTAATCAAGTCGTCTACCAAGGGAATCGATTTCCCATCGACGTATATATCGACGCCACAGGTTACACTGGCACGAAAAAGACCGTCATTTTATCTGATGATGATGGAATCATCAGTAAACAAAATCTCGTTCTATCTTCGCAAATGAAGGTTACTTTTGAAATGGATGCCGATAAATTTGGCCTTCAGCATATACGCATAAAAATACCTCCAGAAGCCGGCGAAATAAATACGATAAATAATGAAAAAGATCTTTTTATTGAGATCGTCGAAGGAAAAGAGAAAATACTATTGGTAGCACCCGCTCCCCATCCCGATATCAGGGCCATTCGGATGGCTCTAGCCGAGAGTGAAAACTACCAAACTCAAATATATATCCCAGGATTAACAAAAACACTGCCCCGTGATACCTTCGATGTCATCATTCATCATCAAGCTTTTTCTGACAATTTTCCTACACTTAACTATTCTGGTAGTCCGACCTTTTTATATATCCTCAGTAAAAAATCAAACCTAAATCGGCTCTATTCCAAAACCAATATCGCTATTGAACAATCAGGAAATCAACAAGATATTATTAAGCCCGTTTATAACCCTAACTTCACAAAATTTGAACTCAATCGATCCTATTTGGATAAGTTTAATGATTATCCAACCCTGAAGGTGCCTTATGGATCTTATGACTTGGGTACTCATGAAATTTTGCTTCAGCAAAGGGTGGGTAATCTCACCATAGACAAGCCTGTTTTATCTTTTTTTGATAATGGCAGCTCAAAATATGGTATTTTTTATGGAACGGGCATCTGGAATTGGCGATTACAAGAACTCGCCATGTCAAATAATGCTTCACTTTTTGATCAAATCATCCTTAAATCCATTCAATACCTCAGTGTACAATCAGATAAACGCAAATTCATATTTGAACCTATTACGCCCTTTTTTCAAAGTGGTGATCTTATTCAATTTACCTCGGAGTCCTACAACGACATCTATGAACCTATAGCAGGCAATCGCATAACGCTGAAGGTGTTTCAGGAAAAAGATAGATCGGAAAGTATCTTTAATTTTATAGGTAGCGATGCTAATAAAACTTTGAGTATTGGTACACTTGGCAAAGGAATCTATTTTTATGAAGCCCTCTCGGTCTCTAATGGTAAAAATTTATCCTCAAAAGGACAATTCATTATTAAAGATGCCCAATTGGAGCGCGCTACATTTACAGCTAATCATGACCTTCTCAAAGATCTAGCTGACCATACAGGGGGACGATTTTATCATAAAAATGAGCTTGATTCACTGATCAGAGATCTTCAAGATTCACAGGCAAAAAGCATACTACACAGCCACCAAGACTTCACCAAACTGATTGATCTCAAGTGGCTTTTAATCGTTATTGTCATCCTATTCAGCCTTGAATGGTTTTTTAGAAAATATTTAGGCAGTTATTGAACTTCCTAGATATTCAGCACTTTTTTATTGTTCTTTATTTTCTTTGGTTTTCTTTTTCTTAAGCTTAAAAGAAAGCTCCTCAGACTTTTTGTCCCAACTGGCTTGAATGATATCTCCCTCACTGATCTCTCCTTTTAAGATTTCTTCGGCTACTGGATCCTCAAGGTATTTTTGAATCGCTCTGTTGAGCGGACGCGCACCAAATTGAGGATCATAACCTTTGTCAGATAAGAAATCCTTGGCACTTTCGGTTAACGTAACTTGATAACCCAAATTACTTATCCTTTTAAATAACTTACCCAAAGAAATATCTATTATTTTATGAATGTGCTCCTTTTCAAGTGAGTTAAAAATAATGACATCATCGAGCCTATTTAAAAATTCAGGACTGAAGGTCTTTTTCAAGGCATTTTGAATAGTGGACTTGATCACTTCAGCTTTATTATCTTTTCTAGATTGCGTCGCAAAACCTATCCCTGCACCAAAATCTTTGAGGTCTCTGACCCCAATGTTAGATGTCATGATCACAATCGTATTACGGAAATCCACTTTTCTGCCCAGTCCATCCGTAAGCACACCATCATCTAATACCTGCAACAGAATATTAAATACATCCGGGTGTGCTTTTTCTATTTCATCCAAAAGAACAACTGAATAAGGTTTTCGTCTTACTTTTTCAGTCAATTGTCCTCCCTCTTCGTATCCGACGTATCCCGGAGGTGCTCCAACCAATCTGCTTACAGAAAATTTCTCCATGTATTCACTCATGTCGATCCGTATCAATGAATCCTCTTTATCAAAGAGATACTTAGACAAGACTTTGGCCATTTCAGTCTTACCTACTCCTGTGGGTCCAAGAAAGACAAAAGAACCAATCGGTTTTTTGGGATCTTTAAGACCCACCCGTGTTCTTTGAATCGCTTTGGTCAGTTTGGTAACTGCTTCATCCTGACCAATCACACTTTCACCAAGTTCTTCGTTCATGTTACGAAGCTTTTCTCCTTCTTTTTGGGCTACTCTATTCGTCGGAATTCCCGTCATCATACCGATGACTTCAGCCACACTTTCTTCATTGACCTGGTAACGTTTGCTTTTAGATTCTTTTTCCCATTGGTCTTTTTCAATCTTGAGCTCGGCCAATAACTTTTTCTCTTTATCTCTTAACTGAGCCGCCTCTTCATATTTTTGGCTTTTAACTACGTTATTTTTATCTTCCTTGACCGCTTCTATTTGCGTCTCTAGGGAAACGATGGTTTCAGGAACATTGATGTTGTTAATGTGTACGCGCGCACCCGTTTCATCAAGCACATCAATCGCTTTGTCAGGTAAAAAACGATCGCTTATGTATCGATCTGACAAGGTTACACAGGCCTTAATTGCCTCTTCGCTGTAGGTCACATTATGATGCTCCTCGTATTTACTTTTAATATTTTCTAAAATTTGTATGGTTTCATCAGGCGTCGTCGCATCCACCATTACCATCTGGAATCTTCTTGCTAAAGCTCCATCTTTTTCGATATATTCACGGTATTCGTCTAAAGTAGTTGCACCTACACATTGAATCTCTCCACGTGCTAGGGCCGGTTTGAACATATTGGAGGCATCTAATGATCCCGAAGCCCCTCCCGCTCCTACAATCGTATGTAACTCATCAATGAATATGATCACGTCTGGAGATTTCTCTATTTCAGTCATGACAGCTTTCATTCTTTCCTCGAACTGTCCTCTATACTTTGTGCCAGCCACCAATGAAGCCAGATCGAGAGTAACCACTCGCTTTCCAAATAATACTCGAGATACTTTTTTCTGAACGATTCTCAAGGCTAAGCCCTCAGCTATGGCGGTTTTACCAACACCTGGCTCCCCTATTAATATGGGATTGTTTTTCTTTCTGCGACTGAGAATTTGAGCCACGCGTTCGATTTCCTTCTCTCGACCTACTATGGGATCCATTTTGTCTTCTTCAGCCAATTTTGTTAAATCTCTTCCGAAATTGTCTAACACTGGGGTCTTGGTCTTTTCACCCCCCTTAGCCGAAGATTCTCCCCTTCCGCTTCCTGGAGTAGCACCCGCTCCGAACATTTTCCCTCCATCATCGTCCGGATCATCGGTATCCGATTCAGCCATGGGATTCTCGGTTTGATATTCTAGCATTTCTTTAACCACATCGTAGCCTACCTCAAACTTATCCAGAATCTGTGTAGCTAGATTGTCCTCATCTCTCAGAATTGAGAGTAATAAATGTTCCGTTCCAATCAGATGACTTTTAAAAATTTTAGCCTCCAAATAAGTGATTTTTAACACCTTCTCTGATTGACGTGTCAATGGAATATTTGCTAAGTTTTTGACATTGCTTGTGGTCGTTCCTTTGGTCGCTTGCTCAACCGAGTTTCTTAACTCGTCTAAGGAAACACCTAATTTCTTGAGTAAACCTATGGCGACTCCTTCTCCCTCACGAATCATACCCAGCAGTAGATGCTCTGTCCCAATATAATCATGACCCAGTCTAAGGGCCTCTTCTCTACTCAAAGAAATAACTTCTTTTACTCTATTTGAAAACTTAGCTTCCATAATCGGCTTTTTTTGCGAATCTCTATTATTGTAAAAATAAACTCAAATTTGCTTTAAACCGAGCGTATTCTATTTTTAAACAAATATTTGTCGGTATAATTCCAACTTTTAGTCATTTGTAGACTGTTGTAAAATATTTAAGCCGTTGGGGCCTTCACACATTAACAAATCTATGATAGATAAATTGTTCGCAAAATTGCTGCCAAAATTTTGAATATAGGATATAGGCCGATAAAAACTCCTTGATTCCGTAGACTTTTTGGCGGAAATTATATTTCTGAGGTCCGAAACATCTTTTTGAACCTCCTGCTCATAAATAGTTGTGAAATTAAATGACCTGTCAATTTGTAAGATATCAAGACAAACTGTCATCATTGACATTGACAAGTCCAAAAGATACTCGGGCTTTGAGACCCAAATTTGATCAAATAAATCATAGAAATAATCAAAAAAAGGAGCCTTGCCATAGGCCGCCTGAACTGCCTTTCGGTGATCTTTTACCCAATTTTGATGATAATCAATGGTGACATCACGGAAAATTGATTTCTTATGATAATGTACGGGAACCGTTAACACTTGAATCCCATTTGGGCCCATAATATAACATCGATTGCGATAGGTCTGCTTCATAAAATAGTCACTAACCTCTAAAGTGACCCTTTTTGAATTGATCAGTCTGGTGAAAAATTCTAAGTTTGCGAGATAATGCAGTTCAATACATAAAGCTGATCTTCTCATGCTCAGAGAAAATTATTTATCTCACCCTTCCCCTGCCTTATTATTTCTAGCTCCTCTCCTGAATAATCTAGAATGGTACTGGCTTGATTATCACCATAGCCACCATCTATAATCAGGTCCACTTGATTTTTATATTGCTCGTAAATCAATTCTGGATCGGTGGCATATTCTAATATTTGATCGTCATCATGCAATGAAGTAGTGACGATGGGATTCCCTAGCTCTTTAACTATCTCTCTCGGAATGCGATTATTAGGAATTCTTATTCCCACTTTTTTCTTTTTTACTTTCAAAATTTTGGGCACTTTACTTGATGCATTTAAAATGAAGGTATAGGGTCCTGGCAATGTTTTTTTCATCAATTTGAACACAGGAGTGGAAACATTTTTTGCATAAACAGATAAATGACTTAAATCATAACAAACAAAGGCCAAATCCATCTTTTTATCATTAACATTTTTGATTCTTCTGACCTTATCAACTGCTTTTTGATTAAAAATATCACATCCTAAACCGTAAATAGTATCCGAAGGATATATGATTAATCCCCCGCCGCGAAGTACATTTACAATCTGAGTAATCTTTCGGGGATCAGGGTTTTCTTCATAAAGACGAATGAATGATGCAGCCATTTGGCTGTAATTATAATCGTTTCAATTTAAAAAATGAGCTATAATGTTTTCTATCACTACTTTTGCCAACTATGAAAAATAAAAATTTCCTTGCCGTTGGGTTGATAATTGGAAGTATGCTTGTTTCTTCTTTCAGTTTTTATTTTTGGCAAGTCGTTTATACCCCAAATATTTTGATAGATAAAGAGGACCTTGTTTTCAATATTCCTACGGGGGCTAATTTTAAATATGTCCAAAACTCATTGTATGATTTAGGTATTGTCAATGACTTGGTGTCTTTTAGTTTTTTGTCAAAATTGAAGCGTTACGATCAATCTATCAAACCTGGATCTTATCTGCTTCAAGCGGATATGTCCAATAGAGATGCGATAAATATGCTCCGATCTGGGGATCAAGTCCCGATCAAATTAACCTATTCAAATGCCAGAAGTCTAGAGGATCTCGCAGCAAAAATCGCAGGCTATTTAGCATTTGATTCGGCGGCTATGATGTCAAGTCTATCAAACAGCGAAGTGGCCTCATCTTATGGTTTCACCAAGGAAACCTTTATGTGCATGTTTCTGCCCAATACGTATGAGGTATACATTACCGACCAACCGGTTGTGGTTCTCGACCGGATTTATTCAGCCTACAAAATATTTTGGAACCAAGAGCGCATGGCCAAGGCCGAGGCGCTAAATCTAAACCCAGAAGAAGTCATTGTCTTGGCTTCAATTGTTGATGCAGAAACCAATCAAATGGATGAAGCCCCCACGGTGGCCGGCGTCTATATCAATAGGCTCAATAAAAATATTAAATTGCAGGCAGATCCAACCTTGATTTTTGCCTTGGGGGACTACACTATCAAAAGGGTTCTTTATGAACACATGCAGGTAAATTCACCCTATAATACCTACAAATATGCAGGATTACCTCCAGGGCCCATAAACCTCCCTTCGATTGCAGCCATTGAAGCCGTACTGAATTATGAAAAGAGTGACTATTTATACTTTTGTGCAAATCCAAACTTTACAGGAAATCATATATTTGCCCGAACCTTATCACAACATAATAAAAATGCCCGATTGCTTCATCTAGCACTGAATAAGAAAAAAATTTATAAATAATGTTTCAACACGAAGTAAAGCTCAGAGTAAGATATGCCGATACAGACCAAATGGGTTTTGTTTATTATGGCAATTATGCCGCTTTCTATGAAGTTGCACGGGTAGAATCTTTCAGAAACTTAGGTTTTTCTTATAAAAATTTGGAAAGCAATGGAATAGGGATGCCCGTCCTACATATGCAATCCTCGTATCATGCGCCCGCCAGATATGATGACTTACTAAAAATCATCATTAAGATTCCTGAAATGCCCCGCGCACGCATTCGTTATGAATATGAAATTTATAATGAAGAAGCACAACTACTTAATACTGGAGAAACTACACTGGCCTTTATTAACATGTCCAATGGACGGCCCGTGAAGATGCCTGAAAATCTCAAAGCATTGATCAGCACTTACTTCAAAAACTGATCATACTTTTTCTTCTTTGACCATACGGTCTATCTCAAGCATTTCGTCCCTCAATTTAGCCGCTTCCACAAAATCCAAGTCCTGTGCAGCTTTTTCCATTTTCTTTCGGGTCTCAAGGCCAAATTTCTTAAGTTGATTCAAATCCATATATGCCACTACAGGATCAGCAGCTAGGGGAGAAACTATGTCATTTTGATAAGATTTAGGACCTTTCTTACTGTCTGCAGCCGAAGTCTGACTCATGATCGCCTCTCTATCTTTTAATATCGTTTGAGGTGTGATGTTGTGCTTATCATTAAATGCTTTCTGAATGACCCTTCGTCGCGCGGTTTCATCTATCGCTCGTTGCATAGATCCAGTCATCTTATCGCCATACATGATGACCAGGCCATGGTCGTTTCGCGCGGCACGACCGATCGTTTGAATCAATGATCTTTCATTTCTTAGAAAACCTTCTTTATCAGCATCCATAATGGCTACCAAAGAAACTTCGGGGAGATCCAATCCTTCTCTGAGTAAATTCACCCCCACCAAAACATCAAAAATTCCTAGGCGCAATTCTCTTAGTATTTCCACACGATCTAGGGTGGCCACCTCACTGTGAATATATTTAGTCTTTACTCCCATTTGAGATAGATATTTGGAGAGTTCCTCTGCCATACGCTTCGTAATAGTGGTCACTAAAACGCGATCTCCCATTTGTATACGCTTTGAAATTTCTTCCATCAAATCGTCCACTTGATGTTGGGTAGGTCTTACCTCAATCACCGGATCCAATAATCCTGTGGGCCTGATTAATTGCTCCACCACTACCCCATCGGATGCGAGCAACTCGTAGTCAGAGGGTGTGGCACTGACATAAATAGTTTGGCCTATGAGGCCTTCGAATTCAGCAAAGGTCAAAGGCCGATTATCTAGTGCGGAAGGTAGCCTAAACCCATAATCGACTAAGTTGGCTTTGCGACTTCTGTCACCCCCCCACATGGCACGTACTTGGGGGATGGATGCGTGACTCTCATCGATAAACATTAAAAAATCATCAGGAAAATAATCAATTAGACAAAAAGGTCTTGATCCTGGCTTTCTTCGGTCAAAATACCTAGAATAATTTTCTACTCCAGAACAATAGCCAATCTCTCTGATCATCTCAAGATCAAATTCCGTCCGCTCCTTGATTCTTTTGGCCTCTAAAAAACGCCGGTCATCTTCAAAGAACTGTACCTGCTCAACCATATCATCTTGTATTTCCTTGATGGCCTGTTTGAGATGATCCTTACCCGTTACAAAAAGATTCGCTGGAAATATGGCAATCAATTTTTCATCTGAAATCTTGGTCCCGGACAGGGGATCAATTCTTTGAATCGATTCTACCTCTTCTCCCCAAAAAATGAATCGATAAGCAAAGTCAGCATAGGCCACAAATACATCTACGGTATCTCCTTTCACTCTGAAAGTACCTCGCTTAAATTCTGTTTCTGTTCTGCTGTAGAGTATGTCGACCAATTTCAGCAAAAAGACATTGCGCGGAATTTCATCCCCTTGTTGGATATGTATGACATGTTTGCCGAATTCCTCAGGATTACCTATCCCATAAATACACGAAACAGAGGCGATGACAATGACATCTCTCCTACCTGACAATAAAGCTGATGAGGCACTCAACCTTAATTTTTCTATCTCATCATTAATAGATAAATCTTTTTCTATGTACACATTTGTAGTGGGTATGTACGCCTCCGGTTGGTAGTAGTCGTAATAAGAAATAAAATACTCTACTGCGTTTTCTGGAAAGAAACTCTTGAACTCACCATACAGCTGAGCCGCTAAAGTTTTATTGTGGCAGAGGATCAAACTGGGTCGTCCGGTTTGCGCAATGACATTGGCCATCGTAAATGTTTTACCTGACCCCGTTACCCCCAAAAGTGTTTGATTTGATTCTTGAGACTCCACGCCTTGAACCAGTTTTTTTATGGCCAGAGGTTGGTCTCCTTTGGGTTCAAAATTGGAGATTAGTTTGAATTTCATTGTTATTTATTCCAAATTTCCCATGATTTTTCAGCTTGTAATTCCAACATTTCTAAACCGTTTTTGGTTCGCGCTTTGTTCTGTCTGCCTTGTCTCATGAAAAAGGTCTCCTCAGGATTGTATATCAAATCAAAACAGTAATGATTTTGATCTATCCTATCGTAAGGAATCGGCGGCCCCTCCTCAATATTGGGAGACATCCCTTTTGGCGTGGTATTGATGAGCAAATAATGTCGATCGATAATCGATGGCTCTTGATGTAATTGTGAGTAAGTCAGGTCTCCTTTTGTGGCCTCACGAGATACAATTTTAAAAGGAATATTGAGTGCCTGCAAGCCTGCCTGAACTGCCAGGCTAGAGCCCCCCGAACCGAAAATCAAAGCCTCCACTTCTACCCCCATCAACCAGGCATCTAAAGATTGTTTAAAACCAAAAACATCAGAATTATATCCTATAAGTTTATTCCCTTTTTTTTTGATCACGTTGACTGCTTTCACTCCCGCTGCGGAGACATCTATTTCATCTAAAAATGGCAGAATCTCAATTTTATAAGGAATGGTAACATTGACTCCTTCCAAATCTGGATACCGATCCCAAATCTCAGGGAAATCGCTGAGGCTTTCTATTTCAAAAACATGGTATGCATGGGAGTGCGAAATATTGAGGCCTTCAAACTTTTTCGAAAAATACTTCTGCGAAAAAGAATGCCCCAAAGGATAACCCACAAGTCCGTAACGCTTCATATCAAATTATCTAAAGTCCTTTACTAAGGTAAAATTTCTAGAATTCACAAATACAAATCTACTGAAATTAGCCTTTTGCCCCTAGCCGTTCAATTCCAGAAACCACAACAAATCCTAACAACATCAGCACCGTTCCTATGAGCAAGTCAGCATCGAAACTTGGAAAGTACCAATCATAGCCTACTGCTTTCTGCCGCGCTTCAATCGTGATGTAATTGGTCGTTTTCCAAGGCCAAATAATCAAGAGAGACCCCGCTACGAAGCCTGTCAATAAGCTGATGGTTGCTTCTTTAAAATGATCGAATAAATAACTTAACAATCTTGAAAAAATCACCAAACCCAGCAAACACCCCAAAGCAAAAGGAATCAAAAATTTAAAATGGAATTGACTGATAGATTGGAGCATCAAAACGTAATTACCCATCAGTAATAAAATATAGGAACCCGACAGCCCCGGCAAAATCATACTAGAAATGGCGACCATTCCACATAAAATCACATAGAGCCAATGATCATTGGCAGCCGCTGGCGTTAGAAATGCAATGGAAATAGCCATGACAAATCCAATCAAAAAGGTAATTAAAACACCGAAAGAAAATTTACTTATTTGTCTCCCTACACCCAAAGTAGAAGCCACAATCAAACCAAAGAAAAAGGCTAAAGTAAATACTTCATAAAATTGTAAGGCGTATTCTAATAGGTGCGCCAAACTAAAAATACTCACGGCAATTCCTGAAAAAAGTATGGACAAAAACTTGAGGTCTGTTTTTTCAGCCACTTGATGAAACTGCCCTTGCATTAATAAGCTCAATAGGGACAGATCAAAAGATTTTAAGGCCTTTATTAACCTTTCATAAATGCCCGAAATGAAGGCTATCGTTCCCCCAGAAACTCCCGGAATTACATTTGCGGCACCCATGGCGACTCCTTTCAGAAAAAGCCCTGCTGCATTTTTCACAAACTTAAGATGTTAAATGATCGTGAAACGTATCGCCGCGTAAACCCAGTCGTATCGTTTCTAGTGGAATGATTTCATTGGTCGCAATATTTCCAAGATTAACATTGGTTCCACACAACTTAATGAACCAAACTTGCTGAGATTTCTGAGGTGCTTCCCATAAGATTTTATCCTTTGGTATTTGAGTTAAAATTTCTTCAACCAAACCTTGTCTTACCTCACCAGAATCTCTGAACAGCCCCACATTTCCACTTTCTCTCGCTTCTCCGATGACCTTCCATGCACCGGCCTCCAACTCTGTTCGCATCTGATCAATCCACTTGTATGGTGGGATGATTTTTGCCGCATCTTTGGAGCCTACTTCACTGAGTACCGTGTAATTTTTTGATATCTTCTGAATATAATCACATTTGTCGTCATGGTCCATGGTGATCGAACCATCACTTACTTCCACATGTTCCAAATTATATTTATCTACAACCCTCATGAAATCATCAAATTGATCTCTGATCACAAAGGCTTCAAAAAGGGTGCCTCCAAGATAACAGGGTATTCCAGCATTTTGATATAACTTAATTTTCTGATCAAGATGTGTAGTGACATAAGAAGTGGCCCAACCCAACTTAACAATATCTATGAAATCACCCGAAGATTCAATCATATCTTCTGCTTCACGTAATGAAAGCCCCTTATCCATCACCATGGTATATCCTGATTCACGTGGTTTTTCTGTGCGATCAGGGATGTTCTTTAAAAAGTAGTTCATTTTTGAAAATAAAATTAAATGCGAAAATACTTTATTTTAAAGTTTAATCCACTTATTGGTCGTCTTTTCTATACTGATCTATAATTTTAAAAAGTGCTTTTTGTGTCGTTAAGTCTTCAAAAAAAACATAAACCTCCGCATGTCCATCGTAGTTCAAAATGAGCGCCTGCTCTAAAAAGACCATGGCTTCTTTGTACCTTCCATAGGCCAGTAAATAAACGGCCTTACGATATAAATAGGTAGACTCATCAGGCGTTTCTGATAAGCCCCTCTCTATGACGCTCAATGCCTTTTTATAATCTCCTTGATCATAATAAATACGAGACCAGTCCAGCCAAACGGCAGGCTTTACGGATTCCAATTGACTTAATTGCTCATAGGTCTCAATCGCTGACACACTGTTTCCTAAACTGTATTCTGATGCCGCCAATGAATTTAAATAAGCTTCATTGAGCGGATCTATTTTTATGGCTTTTTTAAAAAAATGAGTGGCCTCTAGCCAATTTTCTTTGAATGCCAAACAAGTCCCTACTCCAAACCATGCCTGGTGATACAGCTGATCAATTTTGGATGCTTTTGTATAATAACGAATGCCTATCTCATACTGACCCATTTTCTCATAGGAGGCCCCCATATGGCAATAAAGCTCAGGTCCAGGTCCTTCGTATTCCAAGGTCAACAAATAGGAGGCTATTGCTTTATCATATTTTTCGAGGTTCATATAGGTATTTCCCATATTAAAATGGGCACTACTGAAAGTCTCGTCAATGGCCACAGCAAACTCATACGCGTCAATGGCTTTATCAAATTGTTTCAGCTTATTATAAACAATGCCCATATTATACCAAGCGTATTCAGAATAAGGGTCTGTATCGATAAACTTTTGATAGTAGGGGATGCTTTTTTGCAACGCACCCATAATTTCTAGACAATAGGTCAATTCATAGAGCACGCTCTCATTGTTTAGATTAAATTCCATGGCCTCTTTATAAGCTTCTGTGGCCTTTTCGAAATCTTCTAACCCTTGATAAGCCAAACCTATGTGATACAAAATCTCATCCCGATCCTCTGACATCGGAAGAATTTTTCTAAAACAGGCTACTGAGGATAAGTATTCTCCTGATATGGTATGCAATGAGCCTTTCTGCATCAATAGATCCACATCATTGGGTGCATAGATTAAGGCATGGTCTATGCAAGATATGGCATCAGTCAAACTACCCATTCTGGTTAAAATTTCAGCTTTATCTGCAATTAAATCAGTAGAATACGCATATTGCTTTAGTCCCAAGTCACAAGCCTTCAATGCCCACTTCATTTTATCTGATTCTAGATAAAAATTGGTGATGGCCAAGAAATCATCCTCATCAAAATATTGATTATCACCCGTTTTTAAATGCGCTTCAAATCTCTTGACCAATTCTTTTTCTTCTTTTTTTCTGTGATGTTCCATCATGCTTGTCTCAGAATGAATGATGTCTAAAATTAACTTAAATTCATTCACTACTAAAATGATGCCAATAAAAGTTATCCACTAATTAGGTAGGAAGAAACTTTATTTACTAACATATGAGCCTCCCCTTCGGTAAATTAATGGACACAATGGCAGATTTTTTTAAGCTATAACAGGCCTGTATGAGCTTAAAGTCTGATCAGATCGTTTAAAATACTTTTCAAACGGATATTCATGACCTTTCCGCTTCGAGCTCCCAAAATATGATGGGTTCCGAAGTAATAACACCGAATTTAGAAATATATGACTCAATCCTGCGGAATTAGAAGATAATTGAAGAATTTCGTATTTTGAAGAAAATATGGGTGATTACTACCAAACTAAAAAAGAAACAGAACTAGGTGTATTGATTGCGGTAGTTGAAAAACAAACACCCGATAAACTCGTCAAAGAGCATTTAGATGAACTGGCTTTTCTCGCAAAAACCCTAGATATTAAAATACGCCAAACATTTGTTCAAAAAATTGAACGACCCGACAAAAGGACGTACGTAGGAAGTGGTAAACTCGAAGAAATACAGTCTTTTATCAAAATGGAAAAAATAGACCTCATCATTTTTGATGATGAGCTATCGCCTTCTCAGCTCAGAAATATCGAAAATGAGGTGAAAATTAAGGTTTATGATCGGAGTTTGTTGATTTTAGATATTTTCCTTCGAAGGGCGCAAACGGCTCAGGCAAAAATTCAAGTGGAGTTGGCTCGATTTCAATATCTATTGCCTCGCTTGACGCGAATGTGGACGCATTTGGAAAGACAAAGAGGGGGTAGAGGCACGCGAGGGGGCGCCGGAGAAAAAGAAATTGAAACAGATAAAAGAATGGTGCGCGATCGCATTACCCTTCTGAAAAAACAATTAACCAAAGTAGAACTTCAAGCAAGTACCCGAAGAAAATCCAGAACCGGGATTGTCCGAATTGCTTTGGTTGGATATACCAATGCGGGCAAATCCTCCTTGATGAATTTACTGGGGAAAGAATCTGTATATGCCAAGGATGAACTCTTTGCCACTGTTGATTCTACGGTAAGAAAAGTTGTCATTAATAATCTGCCTTTTTTACTTTCTGATACCGTAGGTTTTATTCGAAAACTCCCACATGACCTGATCGCTTCCTTTAGATCCACTCTGGCCGAGGTCAGGGAAGCAGACTTATTATTACACATTATAGATGTTTCTAGCCCTGCGTACGAAGACCATATTAAGGTGGTAGAACAAACGCTGGTGGAACTTGGTGGAAATCAGATCAAGAGAATCAATATTTACAATAAAATTGATGAATTAACTGAAGACACGCCCCATCCAGGAAATGATAAAAAACAAAAGTCTATCATGATCTCTGCCAAAACCCGGCAAAACTTACCCGATTTAAAAAACCTGATTTATGAAGAGGCCTTGATAGAGCATCTTAAGATATATCCCAACTATATACAACCACAATCCTTTTAGATTACACGAAGATGTCTATTTTTGCGCAGCTGATATTTTTGGTCCCGTAGTTCAACGGATAGAATAGGAGTTTCCTAAACTCTAGATGCAAGTTCGATTCTTGCCGGGATCACTTTTTATATTATCAAAGAAGACAAGACATGCCTTCAACCAGCCAAAATCAATCTTCATGAAAAGAATTGGTTTCACCGAAGTCGTGTCTCTCACGCAATAGTTATCCCTTTTAATGCCCTTATCATCCGGTAACATTCAATGGACAAGTAGAAATAATGTGGTACCCTGATTTGACACTACTCTTGAGGATTCATGTATTCAAAATTTATAGCTAAATTAGATAAATGAACCCCGCAGTCAATGGATTACTTTTTTGGGTTTTTGATTTAGAAATAGAAATCTAATATTAAAGTCCCGGTTGCCCATGCAACTTTGCTTAAAATTCGAAATCTCTTACATTAGTGATCTATTAGAATCCCGCTGAAATGAAACTTTCAAAAAATAATTATTTAAAAGCTAGAGATTTCATATTGACGAATGCCAGAATGATAGAAAGGCGTTTATTTGAATTCTATTTTGAAAATGGAAATAAAGAAGGTGTTTTTCATGCCGTTTATGCCTATCGAAATTGTGATGGTGGCTTTGGGCATGGCATGGAACCTGATACGGCATCCCCTGAAAGTCAACCCCTGTTTAGTGTAATGGCCCTAGAAACTTTAGATGAAGTGGGTTTTCTAAGTGCAGAATTGATATGCAAAGACTTTATGCCCTATTTTGAAAGTATCACCACCGAAAAAGGAGGAATACCCTGGATGTTAAAGCCTAAAACAGAATATCCATGCGGCAACCATTTTAATACAGTTAAAGAATGGGCTGCTTTGAGCACTACTGCCCCGCTGCTGGGGATTTTAGAAAAATATAAAATCGATACCCCTTGGATGAAGAAAGCAGAACAATTTGTTTGGGATGAGATCCACCGGATAAAGGAAAAACATATTTTCTGCTATTTGTGTGTACCGAGAAGACTAAGCTTTTTACAACATACTAAAAATAGAAACAAAGCAACACGCGCTATCAAGGATTTAAAAAATTGGATCTTGACTGATGGAGTGATTTGTAAAGATACATCTGATGATGGTTGGGGACTTTATGGAAAACCTCATAGTTTAAATTATGCCCCCTCTTCAAAGAGTATGCTTTATTCTTTGTTTACCAAAGAGACCATTGAATCTGATATAAAAGAGCTCATTAATAGGCAAAAAAATGATGGGAGATGGGATACTTGGTATGGAATAAGTGAAGGAACAAAATTAGAGTGGGCAGGAATACAAACATTATGGACGTTAAAGATTTTGAAGAATTATGATCGTATTGAAAGCTAAATAAATGCAATGGAAGCAGCGTTTAAAAGCAAAGCTTACAATTATATATTCAGGTATTACAGGATGCCATCTTGAATTAAATGAGGGAGAAGATACTAATCAAACTGTATTTCATGACTCTGTGTCTTCGATAACAATAAGAAAAGTAACCTATTCTCAATGGGTGGATAAATTAAATTCCGAATAAGAGTGATTCAAAATGTAAACTTTATTCACCATTACTTCATGAAAGCTGAGATTTTACCCTATCCCAAAGGGACTGAACAACACCCAAAGGCACAGCACAGCCATAATTAATACAATAGATAACCCTACATCAGACGTCCATTTAAAAGAAAAATTTGAACTACGCTTTTGAAACGTCACCAAAATAAGATCAGCAGCAGATTGAGGCTTGGTGGCCTTACTTACAGCCATCAGTACCCCCGAACAAAAAAGAAATAAAAACAAAGCGAAGTGTAAGAAATTGATTTCTAAAAAATAGGCAGCCCAGCTTCCGGGTAGGGTTACTAAACTACCGTTACCTGACATAAATTCCATTATTAACCGAGTCACTCCAATGCCAAAACCTACCCACAAAGTCACAATGGCACCACGCGCATTGATCCAAGGATAGATAAGCCCTAACAAGAATACCGCCGCTATGGGCGGGGAAATGTACGCTTGAATACTTTGTAAATAATGGAAAATCCCACCCCCCATCAATGCTTTCATAAAAGGAATCCAACCTAAACTTAGAATCACCAAAATGATCGTGGAGCTACGCCCAAAACGAACCAACTGTTTCTCTGTGGCTGTCGGCTTGAATTTTTGATAAAAATCAATAGTCAATAGCGTCGAACTCGAATTAAATGCCGAAGACAATGAACTCATCAATGCGGCCAATAATCCCGCAATTGCCAACCCTTTCAATCCCTGGGGTAATAATTGGGTAATCATTGCAGGTAGTGCTTGATCCGCATTACCCATTGAAAAAACAATGATCCCTTTTTGCAATAAGGCGTAAGCCACCACACCTGGTAAAAAGAATATGAAAACAGGTAATAACTTTAAATATCCTGCAAATAAAGCCCCTTTACGTGCATTACTGATGTCTTTCGCTGATAAGGCTCGTTGGACTATGTACTGATCCGTACACCAATACCAAATCCCCAAAATCGGTGCTCCAAATAGCATGCCTGTCCAAGGATATTGGGTATCACTCATCGGTCGCCAAAGATTAAAAAACCTATCGACCGGAGGATTTGTTCCTGATTGAGAGGCTATAGAAAGGGTATTGATGAGCTCATCCCATCCTCCGATCTGATGCAATCCAAAAATAGTCACTACTGCGGTCCCCACCAACAATACAAATGCTTGGACCATGTCGGTATAGATGACCGCCTTCAAACCACCCAGGACCGTATAAAGCCCCGTGGCCACTACGGTAATGATGGCCCCCGTCCAAAATGGAATATTCAGCACCTCAAAAACCAGTGCCCCTGCAAAAATAATGAGCGAAATTTTAGTAATGATATACGCCAATATAGAAACTATTGATAAGTAATTTCTACACGCTTGAGAATATCGCTTCTCCAAAAACTCAGGCATGGTATAAACTCCGGTGCGCATGTAAAAAGGCACAAAAACCCATCCAAAAAGTATCAAAACCAACGCTGCTAATATTTCAAAATTGGCCATGGGCATGTTGGCACGTGCGCCTGCTCCACTGACACCTAAAATAATCTCTGACCCTATGTTTGATGCAAATAAAGAAGCCCCTATAACTACCCAAGACTGATCTTTGCCAGCCAAAAAATAATCGACAGAAGAAAATTCTTTATCCTCCTTCCCTTTTGATGCCCATCGAGCGATCCAAAGAATAATGGCGAAATAACATGCGATAATTGAATAATCTAAGACCTCCATTTTTTTAGTTTTTTGTAATAGAAAAAATTTATTATTTTTTCTATTACGCAAATTATTTTTTTAATGTTTTAAGGAAGGGCCCAGTAGTCAACCACAAAGACTTTTTCCAAAAAAGGTTGAAGGCTCGCTACGAAGGCCTGATGATCGGGGTGCGGCGTATAGACGAGATCTCGATCTTCCTCAGATTCAAAAGAAACCAAGTAGCAATGTGTAAAGCCCTGATGAAAATCTTCAGGACTGTCATTGATCCCCCATTCAAAATCTTTTATTACAGAAATAGTTGATTGAAGTGCGTTAAAAGCCTTATTTAATTTTTGAACCTCCTTCTCAGGTGCGGTATCCTTAAATTTAAATAAAACCATATGGCGCAATACCTTAGGGGATGGCTTTTCTTGTTGATCCATTGTATCTGATTGGGTAGGCCCAGAACAAGCGTAGTTCAAGGTCCCAATTAAAAATAAAAAAATAGACAAAGTATAGATTCTGTATTTCATATTAAAATTTCTTATCTAGTGATGGTTAAATTTATCTTTCATAATATACCTCCCATACTCCCACCGTCAACCTTGATCACCGCACCGTTGGTAGCCGAGGAAAGTGGACTTGAAAAATAGGTAATGGTATCGGCAATTTCTTTTACCTCAGCAAACCGCTGTAATAAGGAACTCTTTCGAGCGTCATTAAAAAATGCTTTGGATACCGCTGCCTTTGTTTTATTTTCTTTGGCGGCAACAGTTGCCAAAAATTCTTCGGCCCCTTTTGTCAAAGTTGATCCCGGCACAATGGTATTCACAGTAACCCCAGAACCTGAGGTGAGCTGTGAGATACCTCTTGAAAGGCTGAGTAAAGCCGCTTTGGTCGTACTGTAAGCGATCAAATCTTCTGGGACCAACGTGGCACATTCGCTTGAGATAAATAATATGCGTCCCCAATCTCGATGCAACATTTTCGGAAGAACATACTTAGACAAACGGACACCACTCATCAAATTCACTTCAATCTGACGATACCAATCCTCATCACTCGTTTTAGTAAATGAGGCTGATGAATAAATACCCACATTATTGATGAGTATATCAACCTCGGAAAGTTGCCCGAGTAAGGCTTTAATTTGATCAGGATATAAAAAATCCGCAGCAACCCCTTTGACTTCGACTTCATTAAATTCTTTTCGGAGTTTCTCCACGGCCGTTGACACCCCAACCGCTCCTCTACCATTGAGAATCACATGCACCCCCTCTTGAGCCAAGGCCCGGGCTGTCGCCCACCCAATGCCGGAGGTCGACCCCGTGATGAAAGCCGTTTTTCCTTGTAGTTTTAAGTTCATTCCTTTTTAAATCTGGATTTAGAGATTTACCATTCTTTTAACCCTAATAATTTTTGTCCCAAAGTTGACAATCTTGCCGTCTCATATTTGGTCTGCTCCCACTTTCTTGGGTCTCCAGGAAAAGCATACCCTTCAGGAGCCCTACGGTTTTTCCAAGAATCAATGCGCCATGCTTTTAAACTTTCATTGGACTCTTGGGCAGGCATCATTGAAATATATTGAGCCATTCTTACACTCCTCTCAGATTTGTTCGGGCGAATACCATGGGGCTGTGTACTATTAAAAATAAGTAAATCCCCTGCTTCCAACAACACTTTTACTAGTTTATCTTCAAGCTCGGTAATATCGGGTTTAAAATGATCTCGGTCTGACGGCTGACTTAACTTCCAACGATCGTAATTTTTGTACAACCAAGGAATGCATTGAAATCCACCCATATTTTCATCTAACTGATCTGCCAGCGCTAAGACCCCTTGGACATTTTGTGGCTTAGTTTCTGGGTCATAATCCCAATGAATAAACCCCTTATATTCATGTCCGGGACGCATGGGAACATTTAAATTGGCTCTGTCTATGGTGCTCCATAATTTTTCCGTGCCCCAAATATCAACAAAGGCATCATAAACCTTTTGAGTTTGGCGATTATCCCAAAGTGTTTGGTGGTTATAGGCTTCCACCATACCCGTTCCCGCCAATTCTTTCATTTGCATTTCGGCACGAGGCGGCGTATACCAAGAAGTTTGGTCCTGAGGATCTTTTTCTTCAAATTCCCAAAGAAAAGCAGCTGTACTTTGAACTTGCTCACGATGAACAGCATTTTTAATGACTACATAACCGTTTTCTTTCCAGAATTTCCACTGATCCATGGACAGCACTCTGAGCTCTTTTGGGTGGGCTTGTGTGCGCAATTTTACATTACTGCTTTTGGCAGTAGATGGATTTCCAGGTATGTCTTTATGTGCATTGTTTGCATCCATGGTAGGCCTCATTGTTTGTTGTTCCTTTTTCATAAATGGACAAATTTTAATGATCTCGTATACAAATCTGACCCATTAATTTATTAAAAAACGGACCGTATTTGACTTATTATTGAACAATATTGATATTTTTGTAATTAATGTTCGAGTAATTTGTTTATATTGTATTAAATGAAAGTTCAACTTGAAAACATACACAGCCAGAACAAGCGATCTTTTACCTTGATGTTTGATCCTAAGTTAAGTGATGTATTCTTTTGGCATTTTCATCCCGAATACGAACTGGTGTATATCGAGGCAGAATCTGGTTCTCGCCATGTTGGGGATCATATATCCACATTTAAAAACCATAATTTGGTCTTGATCGGCTCCAATATTCCACACCTAAATTTCGATTACGGTATAAAAACTTCCTATCGCAAGGTCGTCGTTCATTTCCAAAAAAGATTTATTGAGGATCATATTAATGAGCTCACAGAACTCATAGATATTAAAAACCTTTTCGAAAAATCTCAGCATGGATTGTCCTTCCAAGGCAACCTCATTAAAGAGCTAGGTCAAAAATTATTCCTTTTACAAAATCTCAATCCCCTCAATCAATATTTGAGTCTCATGGAAATCCTGAATGACCTCACAAAATATCCTCAGATTGAGTGGTTACATGACCAACCTGTTCTTCATAAATACAGCCATAAAGAACAAGATAGATTGAGGTCAATTTATGCTTTTGTTGATCAATATTATGAGCGCAAAATATCCCTGAGTGAAATAGCTGAAATTAGCAACATGAGTATTGAAGCTTTTTGCAGATACTTCAAAAAAACGACGCATCAAACGTTCACCCAGTTCCTCAATAGTTACCGAATCAGTCAATCTAAACGCCATTTAATCGCTGGAAAAAGTATTGGTAATGCCTGTTATGCTTCTGGATTTGAGAGCTTATCCTATTACCACCGTGTGTTTAAAAAAATCACCAAAGAAAGCCCCAGTGATTTTAAAAAAAGACATGTAAACCCGCATTGATTCAACCTGCGGTATTGAGTGTAGGGGATCACTCCTCACCGAGACAAATGCCTAGATATTGTCAACAACCACTTTATATTTAGGATCTTCCAGGACATTAACTTCTATCAACTTGTCCGCATTTTTAAGTAATTTTTGGCAGTCATTGCTCAAGAATTTCAAATGTACTTTTTTGCCCACCTTCAGGTAACGTTCCGTAATTTTATTCAATGCTTCTATGGCAGACATATCCACAATGCGACTTTCCTTAAAATCAATGATCACTTCATCAGGGTCGTCGAATATTTCAAACTT
Source organism: uncultured Cyclobacteriaceae bacterium (assembly GCA_905479015.1). Taxonomy (GTDB): domain Bacteria; phylum Bacteroidota; class Bacteroidia; order Cytophagales; family Cyclobacteriaceae; genus UBA4465. Next base: position 117,861 of record CAJQKV010000014.1, read on the forward strand.
CTCATTGAATGCCGTCACTGAACCAAAAAATAGGGGTCCAAAAATTTCATAATGCTTCACTCCATTTTCATCGATGAACTTTCTGGCACGAATACGCTTGGCATTGTCCCAAGCAAAGACCAAAGCGGCAATGATCACACCCACCACAACAGCCAAAGCTAGATTGTGAAGAAAAATAGTGACCAAAGTAACCGTAACCATGACAAAAATATCAGATTTAGGCATTTTATTAAAGGTCCGCAAACTTGCCCATTCGAAGGTACCAATGGCTACCATAATCATCAAGCCGGTCAATGCTGCCATGGGCAACTGCTCGATAAGTGCTGCGCCAAACATAACAATGACCAAAAGCCCTATCGCCGCTACGATTCCTGACAATCTGGCCCGGGCACCCGAGGAAATATTGATTAGGCTTTGTCCCAGCATGGCACAACCTCCCATTCCTGAGAAGACACCCGATAACATGTTGGCCATCCCTTGTGCAATGGCTTCCTTATTTCCACGGCCCCGTGTTTCTGTAATTTCATCAATGATGTTGAGGGTCAATAAGCTTTCAATCAGTCCTACGCCCGCAACGATTACTGAATAAGGTAAAATCAGCATAAACGTTGCCATGTTCAATGGAATATTGGGAATATGAAAGGGTGGAAAACCACCCTGTATGGAAGCCATATCACCCACTGTTTTGGTGTCAATGCCAAAACCCCATACAATCCCAAAAATAACCAATATGGCCGTCAATGAAGCCGGAATCACTTTGGTCAACTTGGGTAAGCCCCAAATGATCAACATCGTCAGAGCCACTAGACCTAATAAAATATATAAAGAGGTTCCGGTGAGCCACGCACCTGAGACATCTTTGAATTGTTCTAGTTGGGACATGAAAATAATGATGGCCAGGCCATTGACAAATCCAAAAATAACCGGATGGGGGACCAAGCGCATCAATTTACCCAATTTAAAAAAACCTGCTAAGGCTTGAATAATGCCTGCCAAGATGACGGCGGCAAATACATATTCCTTGCCATGAGAGATGGCCAAGGAAACGATAACCACCGCTACGGCGCCCGTTGCACCGGAAATCATACCTGGCCTGCCTCCAAAGACGGCAGCAACGATCCCCATCACAAATGCGGAATATAAACCCGTCAAAGGGGACAAGCCCGCAATTAAAGCAAACGCGACGGCTTCAGGAACCAACGCCAAGGCAACCGTCAAACCAGACAATACTTCTGTTTGGTAATTCACTTTTTGAGTGAAGTCGAACAAATTCAAATATTTTTTCATATGTAACAGTCAGATGAACTTATATGCGTTCAGCCTAATTTTTTAAATGGAATTAAAAAGATGGGGTAAGAATCGGATGAGTAATGAAAAAATAAAAAGATCAACCTTAATTCCGGAATTCAAATAGAAAATAAGTTTTCATTCTTACTTTTTTATATTTTAAGGCGGCAAAAATGACATTAATTAAAGACTATAACAAAAAGAATGTATTTAAATTAGGCCCTTTTGAAATTTATCTTTAAAAAAAACGATTTCAGCGCTAATAATATTAGATTAATGACACTTATTTTTATTTTAAAAAATTTTAATTGGAAATTGTAATGACCTCTTTTGAGTAAAAAAGACTTTTCATATGTTTGTCTAGTCATCCAAAAGATGATGCCTTACTTCTCAAAAAAATCAATGAATGTAAATTCAACCCTACATTTTAATGTATTTCTGACATCTTTGTCAAGCACAGTATTTCAAAATAATAAATGAGATGAAAAAAACGGCAAAAAATAAATTTACTGATCTATCAAATCTAGCTTATGCATAAATTAATTATCAAAGACCTTTCCAAAACTTATGCCAATGGAGTCAAAGCCCTAGACGGCGTATCTATTGAAATAGAAAATGGTTTATTTGGCCTCTTAGGGCCCAACGGTGCTGGAAAATCCTCCCTCATGCGCACCCTTGCTACACTTCAGGAAGCTGACAGTGGCTCCGCAAAACTCAATGACATTGATATTTTTAAACAACCCCATGAACTCCGACAAGTACTGGGGTATTTGCCTCAAGAATTTGGTGTTTATCCGCGCATCAGTGCAGAACAATTGCTCAACCATTTGGCAATTCTAAAAGGTATCACCAAGACTTCAGAACGGAAAGAAGTGGTAAAATATTTATTGAATAAAGTCAATCTTTATGATCAAAGGAAAAAAAGTGTCAAAGGATTTTCAGGAGGTATGAAACAGCGCGTGGGCATTGCCCAAACTTTATTGGGTAATCCCAAACTCATTATCGTCGATGAACCTACCGCAGGTTTAGATCCAGGAGAAAGAAATCGATTTTATAATTTATTGGCGGATGTGGGTAAAGAAGTCATTGTGATTCTTTCCACCCATATTGTGGATGATGTACGTGAACTTTGTACCAAAATGGCCATCATGAATGAAGGGCGTATCGTTTATCATGGCTCCCCTGATGACGCCATGAATGCCTTACAAGGAAAAGTGTACCAAAAAATAGTAAGCAGAGAGACCTTAGATACTTACGCCGAGCAATACCAAATTATATCCAATAAAATGGTGGGTGGAAAACCACTCATACATGTCTATAGTGATACCGATCCGCAAAATGATTTTGAACAAGTCAAACCCAATCTTGAGGATGTTTTCTTTTCGAAAATCAATACATCTCATCAACTTGTTTAATCATTAAAACCTCACTTTTATGTTCAAGCATTTCTTTTTATTTGAAATAAAAAATGCATTAAAGCAGCCGATGATCTATATCTTTTTAGGTCTGCTAGCACTCCTGACCTTTGGAGCCACCGCAAGTGATAATATCCAAATCGGAGGTTCTGTGGGAAATGTGCTTAGAAATGCGCCCCATGTGATCACGGTATATACTACCGTAATGACCATTTTTGGCTTATTGATGGCTGCCGCTTTTTACAATAATGCGGCCTTGAGGGATTTTAGTAATGAATTCAATGAAATTTTGTTCAGTACTCCTCTAAAGAAATCAAGTTATTTCTTCGGGAGATTTTGTGGGGCCCTCCTACTGTCCACGATTCCCTTGCTGGGTGTTTTTCTTGGCGCTGCGCTGGGTTCTATAGCGGCCCCACTGTTTGGTTGGATTGATGCCGATCGTTTTGGCAGCTTTTATCTGGAAACCTTTACCAACAATTATTTTCTTTTTATCCTGCCCAATATGTTCATCGCAGGATCTGTCATCTTCGCTTTGGCCAATATCTGGAAAAGTACGGTGATTTCTTTTGTCGGTGCTTTGGCCATCATCATGGGCTACATTATCTCTGGTAATTTAATTTCTGACATTGACAACGAAACATTAGGTGCCCTTTCGGACACCTTTGGTATTCGCGCTTATTCTATTTATTCAAAATATTATACCCCTATTGAAAAAAACACCTTGAGTCCTGGTTTTAGTGGTCTCCTTTTGTGGAATCGTCTGATATGGATTTCTTTCGGGGGCATCATACTGTTGGCTTCTTATCTCAATTTCTCCTTCCAAGAAAAAAACAAACGGATCAAAAAGCAGGAGAAATCAACAGAAAAATCAACAGAAAAATTCATCCTCCCAGTCCTAGAAATTGACTTTGGACGATCCAGCGTGTGGTTGCAGTTTAAGAGTTTTTTCCTGATGAACTTCTTAAGTATAGTAAAAAATGTCACCTTCAGAATTCTCTTTCTTTTCAGTGCCATACTTCTCATTACTGGTCTTATTGGAGGTTTCGAGTATTATGGCCTTCAATCCTATCCCTTAACCTATAAATTAATTGATGACATTGATGGGAATGCCAGTCTTTTTGTGATCATTATCTTGGTCTTCTTTAGTGGTGAACTGATTTGGCGGGACCGAAATAGTAAAATTCATGAAGTCATTGACGCAACCCCACATACCTCCTTAATCAGCCTAGCAGCCAAAACTTTATCCTTGATCAGCCTTACCGTCTTACTGCAGCTCTTTTTCATTTTTTGTGGCGTTGTATATCAGTTGGTCAATGGCTATTTTCGGATCGAATTGGAAGTCTATTTCCTAGATTTCTTTTATGCCAATTTCTTGGCCTATGCCATTTGGAGTGGAGTCATGATCACCATCCAAGTCTTGGTCAACAATAAATATATTGGCTATTTTGTCTCCATTTCCGTGATCTTCATTTGGAGCATTGTCTTAGAAATATTTGATGTCTCCAGTTTCATGCTTACGATCGCAGCAGGACCCTCAACTTTATACTCTGACATGAACGCCTTTGGACCCGGCCTCTATGGTGCCATGATGTTTAATCTCTATTGGATTTTATTTTCAATTTTGTGCTTATTGATTGCAGGAGCCTTATGGAATAGAGGGCTGCGCAGTTCCTTAAAAGACCGATTAAATATTGCAAAAAAACAAGTGCCTAGAAATTACAAACCGCTCATTTTTGGTACCGCCTTTGTCTGGCTTGTAGTCACTGGTTTTGTTTTCTATAACACTCAAATATTAAACCCTTATAAAACTAGCGATGAATATGAGCAGATGGCTGCTGACTATGAAAAGCAATATAAAAAATACCAAAATGTGCCGCTCCCCAAAATTGTAGATGCCAAATATAGCATTGACTTATTCCCCTATGAACGTAATGTCGATGTGAAAGCCGTCTTTAAAATCGTCAACGAAACTCAGGTACAAATTGATTCGATCCACTTCAATATTGATAAAGATTGGTCTCCTGCTTTTGATCTCCCAAATGCTGAGATCGTTTTTGAGGATAAGGAAATGGGCTATCTAATATTGGGTTTTGATGAACCGATGCTTCCCGGAGATACGATCGAAATGATCGTAACCAGTCAATATATTTCTAAGGGCTTTAAAAATGGCAGAGGTAGTACCAGTATTATCAATAATGGTACTTTTTTAAATAATTTTGAAATACTTCCCTCATTGGGCTATGATGAGGGGCAAGAACTTTCGGAAAAAAATACGCGCAAAAAATATGATTTAAAACCTAAAATCAGAATGCCTAAACTCGAAGCAAATTGTGGTGCCAACTGCATGCGTAACTACTTGTCTCAAGGCGCCTCGGATTATATCAATTTTGAAACCACCATATCTACAGCTAGTGATCAGATTGCCATAGCACCCGGATCGCTGACCAAATACTGGGAAGAAAAGGGGCGTAATTATTATCAGTACAAAGTGGATCATCCTTCTCAACATTTTATGTCATTCATCTCGGCAAAATATGAAGTCGCTAAAAGGAAGTGGCAAGGCATAGACATTGAAATTTATTATGACGCTAAGCATCATGTGAATATTGAAATGATGTTGGATGCGGTAGAAAGGTCTTTGGCTTACTACACTGAAAATTTTGGACCATATATGCACAAACAATGCCGCATTATAGAATTTCCAAGGTATGCTACTTTTGCACAAGCCTTCCCCGGAACCATGCCTTATTCTGAGGCTTTTGGCTTTGTTGTGAACCTCGAAGACGAAACAGAAAATAATGTAATAGATGCCGTTATTTCACACGAAATGGCGCACCAGTGGTGGGCACATCAAATCGTAGGTGCGAACATGCAAGGAGCGACGATGTTCAGTGAAAGTTTTGCGGAATATTCGGCATTGATGACCATGAAAAGTATTTCCAAAACGCCCATGAAAATGCGCGAATTCTTAAAATACGATCATAATAGATACTTAAGAGGACGGGGCGGTGAAATTGAAGCCGAACAACCCTTATATAAGGTTGAAAATCAGAGCTATATTCATTACGGAAAAGGCGCTGTCATCTTGTATGCCTTGCAAGACTACATTGGTGAGGAAAAAGTCAATCGGGCGATGCAAGGGTTTTTGGAGGAGTACAAATATCAACCTCCACCCTATCCAACCTCGTTGGACTTCATGAAATATTTAGAGAAAGAAGTACCCGACTCTTTACAATATCTGATAACCGATTGGTTTAAAGAAATCACTTTATATGACAATCGCATGACATCAGCCGTTTATGCCCCTTTAGAAAATGGAAAGTTTGAGGTCACGCTAGAAATTGAGTCATATAAAATGCGTGCCGATAGTCTCGGGAATGAAACTAAAATAGCCATCCATGATTGGATAGATATTGGGGTATTTACCGATGAAGAGGAGGAACAATTACTTTATCAAAAAAGGGTATTGATTGACCAAGAACACATGAATTTCACGTTCGAAGTGGACTCATTACCGATGAGAGCGGCTATTGACCCTAGGATGCTCCTCATTGATCGAATTTATGATGATAATATTAAAGACATTAAAATGAGTGAATTGTAATCTGCCTTTTGTCATAAAGTAAGCGTTTAATCTTTTGACTCATCGTAAAAATAGGATTTAACATGAGAAATACCCTTCATCTTGTTTTGATACTTTACCTATTTAGTTGTCAATCAAGCACCCCGAAACGCGAGGAATCTGTCGATGAAAACATCCGGTTGAATCAAATTGGGTATCATCCAAAATCAAATAAGCAATTTATGCTCGCAGATACAGCCGCGACGCAATTTCAATTGCTTAATAACCAGCAGGAAACAGTTTACACGGATCGCATAATGTCCAATGGCACTTGGGCGCCCTCTGGTGAAGGGGTATATCTGGGTGATTTCAGTAGTTTTGAGGTTCCCGGCACCTATCAGGTCGTCGTGAGTGAACGCGTGTCTTACACCTTTGAAATCAAGGCCAATCTCTACCAAGAGGCCTGGCACATCAGCTTACAGCTGAAGAAAAGTATTTAATAGGTGCCGAGCAAATCACAGATTATGTTTTTGAAAAAAATGCAACGGGCTATCGCTTTTTAACAGGTTTTGGCTCAAAAAGAGTGAGGTTTCTCCATCACCGGCCGAGTGGCGCTGATCAGATACTGAAGCCCATTCCTGGTTTTATTGTTGGCGGCCCTAATGGCGATCGTCAAGATCAGCAGGAGGTGACCTATACCTCTACATTTCCAGCAAAGGCATACCAAGATGTACAGCCCAGTTATGCCTCTAATGAAGTCTGCCTCAATTGGAATACTCCCGCAGTATTTGTACTAGGTTATATACATCCAGTCTGCAATTGATCTCCTTTGAAAAGAGGAATCCCTTGCCAACGGATTCAATCAATGACCTGGGGGCGCGTGTAGGGCTGGAATTGTAATAAGAACCGTAAGAGATCAGATTCTAGCGTATTGAGTAGACTCACTACTCGTAGATAAGTCTATATTGAATTTTAGAATATCAAGATGACTATTTTTTTTAGCAAATAGTATCCTAAAATTAGCAGATTTCCAACGCATTCCACAGGAGATATTCAGCCTTATCTAGCATGTTATTAAATCTATTACCAACTTCAAAACCGTTATTGATTTGTATTATACTTGTATTTTTATTTTTTTCAGTTCATTTATTATCTCAAATAAAAATCATGCGCAGTACATCTTAACAATACAAATTGATGTTTTAAACATCATGAAAAGTGAAGTAAATAATACTTATTCTATGCTTTTTTGGTCTCCATCAGAAGTCCAAAAATGAAAACTTCAACATCAAAGCAATAATAAATTTTGAAACAACCATTCTAAATTCAACTTATCATGCCAATTTGGAAATGTCAGTTAAGGATTCGCAAAAAAAGAAAAAATAGTGCCCAAGAAGAAAAGGATAGATTCTAGTATTCATGGTTCCTTTGATTACGTATGCCTTAACTATAAAATGAGTGTTATCTATTCCCTTTTTTGAATGCTAAAAGTTCCTTTATCTTTGCACTTACTCAATAGATATTTCCAGAATGAATAGAATTTTAGCTTTTGCGTTTGTTTCCTTATTAATTGCCTGTAAGCCAACCTCTCAAAATAAATATGAATTACTGAACAAGGATGCTGCGTTCAGAGCTGAAATTAGCACCCGAACGGGAGGTTCTTTTGTCGAGTTGAGCGAAGGCTATACCTACTACCAAGAAGCCAATAAAAATTCACAAAAATCAACCGTGATACTTGTGCATGGCTTTTCTGTCCCCTCTTATATATGGGAGACGACGTATGAGGCTTTGATTGAAAAGGAATTTCACGTGGTGGTCCTCGATCTTTATGGAAGAGGGTTTTCAGACAATCCAGATACCGATTATACAGATCGCTTAATGGCCAATCAAGTATTGGAACTCATCAATCACCTCCATATTACCCAAGCCCATTTGGTGGGCTTATCGAATGGTGGACGGATCATTTCCCAAGCTGCTGTTCTACAACCTCAGCTGGTTCAATCACTGATTTATGTTTCTTCCAATAGCTTTGAAGATATTGAGGTAACAAAAGATGTTTCGGTTTCAACTGATGAAATCGCTGAATTCATTTCGCGCTATCCAGCCATTGCCTTGGGACAATTAGATGATTTCTTTGACCCTACCCAATTCCCAAATTGGCCCGAAAAATATACTGCTTTACAACAATATAAAGGGTTTGCACAAGCGTTGATTTCTACTCGAAAAAATCATACCACAATGGACGTCATTCATCAAAAAATCAATGATCTCAATCTTCCAGTCTATACCATATGGGGCGTTGCGGATCAGGTAGTCTTATATGATGAGTTTAAAGATAAACTTCAAAGATTACTCCCCAATAGACAAGAATTTTTCATTGAGCAATCGGCGCATTTACCGCAAATGGAAAATGAAATCGCTTTTGAAGAGCTGCTTATAACTGAAATCTTGGTACAAGATGAAGTCCCGGTCATTGTTGAGTAAATGAGGCTTCATTTCACCGAACGTCCCCATTAGCATCCGTTCATCTCATTCTACACTGTTTAAGTAACCCAGTTCAAGTAAATTATTCTTGGATCAGCTTATCTTAAAACACTATGAAAACATTACACCCCTATTCTTTACTCCTCTTTGGCTGCTTATTATGGTCATGTAAATCCTCAACTGAAAATACAGAAAAAATAAATATTCCTGGACTGAAGGCCCCCGTTGAGATTCTCAGGGATCAATGGGGCATCAATCATATCTATGCAGAAAATCAAGAAGACTTATTTTTTGCCCAAGGCTATGCTGCAGCTAAAGACCGGCTCTTTCAATTTGAAATTTGGAGAAGGCAAGCTACGGGTACTACTGCTGAAATGTTAGGGCCAAGAGCATTAAAAAGAGATATTGGCGCGCGTTTGTTTAAATACAGAGGTAATATGCAGGACGAAATGAATCATTATCATGAGGATGGTGTAGCGATCATCGAAGCTTATACCCATGGCGTAAATGCTTACATCGATGAGGTTTTAAAACAGCCTGAAGAACTACCCATAGAATTTAAATTACTGGGTCTAGTCCCACAAAAATGGACTCCCGAGGTGGTTATCTCTCGACATCAAGGTTTACTAGGTAATATAACTCAAGAACTAAATATAGGTCGTGCCGTGGCTGCCATAGGACCTAACGCTGTTAAAAACCTCATGTGGTTTCACCCAAAAGATCCCAATATCACCCTTGATCCAAGTATTACGGAGGAAGTGCTTTCTTTAGATATTTTGGAGCTCTATGAAGCTTATCGAGCAGGTATTAAATTTGATGCCGCAGACCTACTCCCTAAATACGCGAGTAAAGTAAGTTTATTAGAGGAACCAAAAAACGAAACTATTCCAGATGATTCACATAGCATAGGTAGTAATAACTGGGTAATCAGTGGCAGTAAAATGAAAGACGGGAATACCTACATGGCCAACGATCCACATCGTAAAGTTGCGGTACCCTCCCTTCGTTATATGGTTCATTTAAGTGCCCCTGGTTGGGAGGTAATAGGAGGTGGCGAACCTGAAATACCGGGGATATCAATAGGTCATAATACTTTTGGCGCTTGGGGGTTGACGGTTTACCGCACCGATGGGGAAGATTTATATATCTATGACCTCAATCCAGACAATTATCGGCAATATCTTTATAATAATGAATGGATCGATATGCGTTCAATTACCGAAACCATCCAGGTCAAGAATCAAGCCGATGTAGAGGTTCAGCTTGATTATAGCCTCCATGGGCCGATAACCTTAATCGATACCCTAGGTTTGAAAGCTTATGCCGTTAAGTGTGCCTGGCTAGAACCGGGAGGGTCTCCTTATTTAGCCAGTTTAAGAATGGATCAGTCCAAAAGTTGGGAAGAATTTCGAGCCGCCTGCAATTACAGTCATATTCCCGGTGAAAACATGATCTGGGCAGATAAAGCAGGAAACATTGGATGGCAAGCAGTAGGTATTGCACCTATTAGAAATAACTTCAGTGGCCTAGTACCTGTACCTGGGAATGGAACCTATGAATGGGATGGCTATCTGCCTATCATCGAAAAGCCCAATACCTTCAACCCTGCAAAAGGATTTATCGCTACCGCCAATCAAAATGTGACTCCAGAAAATTATACTCACTGGAATGCTGTTGGTTATACCTGGTCAGACCCCTTTCGCGGTAATCGCATCGATGAGGTTCTTTCCCCCCATGATTCATTGACCCTAGAAGATCTGACATCTCTTCAAGTTGATTATCTCTCGCTTCCCGCCAGAGCCCTCACTCCCATGCTATTAAAAATACCTTTCCAGGGACGTAATAATAAGGCAAAATCTAGGCTAGAGGGTTGGGATTATCGACTGAATGCCCCTTCCATTGAAGCTGCCATATATACGGCGTTTGAAAGGGAACTTGAACGGCTCGCATATGAACATTTGGTTCCTACAGAAGTGCAGTCCTTTATCACAAGAATCAATTTAACCAAGCTTATTGGCTGGCTTAGCGAACCGAGCTCAGAGATCTTTGGATCAATTCCGGAGAAAACCCGTACAGCATTACTTACCAAGGCATTCCAACGAGGCGTTGAAAGCCTTACTCAAAAATTAGGTTCAGACATGACCCAGTGGCAATATGGGCAAGCAAAATTAAAGCATACTTACCTTGAGCATGCTTTGGGTAAATGGGTAGATGAGAAAACTCAAAAACTTCTTAATTTAGGTCCGCTACCAAGGGGTGGAAATGCCTATACACCCGGTTCCACAGGCGCTGATTATCAACAGAGAAGTGGCGCCTCATTTAGGATGATCGTCAATACAGGAGATTGGGATGCCGCCATTGCCACAAACGGTCCCGGTCAGTCAGGAAATCCAGCGAGCCCCTTTTATAACAATTTGTTTGAACCTTGGACCCAAGACCGGTACTTTCCCCTCTATTTTGACCGGTCCAAAATAGAAGCTGTAACCGTTCACACGAACATGCTCATGCCTGATCCGAAATGACTCTTTTAATGGCCCAGTGTACTAAGAATAAACACGCAGGAGGGTTCCTGATAAAGAGGTATTATAAATCAAAATCCCTTTGGATCCGTTGCTGTTCAATCCTTTTCCCTCTAGATCAAAAATAGCCCCATGCTCGGTACAATAAAAATCATTATTGGAGGATCTATAGGTTACTTTTTCTTTTCCTTCATGACTACAAATTTGAGTAACTGCTACAAACGTCCCTTCGGAAACAGCAGCAATAACTACCTTATTTATACGCACATACCCCCCTACAGCATTCAAAGCATCATAAGCCGATTCATCTAAATCCAAAGTAAAATTTACTTCTCCACCTATATAATCATCGTCTTCATCATCGCAACTTGAAAGGCTTCCCAAGCAATAGGTAGCCATAATCGCTCCGGTACCTAAACCTAATTTTGATAAAAACTGCTTCCGATTGATGACTTCTTGTTTCTTCATGAAATGGGTTTAATAAAGAATAATTACGGCTTAAGTTCAGTTAAATGGATTTCAATATCCACAGCTATGATTTCTGCAATTTTTTGAAATAATAAAGAAGGTATTTCAATATCATGATCTTCCAAGGCCACATCAAATTTTCCTTGCACCTTAATCCCTTTTTTCTCATCTGATATATCAATCACTATCGTTCGCTCCTGTGCAATGCCATGAATCATCAGTTCTCCCTGCGCCTCAAAAATGGTGTTTTCTATTTTCCCCAATTCGAACTTACGGTTTAATTTTCCTTTAAACATTGCTGTAGGGAATTTCTCCGACTCTAAATAATTTTCATTGAAATGCTCCTGCATCAGTTGATTTGGGAACTCAAAGGAGGTAATAGGTATTCTTAAAAAAAAAGCCCCATCTTCCAAATTTAAAATAGCCTGACTCGCCGTGTTCACTGCTGCAATATCTTCTAACAATCCATCAGAGAAAAAACTAATGGTAGAGCTCTTAATACCCATTTTCTGGGCTTCAAGACTGTAGCTTGCAAAAATGAACATTATAATGAGCAGATAAAGGCTCCCTTTTTTTTTCATATTAAATCTAGTGTTTGAGTACAAATTCCCGGGTAATATTAAAACCAAAATGAATGCCTCCTGCTGACCACTGATCATTGGTTTCAGTTAAGAATCCCATTTCTACCATTGGTAATGAATTGGTAAACTGCAACTGAAAAACATGTCCGCCAGTCTCAATATCCACACCTACCGAAAAGCTATCATAAAAATCATTGATATTGGCAGCGTCATCATTGAACTGGATTCTGTAACTGTACTCAGCATTAATCGATACTCTTTTTGAAACCTTGATCCTTCCACCTGCCGCCAATACGGGTATATCTGACTGATCTGTGGCGGTCGTCACTAAATTATAATGCACCCAACTGGGTACCAACTCTAATGATAAACGATCACTGAACTTTCTAGCCAAGACCAGCTGATGGACATACGTTAATCTTGACCGAAAATAATTTTCTCTAGTTTCATCTGCAAAACGTAAAGAATTAATTGCAATAGAACTGACGCCTACCATACTTAATGGAAATCCATTGTTTTTTTGACTGACTATTGAATACTTAACAAATCCATCATAAATTTTTTTATAGGAATTACGGCCTAAACCTATAGCTAGACGATCACTCAGTCCATAATCTAAACCAATTCTTATGGTGCTTTGGTCTAATCCCCACAATTCATAAGCTCCTCCATTGAGTCGCCCAAACCTATGTGAAATCCGCATTTCCAAATTCCCTGCTGCCACACGTTCATTGGTGTGGAGATTGATCACTTTTCCAGACTTAAAGGTAGCCATCACTTCCTGTGGGGGTAAGGGAGCGAGCTCATCCAATAAAGATTCCAAATCCTCTTGGGCGTCTGCCACACAAAAAAAGAACATACCCAATAAATAAATATAAATTCTACTAGTCATTTGATGCGCCATTGTCTATCCATGTTTGAACCTTTGCAATATCGCATGCAGGTAATTTTGCCCCTGATTTCGGCATGGCCTGATAGCCAGATTCATGATTGATGCTACCCATCAGCTTGCCATTATCCACATATTTGGAAAGCAAGGCATAATCATCCAAAACAATATTAGCCCCTATTGAAGCCGCTGAAGAGGTGCTGTGGCAAACAGTACAATGCGTATTCAGCAGTGCTTTCACTTCTATACCATAGGTAATCTCAGTCAAGTCACAGGTCTCTATTAAACTCCCATATAAGTCTTCTTCGTTTTCGTAGTAGCAAGAAGTGCACCATAAAAAAGAAAGTATCACTACAATTTTCGGTTTAAAATATTTCCCAATCACCGTCATTTATTTATCCTTGATGTTATTAAAATATGAACTTTCATGCAAAGCATTAAATTATTGAGTCCCTAATAATATTTGAAATAAAAGGATACACTCATTAATATGAAAAGCTCCGCTTTTGATATTCCTTGATCGAGATGCCATCTGTATGTAGAATTCACTCTGGGCGCCCTAACTTCAGCAAATCTAACTCATTACCTTCTATGTAAAGTTAAATGATTTGCCTCTCTTTAGTTAAGTACATATATTTTATATCGGTTTAGTTGCTTATAAAGTATTCATCTTTATATAATACGAAGTTCGTAATCTTGCATTCTGCCGAATATCCTCCCAAAAAAGGTTTACATCTCCACGATGAAAATCTTTTGCTTTTCTACTAATAAGTCCCAATGGGAATTTTATGTGATCTATAAATATTGCTCCATCCACCAAATGCGTCTTAAAGGCATGCTGATAAACCTTGTTATTGGTAAATAGAAATCCTTTATGATCCTTCTTCGCTCCAACCACTGATAGGTCCCAAGTAATTGGATTAATGACCGCCCTACCCTGATACCACTTTCGGTATCTCTCAGTTTGATACTCTTTTTTAAGGGTATTCCAGGTTAAAAACCCTCCCGTCTCATGCGGCTCGATCATCAAAGAAATACTTTTAAATGTATCTTTATCAATACCTATACCCGGAAGGTAAGCTGCGATCAATTTGTCTTGTAAGGGTTGCTTATCAAAAAAATCTTTCAGCAGCATTTTCAAATGAAAAGATCCTTGACTATGTCCTGCCAATATAATGGCATTGCCCCTATTATGATGTTTCAAATAAAACTGAAAAGAAGCCTTAACGTCTTCATATGCCATTCTTAATGCTACCTCCCCTCCCACTTCCAAATTACTGAAGGACCTTATATGGGCCTGCCTATAAAAAGGGACATATACATTTCCTAACTCGGCCCATGCGGAGGCTTGATATTTAACTACATAATTAATCACCCCTCCTTTATGACGTGGGTCTTCGATCTCATAATTCCATCGAAAATCATTAGGATCGGTCAATAATGTAGGATAGACATAAAAAATATCGACACTTTTGAAAGGTGCTGCCTCAATAAAAGGCGCCCAAGGTTTTAAGGTATCACTGGGAAGAACTGCCCAATTTCCTTCATTTTCATAATCCAATGCCCTATTTAATTGTCCAAAGGAACATTGAACAAACATTGACCCTATCAATACTAGAATAAGTCTCATCCCTATTATTATTGAAGTTTTTTAAACATAATTTTATGAAAAAGCAATAAGATAAAACTTGTTATTCAAAACAGAAAAATAATAAAACATATCCTTAATGTCATACCAACGTAAGGGTATTTGAGTTTAATAGTTAAAAATAGGCCTTAACACTTGCCATCATTTGCTGAAGTTTCATACTCATTTCATGGGGCATAATGACCGATTGTTTTCTCCCCAAAAGCAAATCTTCGTTCATACTGTACGTCTCATAATGGTAGCCAAAAGAATCTCTGAGCCCCTCATAATGATCAATGATATGGTCCCCTTCATATAAAAAGCATTCGGATGCCCTCCAGAAATCTGGTAGGGCAATATAGCCCTTTTCACCGATGATATAAGCCCAATTATTCAACTTAGCTCTAAATGAAGCACACAAATTCGCGAGGGAGCCGTCACCGTACTCAAAGAGCATCGTTACTTCCGAATCAACTCCTGTTTTGGCTTTTTGCACGACGACCTTGACCTCCTCTGGTAAAGCATCGATCATCAATGCCGTCACTGCGATGGGATAAATTCCCATATCTAGTAAAACTCCGCCCGCTAAATGAGGATTGTACATGCGGCTCATGGGATCATATTGAGTCGGGTATCCAAAATCAGCTTTTATTTGTAATATTTTTCCTATTCTGCCAGATTTCACCCATTCTTGGCTTCTGATGATTGCCGGAAGAAAATAAGTCCACATGGCCTCCATTAAATAGCCCGAACTCGCCTTTGCTATTTGAATGAGTTCAACCAGCTCGCTAGGATTGATGGCTATTGGCTTTTCACACATCACTGCTTTTCCTGCTTGTAATGCGGCTTTAGCGTTTTCAAAATGGAAATTATGAGGCGTTGCGATATAAACGGCATCTACATCATCATCATCATACAGACTCTGATAGCCTTCATAGGCTTTGGCTATACTGTATGTATCTGCAAAAGCCTGAGCGCGTCCTTTGTCCCGTGAAGCTACGGCGATCAATTCTCCGTTGTCGACCCAGCGAAAATCGTTCGCAAACTGATGTGCTATGATTCCAGGACCTACAATACCCCATTTTATTTTCTTGTTTATCATCTCTTCCGATAAAGTAACTTATAATTTGCTCAAAATAAATTAAATTAGAGATTATATGTATGTTGAATCTTGATTGAGATTGCTCTTGCTTAATGAGACAAGTACTATGTCTCACTTCCGCATGCTTTGATCCATTTAAAAGAGAAGATTATGAAATTTTTTAACTCCGTTATATTTTCATTTTTAATTACCGTCCAAGTATTTTCTCAAGCGCTAGATCCTAAAGTATTTGAATCCACTCAATTTCGATTCATCGGACCAGAAGGAAACAGAGCCATTGCAATTGCCGGAGAACCTGGTAATCCTATGGTTTCCTACATTGGTGCGGCCTCTGGTGGCTTATGGAAAACGCAAGATGGTGGGGTCAAGTGGGCTCCAATGACTGATTCGCTCAACGTTTCCTCTATTGGATCGATTGCTATTGCTCCTTCTGATCCAAATCAGGTTTGGATAGGTACCGGTGAAACCTTTGTGATCCGACCTGCCCATGCCATGGGAGATGGCATTTACCAATCGATCAATGCGGGCAAAAGTTGGCAACATATGGGCCTTGAGAAAACAGGAAGAATTGGTCGGGTTGTCGTACATCCCAACCATCCTGAAATTATTTATGCTGCGGCACTGGGTCACACCTATGGCCCGCAAAAAGAACGAGGGGTATATCGATCCAAAAATGGTGGTAAAGACTGGGAACAAATTCTCTTTGTTGATGCCGGTACTGGTGCTGCTGATTTAGCCATTGATCCTGAAGATCCAAACATCTTATATGCTGCCATGTGGTCAGTGAATATCAATACTTGGGGTCTCAACAGTGGGGGTCCAGGTGGGGGGATCTACAAAAGTACTGATGGCGGAGATTCTTGGGTAGCCCTGGCCACTCAGGGATTGCCCGGAGGTAAAAATCGCCCAGTAGGAAAAACGGCAATTGCGGTATCCCATAGCAATCCAAATACCGTTTATGCCCTTTTTGAAATAAATAGTCCCGAGTTATGGCGTTCAGATAATAAAGGGGCTACCTGGCGGCTAATGAATCAAGATCATACAATGAATGAGCGTGCTCCTTATTATACTAGAATAGTCGTAGCGCCGGATAATTCTGAGGAAATTTATTTTTTAAGTGTCCGATTTAGTAAATCTGAAGATGGGGGCAAAACATTAATGAAAAACCCACCTCGAGGGGGGGGAGATAATCATGACATGTGGATCGATCCATTGCTTCCAGCAAGAATGATGGTGGCCCATGATGGTTGCGCCAGTGTCAGTCTCAATAGAGGCTCCTCTTTCCAGCGTATCGTTTTACCTATCGCTCAAATGTATCATGTCTCTACTGATGATCAAATACCTTATTATGTCTACGGAAATAGACAAGATGGTTGGTCTTACCGTGGCCCAAGCAACAGTCAACAAGGCTATATTCCCGTGGGCTTGTGGCGTGGAGTAGGTGGCTGTGAAAGTGGCTTTGCGAAACCGGATCCATTTGACAATAACATCATTTGGTCGGGGTGCTATGATGGCGGGTTAGAACGTTATGACCTGACGACAGGATATGCACGAGAAGTCCGTGTTTGGCCCGAAGCAGGTTATGGGTGGACGCCTGCTGATCTGAAATATCGATGGCATTGGAATTTTCCCCTCAGTTTTTCACCACATATCAAGCATCGGGTCTACGTGGGTAGCCAATTTGTACATAAGACGGATGATGGTGGCCAAAGTTGGCAAGTCATCAGTCCTGATTTGACCTTAAACCAAAAGGATCATCAGCAAAATTCAGGAGGCATTGCCGTCGATAACCTTATGACTTTTGACGGAGCGACCCTATTTGCCATCGAAGAGTCGCCCCTTGAAGCGGGCCTAATTTGGACGGGCAGCAATGATGGACAAATTCAACTCAGCCGAAATGGAGGAAAAAACTGGCAAAATGTTACTCAAAATATTCCAAACTTACCTCCATGGAGCACGGTGAGCAGCATTCACCCTTCTAAATACAAAAAGGGAACTGCATATATCGCCATTGATTTACATCAAATGGGCGACTTTGGCACCTATCTCTATAAGACTTCTGATTATGGTATGCATTGGGAATCCATTGTGGGGAATGTCCCTCAATCCGTACACAGCTTTGCACATGTATTGAAAGAAGATCCAAAAAAGGAAGGTATGCTCTATTTAGGACTAGACAATAGTCTACTCATAAGTATTGATGATGGTTTACATTGGATGCCCCTAAAAAACAATCTGCCTCCTGCGCCCATTTATTGGCTCGAAGTTCAGGAGAATTTTGATGATTTGGTCGTTAGCACCTATGGCCGTGGGTATTATATCTTGGATGATCTCTCTGCTCTTCGCCAATTTAATCCAGCTCTAAAGGAATCTCCGCAAGTATTTGACCCCCGAAAGAGTTACCGACTGAACAATAAAGAGAGCATTAAAACCGATGGTTACAGCTTTAATTCTGGACGGAACCCTGCTTACGGAACTCCCATCAATTATTATCTTCCCGATACCCTCACAAAAAAGGTTTCGATCGAGATCCGAGATGAAAAAAATCAAATCATTCGAACTTTAAAAGGATCAAATGAAATCGGAGTAAACAGGGTCATGTGGGATTTAAGATACGAGCCAACCTACAAACCTCAACTGCGTACCCGGCCCACCGGCAGGCCTTGGGTCCAGCTCAAC
Organism: uncultured Cyclobacteriaceae bacterium; assembly: GCA_905479015.1. Taxonomy (GTDB): domain Bacteria; phylum Bacteroidota; class Bacteroidia; order Cytophagales; family Cyclobacteriaceae; genus UBA4465. The sequence goes on from CAJQKV010000014.1 coordinate 136,474, forward strand.
GGTGAGGGCTGGAGACCTCTAGTTACTTGGGATTTGGACTTATGGAGTGGTCAATATGGCCCTAGGGTAGTTCCTGGTAAGTACAAAGCGGTAATTACCATCGATGACGCCTCCTTTGAAAAAGATTTGGTCGTTTTGAAAGATCCGCTGGCACAGGGCTCCTTGGCAGATCTAGAAGCGCAAGTACAATTCTCCCTGGCCTTACGGGAGGCGATGAATGTTGCCGTTACGATGATCAACAAAATTGAATACATCAGGAGTGAGTTGTTGCTTCTTAAAACTTCGCTTAAAAAGAATTCTGAACTTAAACAAGTAGATCGATTGATGGGTATTGCCACCCAAATTGCGGGTTCACTTTACGACATCCACCTCACCGGTGCACGAGAAGATGCCTTTAGATCTCCCATGAAATTGTATGGCCGCTTGAGTGCCTTGGCCAGTGAAATTAACTCCAGTGGCATTGATTTTAAACCTACGGATCAACAAGGAGCGGTCTATGAAGTTTTGAACCAAAGACTTCAAAAGACCAAAGGAGCATTTGACGAACTGATCAACCATGATATCGCTGCATTCAATAAGCAGCTCAATGATTTAGATATGCACATCGATATCGAGAAAAAAATGGAAAAAAGCAATTAATCTTGCCTGATCAAAATATTTTGCATATCATAGGCTGAAATATATCAAATATTTTAAATGAATAAAGCATCAAAAAAAAAGGCACTAAAAGATAAAAACAGATTAACACCTGTTAAGATCACTAATTCGGACTTTGATGAAATCAAATCAGCTCAAGATCTTGAAAATTTTTTAAAAGCCCAAGGTGCCCATTTTAAGATTCCAGATCCAGAAAAGGATTACGAATACCAATTAAAGAAACTCCAAGTCGAATTGGTTAAATTACAGAGCTGGGTAATCAAAAATCAAAAGCGGGTCATTGTGATCTTTGAGGGCCGAGATACCTCCGGTAAAGGGGGTGCCATCAAGCGATTCACAGAACATTTGAATCCAAGGGCCATGCGGGTAATCGCGATGCCCAAGCCAACAGAATTAGAAAAAAAACAATGGTATTTTCGGAAATACATCCAAGAATTGCCTGAAGCAGGAGAAATTGTCTTTTTTGACCGAAGCTGGTACAATAGGGCCGTAGTAGAGCCGGTCATGGAATTTTGCTCCCCCGCGGAATATGATCGATTTATGCGTCAAGTTTCTGAGTTTGAGCATATGCTATTTGAAGACGGAATTTCATTAGTTAAATTATGGTATTCTATAACCAAAGAAGAACAACTTAAAAGGTTCTCGGAAAGAAAAGACAATCCCTTGAAAAGATGGAAATTCAGCCCCGTAGATGAAATGGGTCAGCAACTATGGGATAAATATACGTACTATAAAGAGCAGATGTTCAGCAAAACACATACTTCCTTTAGTCCTTGGATCATCGTCAAGACCAATGATAAAAAAACCGCCCGCCTCGAAAGTATCAGGTATCTATTGTCCTCCTTTGAATATGATGATAAATTAGAGGCCTCCACTCGGGTATTACCTGATCCCAATGTCATCATGAGGTTTCATCAATCATTCCAGCACATTGATTAATATGGAAAAAACAAATTTCAGCAGTCAGGAGTTAAAGCTACTCAGCACTAAAAAAGCATTAAAAATGATGCTCAAATCGGGAGATAAGTTCTCCCCCGAAAGGACTTTAAAAACACTCAAGTATGAAAAAGAACTTGAAAGTCTACAAAATGAGCTCATTGAGTTACAAAATTGGGTGATCACACAAAAGCAAAGAGTTTGTATCCTGTTTGAAGGCCGAGATGCCGCAGGCAAAGGCGGTGCCATTAGACGTATTACGCATCATTTAAATCCCCGTTTTTATACGGTCAATGCGCTACCTAAGCCCAGTGAAAAAGAGATGGGACAATGGTATTTTCAGCGCTACATAAATAAGCTTCCCAATCCTTCTGAGATCGTCTTTTTTGATCGAAGTTGGTACAATAGAGCGGTGGTCGAACCCGTCAACGGATTTTGTACAACCCAAGAGTATGAACACTTTTTGAACGAAGTGAATGGTTTTGAGGAAATGCTGGTCAATGATGGTATTATTTTAATCAAATTATACATTTCTATTACCAAGGATGAACAGCAATTGAGATTCAATGAAATGCAAAGTAATCCTTTGAAACGCTGGAAAGTAACTGCAGTCGATTTAAAAGCACAAGATCTTTGGGATCAATACACCCTTTATAAGCAACGCATGTTCGAAAAAACGAATACAGAAAAAAATCCTTGGATAATCATCGAAGCCAATAAAAAAGCCAAGGCACGGAGTCAAATAATAAAAACAATTTTGAGTAAAGTTCCCTATCAAACTCCATGAAGTTAACATTTATACTAGGGGTGATACTAGGGTGGCTATTCTATCCCTGCTTGGGTCAAAACATTGAATACAATGTATCCTTCGAAAAGGTTGTTCACCATATAGCCGATATTGAGGTGGTTTTTAAAGACATTGGGAAGGAGCCTCTCGTCACAAGAATGAGCCGCAGCTCCCCAGGTAGATATGCTTTACATGAATTTGCCAAAAATGTGTACGATGTCAGTGCTTCAGATCAAAATGGAAATGACCTGAATATTCAAAAAAAAGATCCCTACCAATGGGAAGTCATTAATCATAAAGGTTACGTAAAGATTCATTATAAATTGTTTGCCAATAGAGGTGATGGTACTTACAGTCAAATTGACGAAACCCATGGCCACTTAAACAGTCCCGCCACCTTCATGTATGCCCCTGATTTTAAGGCCCGACCACATCAAATCACATTCAATCTACCTCCCAATTTAGATTGGCGTGTGGCGACCCAGCTAAAGCATATAGGTGATGGTGTTTATCGTGCCCCCGATCTTGATTACTTGATGGACAGTCCCATAGAACTGAGCAATTATCAACTGAAGGAATTTGTCTTAAAGCACGATCGCAAGAAGTATAAAATTCAATTTGTGCTTCACGGTGAAGCTGAGGCTGAGGATTTTAATGATTATTTTGAAAAGGTTCAAAAGATCGTTCGCGAAGAAGTTAGGGTCTTTGGCGACCTTCCAGATTTTGATTTTAAGAGATATACTTTTTTAGCTTGCTATGCACCCAATGTAAATGGAGACGGTATGGAGCATCGCAATTCTACGATATTAACAGAAAGTCAAGACCTTAACTCCAAACCACTCAATCATATTGCTACGGCTGCCCATGAATTTTTTCATTCTTGGAATGTTGAACGCATACGCCCAAAATCCTTAGACCCTTTTGATTTTGAGGAAGCCAATATGTCAGATGCGCTCTGGTTTGCTGAGGGGTTTACCAATTATTATACAAACCTTATTTTATGCCGAACCGGATTAATCAGTGAAGAAAATTACTTAAAGCGAGTCGAAATAGAACTCAATGCTGTTTGGAATGCGCCTGGTATAAACCACCGCTCTCCTATCGAAATGAGTTATCAAGCGCCGTTTGTCGATGCCGCGCGCAGTGTGGATCCTGTAAACAGGGAAAATACTTTCGTGTCCTATTATACCTATGGAAGTGTTTTGGGTTTAGCGCTTGATCTTGCGCTTAGAAATATGAACAATGACTTGACTTTGGATGGATATATGCAGCTGATTTGGCAGAAATATGGTATCCCAACACAGGCTTATGAATTGTCAGATCTAAGAACGACTTTAGCTCAATATGCCAGTGCTGATTTTGCTGATTTTTTCTTTGAATCCTTCATTTATAATGCCCAGCAACCCAACTATCAAAAAGGATTTGAAAATGTCGGCATCTCCTACGAAATCCAAAATTCAACAACCCCTTTTTTCGGAGCAATGGTCTCAACCATTGGGGAAAAATTCACCCTAGTAAGTAATCCTTTAGAAGGTACTTCTAGCTATCAAGCTGGGCTTTCCTATGGAGATGTTATTCTCGAGATAGGTGGTGAAAAAATGGGCTCTGAAACCTCCTTTGATGCATTTATTCGCTCCCATTACCTTCCCGGTCAGGCAACTAACTTGGTCATTGAAAGACATGGAAAAACCAAATTGGTACATTTAGAATTTAAGCCTTATCCTCAAATAATTCTAAAACTTCTACCCCATGCACCCGCTAAATCACAATTCCTTCGGCGAAAATGGTTAGACTCAAAAATATCAAAATGAATCCACTTGCGCTAGAGATAATAAAGACGTCCTGTTGTTATTTCAAAGAAAATAATCTGAAAGTAATCAAATGCTTGGATACCTTAGATGAATCTGCTCTATGGCATCGTCCCAATGAAGTCTCAAATGCCATTGGAAATCAGGTATTGCATCTTTGCGGCAATATCCATCAATATGTCATTTCCTCATTAGGCAATCAAAAAGATATTAGGAACCGACCTATGGAATTCTCTGAAAGGAATGGCCATTCTAAGAAAGAATTAATTTCTTTAATCAACCAAACGGTAGCTGCCGCGCTAGACATCATTGCGTCGATTGATGAAACCACCCTCCTAAAGGTTCGCCCCGTTCAAACGTACTCCTTTAGCGGGGTTCAGGTATTGATTCATGCCACTGAACATTTTTCCTACCATACCGGACAAATTGCCTTTTGGACCAAGTATCTTACAAATAAAGATCTAGGATTTTATGCCCATCAAGATCTCAATCGAAAAGATCGTTGAGACGCATGAAATCCGTACTCCTCGTCTAACCATAAGAATCAGTTACCAATGGCTTCCAAAGAAGAATGAAGTGCTCTTGATTTATAAATCGACGCATTCAAATTTTAGTAAGCACCAATTGATCATATAAAATTGGTTTATTATCCCAATTATTTCAGAATATGTTTTTTCTCATCTCAATGCACTTTAAATTGAATGCTTATTGATTTTTTTATTTAAAAAAAACTATGATTACTTGGAATGACGTTATAAAATTTGCCTCAAAAGGAAATCCAGAGCCCGAACGAAGGGTGGAAAAATCTGATCATGAATGGAAAGATTTGCTCACGGTTGAACAATATAAAATAACCCGACTTAAGGGTACCGAACCTGCAGGCACAGGTGCCCTCTGTCATGCCCATGAGGCAGGCGTATATAGCTGTTCATGCTGCGATACTGAATTATTCGATTCCACCATCAAATTTGAATCAGGATCAGGATGGCCCAGCTTTACCCAACCTATTGATATTGCCTCAGTAAAATATGTGAAAGACGACTCTTTTGGCATGATTCGTGTAGAAGTTATGTGTAACGTCTGCGATGGGCATTTAGGTCATGTTTTTCCGGATGGGCCGGAGCCAAGTGGTTTACGGTATTGTATAAATTCTGAGTCTATTAAATTAATTAAAGATTGATATGAGTGTGGAGATCATAACGATAGGTGGGGGCTGTTTTTGGTGTATTGAAGCGGTAATGCAGCGCGTCAAAGGGGTTACCAAAGTTGAATCTGGGTACAGCGGAGGGCTGGCCCCCGGGTATCCGACTTATAGAGAAGTTTGTTCTGGTCTTACTGGTCATGCAGAGGTAGTAAGAGTCACCTTCGAAAACGAAGAGATTTCGTTGCGCGATTTACTGACCATTTTTATGACCTTACATGATCCTACTCAATTGAATGGGCAAGGTGCTGACCTGGGCACACAATATAGATCAGTTATCTATTATCAATCCGATGATCAGCGCGCTACCGCTGATGCTGTTTTTATTGAATTAAAAGATTATTTCGATGCTCCCCTCGTTACCGAAATATCCCCTGCCCTACCTTTCTATTTGGCAGAAGCAGATCACCATGACTATTACAATCAAAATAGCCAAGCGGGTTATTGCAGAGCCGTCATTCAACCTAAATTAACTAAACTCCGAAGCAAGTATGTAGATAGATTCGTAGAATGAATAAAGTAGTCACTTTAATTGTTTTGGGCATCCTACTTTCCACATCCCTCGAGGCCCAAATATTAACCGTTAAAGACTTGGCCAATGCCCGTCCGATTACTAACGTTACCATTGAAAGCGCCCTTTCACTGATTATAAAAACGGATACTGCGGGAAAAGCCGATATAGGTGCATTTAAACAAGAGGACGAAATTTGGTTCATTCACCCCAATTATATGGTTCGCCGATTCAGTTATGCAAAATTGGTTGAGATGAACTTTATCGTAACCCTAGCCGAAAACTCTTATTCGCTGGGAGAAATTGTCGTTTCAGCCAATAAGTTCAACGAAAAACTGAGTGAAGTCGGACAATCCATCCGAGTGGTAAATGCAAAAGAAATCTCTTTTTTAAACCAACAAACGACACCTGATCTCTTACAAAGCTCAGGAAATGTATTTGTACAAAAAAGTCAAATGGGTGGGGGAAGTCCCGTCATCAGAGGGTTTGAAACCAATAAAGTTTTGATGGTTGTTGATGGGGTTCGCATGAACAATGCCATCTATAGGGGTGGACACCTTCAAAATTCATTGACCTTAGATAATAACGTCCTAGAAAGATTGGAAATTATTTTAGGCCCTGGTTCAGTCATCTATGGTAGTGATGCGCTCGGTGGAGTCATGCATTTTTACAGTAAGAATCCCAAGCTATCTGACAATGATACTTTGGAGATCCAGACGCAGCTCCTTGCCCGGTATGCAAGTGCCAATAGTGAGAAAACTACCCATTTGGATTTCTACTTTGGATTGAAAAAATTCGCTGCACTCAGCAGTCTGTCTTTCTCTGATTTTGGTGACTTAAGGCAAGGGGGGCGTCGCGACCCACAATATCCAGATTTTGGTAAGCGATTGTTTTATGTAGACAGAATCAATGATGTAGATGTCGTCTTACAAAACTCAAATCCAAATATTCAAAAACAATCCGGCTACAAACAATATAATTTCCTACAAAAATTTCTTTATCGGAAAAATGATGTGGTGAATCATGTCCTGAACTTTCAGTATTCTACTTCTTCAGATATTCCAAGATATGATCGGCTGACACAAATAAAAAATGATGCACCTCAATATGCGGAATGGTTCTATGGCCCACAAGAAAGATTCTTCAGCTCCTATCAATTAGACCTCACGCAGAATCAAAAGTGGTTTGATCAAGCAAAAATTATTTTAGGATATCAATTCATTGAAGAAAGTCGACATACCCGATCCTTTAATAATTCCTTTTTGAAAAATAGAAATGAGCAACTCAATATTTACACACTCAACGCTGACTTCGAGAAAAAGAAATTGAAAAATACTTTCAGATATGGATTTGATTTTTGGCATAATAAAGTGCGTTCTACCGCCCATCAACAAAATATTATAACCCTTGATCAGATCCCTTTAGATACCCGCTATCCTGATGGAGGGTCAACTATGGAGAGCTATGCTTTCTACTTTACCCATTCCTACAAATTAAATGATCAATGGATCTTGAATGAGGGACTGCGCATCAACTATATTGGACTGGAAGCTAATTTCGATGATAAAACTTTTTTTCCTTTTGACTTTGATCAGGTAACTCAAGCCCATACCGCCCTCAATGGGAATTTAAGCTTGGTTTATAATTCGAAAAATAATTGGCGGGTCATGCTCGCTGGATCTTCCGGATTTAGAGCCCCAAATATCGATGATCTCAGTAAAGTATTCGATTCATCTCCCGGAAATGTTGTTGTTCCCAATCCTGAGCTAGCCCCTGAATATACCTACAATCTGGAGCTTGGTATTTCTAAACGATGGTTAGGGAAAATCCATTTGGGTTTAAATACTTATTACACTTGGTATCAAAATGCCATTACCATGCAAAAAATAACCGTTGCAAACAATAAGAGCAGCGCATTCGAATCTTTAGTCCTATATGATGAGGTACTCAGTGAGACGTATCATAATGCCAACGTCAAAAAAGCCTTTATTTATGGATTCAGTGGATTATTAAATATTGACCTTACCCCTCATCTGAAATTTAGTAATTCCATGACCTACACGTATGGCCGAATACTCAATAACCTAGGGCGCTCACCCTTGGGTCATATCTCACCCCTATTTGGGCGATCCAGTATTGATTTGCAAATTAAAAAAATCAAAGCCTCCTTTTTCATGGTCTTTAATGGTGATAAAAAATCTAAAGATTATAACCTTTCCGGTGAAGATAATGAGTTGTTTTCAGTGGATCCAATTAATGGATTTATGCCTAAATGGATGACTTTGAATTTAAATACTTCCTACTCATTCAGCGAAAAAATACAATTTCAACTGAGCTTTAATAATATCTTAGATACAAACTACCGTCAATTTGCTTCCAACATCAGTGCAGGAGGTAGGAATATTTCTTTGACCCTTAGAGGTTCCTTTTAAAATAGAAAAGAAAGACACTAATAGGGACTTCGGCTGCTATATCAGTTAGCAAAACCCTTATAAATTAGATAATTCCCAACCTTTTCTATAAGGCTTGGTTACAAATTGATTGGCCTCTTCTAGGTTGGTGATTTTCATATTAACCCCATCCCAATATAATTTTTTTCTTCCAAAATATTCTTCTCTTCCCGACGCGTTCTCTCTTCTCAACTGATGGCTTCGAATAGCTAAATTACCCATTAGCACTGTTTCAGTGAAGGGCCCTGCGTAATCAAAAGAAGACGTGAGCGCCTTGTGTTCAATAGAGCCATGACCAGTCTTACAGGCTTCCGTCCACGCTTGGTTATGATTCAAATCCAAATTTCCCTGAACGCTCGTATCGAAAAGTAAGGGTTCTTGGCCTTTTTTAAATAATGTGGGATGGTTACCGTAAGTATCACAGGTAATTACTCCGTTCGAACCCATCATATAAACCCCATTGGTTTTAGGCACAAAAGTTGCCGCAAGTTCCTCCGGAATGGCAGGCTGAAGTCCTCCATCCATCCATTCAAATACCACTCCATTGGGATTGTTTTTGTCCGCAGGGAAATCAATGGCCACTTTAGCCGCCAAAGGGCAAGCCTCGGGCGTATATTCTGGCCTCCACATTTCTTTGTACACATCCACAACACTACATTGAACTCCAGAAGGATATCCTAACTGTAGGGCTTTATAAGGTGCATCAAACAAATGGCAGCCCATATCTCCCAATGAACCTGTTCCATATTCCCAAAAACCCCTCCAATTAAAAGGATGTAATCCCGGGGTAAAGGGTCTTTTGGTTGCGGGGCCCAACCATAAATCCCAGTCCAATTTTTCGGGTTTTTCATTTTCATTGGCCAATGGCATCTGGATGCCTTGAGGCCAAACTGGTCGATTCGTCCAAACTTGAACTTTTTCAATCCTTCCAATTTCTTGATCTTGGACCCATTGTTTCAATCGGATCACTCCTTGATTGGATCCTCCTTGATTACCCATTTGGGTCACAATCTTATATTTTTCTGCGATTTGAGTAAGTAAACGTGCCTCTGAGATGGTATGTGTTAACGGTTTTTGCACATATACATGCTTACCACGAAGCATCGCATTTTGCGCAATTAAGGCGTGCGTATGATCTGGGGTGCCAATGGTGACTGCATCAATGTCCAATTCCTTGTCAAGCATCACTCGATAATCATAATAGAAGGATGCCTTGCTATGATCCTTGATCGCTTGGGTGGCTCTCTCAGGATCCACATCGCAAAGAGCGACAATTCGATTCTTGCCACCGTTGAAAGCGTTTTTTAAATCGGAGCCTCCTTTTCCACCGGAGCCGATCGCAGCAATGGCTAGCTGGTCACTTGGCGCTGTAAATCCAGGTCCTCCAAGGACATGCCTAGGTACTATAAAAAAACCCGCAGCTGCGAGGGTACTTTTCACAACAAAGTCCCTTCTTGATTTTTTGAATGCCATATTAATTCGGATTTTTATCTATATCCGTACAATCTAACCCATTATTGTTTGACCTAAACATCTCTATCAAAAAAAAATATAAGCGGTTAATACCTGATTTAAATAACGCTTGAGTATTCTTCAACACTTTCAAATGCGCTCGACCGATACTTGATGTGGGGGATGAATCGTGAAACTAAACGACCAATGCTTTATAATACAAACCTGTAAGTGGCCTTGATTAAAAAAGTGTTGTTGAGTTGCTGATCAAAGATCTGATGGCGCAGACTTTGGCCCAGCTCACTCATCGGATCATCTAACCCCGTAATTCCTTGAGACCAGACAAAATACAGTTCAGATCCAGGCACATACTCCCATCTGACCACTAAATTGGATCTGAATTGCACATATGAAAAATCAGGATTCTCAAATGAAAAATCAGCCGTCCCATCTTCATCCTGGTCAATAGAGAAAATACCATCACTGATGCTGATCTGCTGCTCCGAATAAAGCTGAATACGCTCATCTAATTTTTCAGCACTTGCCTCTTTTACATAATTAAAATCATCATAAACACCCCTTGAGATGAACGGCTGTCCATAATATTGCAGTGTTAGATTTGGATTGATATTGTAATTAACCCTTAAAGAGGTGGACCACGTCACCTGATCGATGGCTGCCAAGATATAAAAGTTCTTATTGAGAAAATTTCCTTGGGTTACATACTGGGTCTTATTTGGGGCGTTTCTGTAGGAGGTTTCTAAAGATAGTCTCAAAGCATTAGTAGGCTGATATCCCATTGAGATGGAATAGCGGGTAAATGAAAAATTATCTTCCTTAGCTTGACTTTTCCCCATCCTTACATTCACGTTATATTTTTTCCTTCGATCACTTCCTGCTGATAGAAAAATGCCGTTTTCTTCAGAAAAACGCCATCTTGGGCCTCCACGCAAATAGGTATTGATATTGATCAGCGGTTTGTGAATCATGCGTATATTGGCCTCCCAATTATTCTTAAAATTCACGTTGCCATTGAGGTCAAATTGTAATCGATTCAAATTCCCCTCAAAATCATACGTCGTAAATTGGCCAAAGCCTACAGAAGCACCTCTATACCAGTCGGTTGGTGTTAAAAATTGGCCTTTTACATCCAAATATTGACGAATTTCATCTGCTTGACGTAAAAACCCAACATCATTGAGTTCTAGTTCTGGGGAACGCCAAATGAATCCCCCACTGTACAGCCATACGCCTGTTGCTTTACCTATTTCCAATTTACCTCCTGAACCTGTCAGCATTGTACGACTCGTATCTACTGCTACATGTGAAGCATCTGAGCGGTTAAAAAGATGGGTAATATCAGATTGGGTAGCAGTAATGGCTTCTTTAGATCCCTGAACATTGCTAGCTACAAAATTTCCTGTGAGATAGTATTTCCTATCCTGCCAATTGTGCTTAAAATCTACACCTCCTGAATAGGCTGCCTCGCGTAAATATTGAAAATTGGCTCCCAAGTCCCGATGGGTGGCTGTGATCATGGCACCGACATAAGACATCCTATTATTAAAATCTTTTTGTGCACGTCCCACCAAGTAATTGGTCATGGGCTCAACCCGTTGTTTAGATTCCTCGCCATTGTCAATGATTTTGGCAAACATGTTATCCGTGACCGTCTCTAATAATCCCAAAGACCATCCGTTTTTGGTTTTTCCAGAAAGCCTTGCCGCTCCTAAAATAGTCGTATTATTAGGTTGATCTACATAGGCACCCGCAGCCACTGACGCGGATCCCTGAGGATTTCTTCCTATCCGCCTACTGTAAAATAAATTATCGGAACCATTGGCAAATTGGAAATCAAAAATATTTTTGTTTTCTACAAAAAAAGGACGCCTTTCGTTAAAAAATATTTGAAACCCATCCAATGCAATGGCTCCTGGATCTGCTTCCACCTGACCAAAATCTGGATTGACAGTCAAATCAAGAGTCAAATCGTTGGTTACTCCAATTTTAGCATCAATACCTACATTAAAACCTAAGTCTTTTCCTTCCCTAAATGGATTGCCCGCCTCACCTGCATAGGTATCATATTGAGCAACCACAAAAGGTTGTATTTCCAACTGATGCTGGCTCTTTAAGTGCTTAAGTCCTTTAAGCGTTCCTGATTCACTGATCCAACCCGCACTGTTTTGTGGGATCCTATCCCATACTGACCTTTCTTGTTCTCTAAATAAATTTCTTGCTACTTGCAATCCCCATAATTGCTCCGCTGATTTTCCAAATTTCAATTGGCTGAACGGGATTTTCATTTCTGCATTCCACCCTTCTTGGTCAACAGTAGTGGCTACATACCAAATAGGATTCCAACTGTCATCACCATTATTTCCATTTTCTGTAGCAAAGGCATCCCCCTTTACGCCAGATGCACTCACGGTAAAAACAAAAGCCGTTCTTTTGTCAAAATAACTATCAAAAGCAATGGCTACCCAATCCCCCTGCGTATTGTCTCTTCTGGACAGCCGTTTTACAATCTGATCCGGTAAAGAATCCAAGCATTGGATGGCGACGTACAAAAAATTATCGTCATAAACCAACTTAAATTGAGTGGATTGGGCAGGAGCTGTATTCTCATCAGGGTCTGCCTCGACAAAATTCCCTTCCCAAGCAACTTTATCCCAAAGCGGTTCATTGAATCGACCGTCAATTTCTGGGACTTCTGTTCCCTTTATGGCATGGGTAACATAGCTTCTTTTATCCTGAACGACCTCTTGTGCAGCAACCGTAAATACTGGAAAAAATATACTAAATAATACTACTTTTTGAATCTTCTTCATTTCAATCCCCTCCTTAACTGTATGACTGAACGAAATGAAACAAAAAAGGTTACCTAAAGTTCAACAATTTTAAATGATCATGAACCCCTTTTATTTCTCATAAAATTAAAAGCATCACATTCCATATGATTTAATATGATCATATTAAACCCTATCCTTCTCATTTATCACATCTCCCAACCCGATCTGTAGACCCTCCCGACAAATTGATTGGCCTCCTCTAGGTTGGTGATTCGAGTGTTTTCTCCATCCCAAATCAATTTTTTACGTGCATAGAAAGACATTTTTCCTTCCGCATTTTCTCGTCGAAGCATATAACTTCGGATGGCCAAATTCCCCATTAATACGGTCTCGGTCATGGGTCCTGCATAATCAAAAGAGGAAGTCAGGGCTTGATGCTCACTGCTTTGATAACCTGCCTTACAAGCCTCTACCCATTTGCGCTGATGCCCGTATTCCGGCTCATCGCTCGGTGCTAACTCTGGACCAAATTCAGTCGTGCCATCGTTTAAATAAAGTTTGGGCATCAATGGTGAGCTGTCATTAATATTGGTAGAGATGATGCCTTTTTCTCCAATCATCAAAACGCCATTTGCGCTTCCGGGGCCCCCAATATCATGATTGGCAGGAATGATTTCTGGATGTGATGGCCTGATACCCCCATCACTCCAAGTCATTTCAATCGGTGATTTACTCTTCTCTGTTGCATCAAAATGCAACGTAGTAAAAGATGAAGGTGGACATCCTTCAGGAAAGTAATCTGGCGTCCACATACGAGAATAAACCGTTCCGACGCTGCACTCGGCATCCTTGGGATATTTCAAACCCAGTGTTCTGTAGGGAATATCTATCAAATGACACCCCACATCTCCCAAGGCCCCGGTACCATAATCCCACCAACCCCTCCAATTGAATGGATGCATGTTAGGTGTGTAAGGTTTATCCGGTGCAGGACCGAGCCATAAATCCCAATTCAAATCTGCAGGCTTGGCTGAAGGATCTGCCGCAGGCATTTTTATCCCTTGAGGCCATACCGGACGATTGGTCCAAATTTGGACTTTTGAAATCTTGCCTATGACGTCCGAATCCACCCAACCCTGAACGGTCTGTAACAAGGGATTAGATCCTCCTTGATTACCCATTTGAGTAACCACTTTTTGTTTTCTGGCCATTTCGGTCAGTATACGGGCTTCTCTTATGTTATGCGTAATTGGTTTTTGAACATATACATGTTTGCCGCGCTCCATGGCATAAATAGCGGCCACACCATGGACGTGATCAGGTGTAGAAATCGTGACGGCATCTAGGTCTTTTTCCTTGTCTAACATCTCCCTAAAGTCAGCATAACGTTTGGCTTTTGGAAATTTTTTGGCCGTTGCTGCTGCACTTCCAGAAAAATCTACATCACACAAAGCACCCACTCTTGCATTGCCATTACGAGATGCATTTGAAATATCACTCGCCCCTTTACCTCCCGATCCAATCGCCGCAATATTGAGTTGGTCGCTGGGTGCTGTGAAGCCCTTACCACCCAAAACATGGCGAGGAAGGATGGTAATGGCGGATAAGGCCAGACCACTTTTAACAAAAGATCTTCTGGACTTCAACTTAACGTTCTTTCTTTTCATAATATTTCTTTTTCTCAATTTCAAGATAAGAAATAAATTAGTTGTAAAAAAAACAAATAAGAATCGTATGAATTAAAAGTTCATTATTTGACGGCAAGACCTTTTAAAAAATTAACTTTTCATTTTCCATTCTGGATAGGTTCGGTATCGGGCATCATTTTATTCAATACGAAATACACAGGACAGAATTTAGTAAAAGGACTTACGATTTGCAGTCCAGCCACCGCTATGGCGATCCAGCCAAAACTTAAATTAATATAATTGGCCAATAAAACACTGCTGAGATAGAGAATCCCAACTATTCCGTCGTGTAACCTGATTTTTGATCTATTTTTATCCATGATTATTGTTGATTAGTTCAAAACAATAATAATCAACATTATTGTATAAATTTTGCATCATATGTTACATAGCAGTCATTAAATTAAAATAATTTTACCTCTTCCTAGGATAATCACTTTTTCTTGTTCCATTTTTTTCAAAACTCTAGAAATCACCACTCTTGTCGTACCAAATTCATTTGCAATGACTTGATGGGTAATGGGTATTTCATTGGTATTTAAGATGCTGCACTTATTTTTAAAAAAGGCTTTCAAACGACCTTCAATTTTAATTAAACTAGCTTCTTTTAATTTATCCAAAAGAATTTCATAGTTATGAATATATGTTTTCACTACAAACTTCTGCCAAGAGGGGTACTTAAATTGCCAACTGTTCATGATTTCTCGGGGGATCAATAGCAGTGATGAATCTAATTCTGCCACTGCAAAAACCTTGCTTTTATGATCTGAAAAAATGGTGAAATAGGAAAACATGCAAGCTTCTTTTTCCTTGATATAGTACAAGGTCATTTCTCGATCTTTTTCATAATCCTTATGAAAAACCCTAATAGACCCTTTCATCAGGAAGGGAATATGATTCATTGCATCACCCTCCTTTACAATCGAAGTCCCCTTGAAAACGCTTATTTCTTGGGCATGCGCTGCTATTTCTTCTAGGAGTGGTTGCTCTAGGGGTAAGTCAACTAAATTTGTCATGAACCTGTTTTTTTATTATTTTAAATGTACAAACCATTAAACCTCAACTAAAGAATTAAAAAATTAACGTTGATCAATAAAAAAAGTTAGGGCATTCTTTTCAAGAATAAAAAAACTTTAGACCTTAAGCAAATAATAGTAAAACTATTTATGCTAAAACAATACTTCAGCTGAATCTCTCAACCCTGAGGGATATACTCTATTTTTCATTCCTTTTTTCGAGCTCATCGTGGGTATAAATGCTCGATCTCTCATTCATTAAATTCACTAGTTTTAATAGGTTAAATGATAAAGTGCTTATCTTAAGTCATCATGCGTATTTTAATTTATTCTTTCTTTTTTTTCATTTGTATCCTTCAGTTGTTTTCTCAAAAACATTCGGAATTTAGTGGGCAAATATTATTTGAGAATGGTCAGGAAGATTATGCCTGCTATCGGATACCTGCCATCGTGCAGTTAAAAAATGGAAAAATTCTATCCTTCGTAGAAGGACGTGTGAATGGATGTGATGATTTTGGAGATGTGGATATTGTGATGAAGCATAGTGATGATGGTGGATTGAACTGGTCCAAGCAAAAAATACTCATCAATAATAGATCATCACAAGCAGGTAATCCTGCCCCTGTCGTAGACTATCATGATCCACTCTTCCCCTCAGGTAGAATTTTCTTGTTTTTCAATACGGGCACCCAATCAGAACAAGATGTAAGAAACGGAAATGGAGACAGAGGAGTTTGGTTGATCACTTCTGAAGATTTTGGTAGCAATTGGTCGCCGCCAAAAGAAATTACACGACAGGTTCATTTTAATAAACATTCACCCCACCCTGAGAAAGATTGGCGCACCCATGCCAATACACCAGGGCATGCAATTCAGTTTAATGAAGGGGTATTTAAGGGCCGAATTTATGTGCCAGCCAACCACTCGACAGGAAACCCTCAATCCGGATTTAACGAGTATAACGCCTATGGCTATTTCAGTGATGATCATGGGAAAAGTTGGCAAGTGAGCGAAGAGGTTCCCATTGCCTCCTCAAATGAAGCCATAGGGGCAATTCTTCCAAATGGAGAATTAATGCTGAATATCCGTCAACAAAGTGGAACTACTAAAGAACGGCTGATCGCAAGAAGTAAAAATGGGGGTCAAAGCTGGGACAGCATCTATTTCGATCCTGAATTAATTACCCCAGTTTGCCAATCAAGTTTGTTCTTATTTGAAAATACCGCACATACCTTACTCCTTTATAGTGGACCAAATAGTACAGAAGAAAGGGTTCGTATGACCGTTAAGGGAAGCCAGAACAATGGAGCTACCTGGCCCATAAAAAAAGAAATTTACCCGGGAATCTCTGCCTATTCTGACCTTACTCAAATCAATGAATCACAAATAGGGCTTCTTTTCGAAAAAGAAAATAAAACGATCAATTTTGTGCTTTTTTCAATAGATTGGCTCCTGAATTAGAAATATATGCAAAGTGAAAAGACCCTGATCCTAAGATTAAAATAGTGAATAATGATCCTCTCCTCTTGAGATAAGATTACCTGTTGTTTTAACCCTTTCTATAAAATATCATCCACAATTGTATAAAATAATGACGCAACCTCATCTGACACCATCTAAAGCCTCTAGTGTTTCTGGAGCAGAAATTTCTTGGTTTGCCCCGATTTGCGATGGTGATGATGATTTTTTAGGCACTCGAAATGATAGATATAAAAGCAACTGGGAAAATACCGCAGCCATTGTTCGACAAGCAGATGTCTTAGGATATCGTAATATTTTATGCCCCTCCTCCTATCAGGTAGGTCAAGATACTTTGAGTTTTGCAGCAGCCATCGCCCCGCAAACCCAACAAATCAACTTATTGACAGCCATCAGATGTGGTGAAGTTCACCCTCCGATGCTCGCACGAGCCATTGCTACCCTTGATCACATGCTGAAAGGTCGTTTGACCTTAAATATCATTTCCTCTAATCTCCCCGGAACTGAGCTAAATTCAGAAGCACGTTATCAGCGCTCAAGAGAAGTCATCACCATCTTAAAACAAGCCTGGAATGAAGATTTTATTGATTTTCATGGTGATTTTTATGACTTACACCTTCCTACTGCCCCCGTCAAGCCTTATCAACAGAATGGTGGACCCATGCTTTATTTTGGGGGGTATTCTCCTGCAGGTATAGATCTTTGTGCCCAGCACTGTGACGTCTATCTTATGTGGCCTGAGACAAGGGAAAAACTTAAAGCACAAATGGAAACCCTCTCAGCCAAAGCGGCTGCCTATCATCGGACATTGGATTTCGGACTTCGAGTCCATGTTATCGTACGAGAAACTGAAGAAGAGGCACGGCAATATGCTGATCAATTGATATCCAAGCTAGATATCCAAAAAGGAACTGAAATTAAGGAAAGAGCGCAAGACGCCAAATCTTTGGGAGTATCCAAACAAAGCGAAATGCGAGCCGCTGCTGGGGCAGATCATTTCGTTGAACCCCATTTGTGGACAGGAATTGGACTCGCAAGATCAGGTTGTGGAGCCGCTCTGGTAGGAAATCCCCAACAAGTTCTTGGTAAAATTAATGACTATATGAGTATGGGTATACGCTCCTTCATCTTTTCTGGTTACCCACATCATCAAGAAGCCCAATATTTTGCAAAATGGGTACTGCCACATTTAAAAACCATCTCTCTGCCCAGGGTATATGGAAGAATTCCCCAAGATCCTCCAAACACACCTTTAGGTAAAGGACCCAGATTCTAATATTATGTTAGATTTTATTATTGTATTATGCTATTTCGCTTTGATTTTGATCGTGGCTTTAAGCGGTTCAAAAAATAAAACAGTAGATGCCGATGCTTATTTTTTAAGTTCTAGAAATTTAAGATGGCCCTCCATTGCCATCTCTACCATCGCAACCAATGTACAAGGTTATCAGTTTTTGGGCATGATGGGCTCGGCTTATCTCTATGGTTTAGCTCAGGCAAATTTGGAAATCAACGCCATTCAAGGTCTTTTGATTGCCGCATTCGTCTTTATTCCGATGTTTTTAAAACACAGAATTACTACCGTTACCGAATTCATCACTATGCGCCTTGGTAAACGCGCTGGATTGTTTTATTCGATAGCTAACCTAAGTTTATTTTCTACCATTACTTTGGGTGCTGCCTTATTTTGGGGTGCTTACGCTGCCGATCAAGTATTTGGAGAACAACTTGCCGTGCTGCATGAGGACCGCATGACGCGCATTGCGCTCTTAATAGTGATTTTGGGGGTCTTTTCGGCCATATATACTTATCTAGGGGGTCTAAATGCAGTAGTCAAAACAGACATCATTCAGTTCATCATTCTATTATTTGGTGGCTTGTTTGTACTTATCGTAAGCGTTCGCGCACTGGGTGGCTGGGAGGAGCTATATGTACAAACGAGTCATCGGATGCACCTACATTTACCTGCCGATCATCCGACCCTGCCTTGGACCCATCTATTTGGCTTATTCTTTTTAAATATTAATTATTGGTGTGCGAATCAAACTATCATACAGCGTTCACTGGCTGCCAAAAATCTAAAAGAGGCACAAAAAGGATTATTGGTCGGCGGGGTATTGAAATACCTCATGGCGCTCATTATAGTGGTCCCCGGTATTGCCCTATATGGCATCTTAGGTGAGGGCCTGAGTGATCCAGATATGTCATTCCCTTATTTGGTCAATCGCTATGTGCCTATAGGACTCCGAGGTATCATCCTTTGCGGTCTATTTGCTTCATTAATGAGTACAGTAGATTCAACTTTTCATTCGATTGCTACCTTATGGTCGGTCGACATCTATTCAAATTATATTAATAAAAACCCTTCGGATTATCAAAAAATTCGTGCGGGGCGGCAGGCTATTATTTTCAGCTTAATCAGCTCACTTACCATGGGCATGATATTGCTCTACCTGAAATTTGAGAATCCAAGTACTGCCTTTACCCATACATTAAATAATCTTAGATACTATATCAATTGTGGAATTACCGTGATGATTTGTGCGGCTGCATTATTACTTGTCCCAAATAAAAAAAAGGTCTTGTTGGCTTTTTTAATTACCCTCCCTTTAAATTTATTACTGCAATATTTACTCCCTGACATGAATTATTTTGTGCGGGCATTTTGGGTTATTTTTATCAGTTTATTGATCGCAACTGAAGGGAAAATCAGTAACTTTTCATCTTATAAAGTCTTATTTCAGTCCAGTTCCAACTCATTGAGTAGGCTTGGCTGGACCCTATTGGGCAGTCTTGTTTTAATCCACTTCCTTTTTCATTGAGGATCGCGCTGTACTTCGGGCATTTAACTTTATTAATAAACTACAATGTAATACTTTAGTGAGATGAACGAAAGGTTAAAAAAAGACTTAGATGAGATGGCAAGCATCCTCGATGAGGTAAAAATACAAGGACTCTCATATCTGGATCATTTACAGCATCGTCCTACCTCAAATACACATAAAATAAGCCCTGACACGAAGCTTCCGATAGATGGGTGGGGCACTCAAAATACACTCAAATACTTCAATGAAACCTTTGAGAAAATCATGGTTTCTTCTTCGGGTCCCAAATATTGGGGCTTTGTCACTGGAGGCACGACTCCGGCATCCATTGCCGGTGATTGGCTCACCACCATTTACGACCAAAATGCCTTTAAGGCCAGTGGTCAAGGAGATGTTTCTGCCCATATTGAAATGGAAACCATCCGATTACTCCTTGAGTTATTTAATTTACCTAAAAACTTATCAGGGGGTTTCGTCTCAGGAGCAACCATGTCTAATGTGACTTGCTTGGCTGCTGCAAGACAGTGGATAGGTAAACAGCAAGGGAAAGATTATGCCAAAGAAGGTATCAGTGGACCCATTCATGTTTTGGCTGCCCTACCGCATTCATCTGTTTTAAAGGCCCTGTCTTTATTGGGATTAGGTAGTGTCAATATTACGACCATTAAAACGAATCATGGTCATCGGGAATCTATGGATTTGCAAGATTTTGAAAAACAAATCCTCCATTTATCTGGTGCTCCATTTATTTTAATTTCCAGTGCTGGTACCGTAAATACAGCCGACTTTGATGACTTTGAAGGCATCGCCCCACTCAAGAAAAAATTTAATTTTTGGTGGCATATAGATGCGGCATTTGGAGGCTTTGCTTCCTGTAGCAAAAGTCATCGACATTTGGTTGATGGTTGGGATCAAGCAGATAGTTTCACCATCGATTGCCACAAATGGCTCAACGTCCCCTATGAAAATGCAATTTTTTTTATAAAAGAATCACATAAAATTTTTCAGATTGAAACCTTCCAAAACTCAAATGCTCCTTATTTAGAAAATCAATTAGGTGCTGTGGATTATTTAAATCTTTTGCCCGAAAACTCAAGACGATTGAAAGCGCTGCCCGTATGGTTTGCCTTACTTGCTTACGGGAAGTCTGGCATCCAAGAAATGGTAGATGACAGCATTAAACATGCGCAATTTTTCGGAGACTGGATCGAGAAGCATACCCATTTTGAATTATTGGCCCCTATTCGACTTAATACGGTTTGCTTTACCCTAAACGACTACAGTGATGAGCGGGTCACTAGGTTTTTATCTGTGCTCAATGAGACGGGTAAGGTATTCATGTCTCCTACCTTTTACCTAGAAAAAAAAGGGATTCGCGCGGCTTTCGTTAATTGGCGAACGACTTCTGAGGACGTCTATTACGTTATGGAATTGATGCATAGTCTTATTAAAAAAGCGTAATCTTCGTATGATTGAACTTAATTGATTTTGCCACTCACAAAATTGTTCTTGCCCTCGTTAAATTAATTAACCAATTTAGTTGAATAAATTTTTTGACAAAAAGGCTCGAAATTATCGCCGCTAAAAGCATCATTAAACTCAATAGAATATAATATCCTTTAACTACATAAAAATGAAAACATCTATTTTAATCATTTGCTGTCTAATATTCACCTATGACCTACAGTCGCAAGTACTAGATTCAGTTTTTAATAATCTAAAATACAGAAGTATTGGTCCTTTCAGGGGCGGTCGTGCCAATGCAGGAATGGGTGTCATCGACGATCCTTTAACTTATTATATGGGTACTACCGGGGGGGGCGTCTGGAAGACTTCCGATGCGGGTCAGCATTGGATTAATTGTTCTGATGGGTTTTTCAAAATGGGCTCTGTCGGAGCTATTGCTGTCTCGGAAAGCCATACCAACGTCGTTTATGTAGGAATGGGTGAGCACGCACCCAGGGGGGTAATGACTTCCCACGGTGATGGCGTATACAAATCAACAGATGCTGGTAAAACCTGGACCCATATGGGACTCAAGGAGACGCAGCATATTTCACGCATAGTTGTTCACCCTCGAGACCCTAACATTTTGTGGGTAGCCGCGCAAGGAGCATTGAATGGTCCGAATGAGGATCGTGGTATTTTTAAATCAACGAATGGGGGTAAATCATGGACGCGCACCCTTTTTGTAAATAATTTGACGGGTGCCAGTGAATTATCCCTTGATTACCATAACCCTGATATATTGTATGCTGCCATGTGGGAGCATATGAGAACCCCTTGGCAAGTCATCAGTGGCGGTGAAGGCAGCGGATTATATAAATCTTCGGATGGTGGTGATACATGGAAAAAAATTCATCAAGGATTGCCCGAAGAGAAAGGAAAAATGGCAATTGCCGTATCTCGTGCCAACTCCGATTGGGTTTATGCCCTTATTGAAAGTGATTCTCAGCAAGAAAAAGGAGGCTTATTTGTTTCTAAAAATGCAGGTAAAAATTGGACCCGAATAAGTGGAGATCATCGTCTCTTACAGCGGGCTTGGTATTATATTGAGATCACATTGGATCCGAAGGATGAAAATGTCGTTTACGTGTTAAGTGCAGGTACCTATAGATCCATAAATGGAGGCAAGGATTGGGAAAGAATACGCAGTCATCACGGAGATTATCATGACCTTTGGATCAACCCTCTCAATAGTAAAAACATGCTCCTCACCAATGATGGAGGATCTGAAATTTCATTTGATAAGGGGGCGCATTGGTCCCGGATTGACAACATGCCGACGGCTCAATTTTATCGAGTCACCACTGATAATCTGTTTCCCTACAATATTTATGGTGGTCAACAAGACAACTCTTCAGTCAAAATCGCGAGTATTGGTCTGGGATCTTCGGGTATTACTGAATCTGATTGGACCAGTTCTGCAGGCGGTGAGAGTGCTTTTTTGGCTTTTGATCCCGACAATCCTGTGAAGGTCATGGGTGGGAGTTATTTAGGATCTATTGAACTACTAGATACCAAAGCCAAAACCGGAACAAATGTTAAGATAGAGCCTAATTTATATTTGGGCCTCGCGGCTCGGGACATGAAGTATTTATTCAATTGGAATGCTCCCATCGTAAAGTCCGTCCATGAGCCCAATACTTATTTTCATGGAGCACAATATTTACTTAGAACTAGAGATGAAGGAATTTCTTGGGAGGTTATTTCACCCGACCTGACCGCCAATATAGACGCAAAGCAAGGCAAAGGAGGCGGGCCTTATACCGTTGAAGCCGTCGGTGCAGAAAATTATGGTACCTTGACTTATGTTGTAGAATCTAAACACGAAAAAGGAGTCATCTACACGGGTAGTAATGACGGTAGGGTTCATCTCACAAAAGACAATGGTACTACTTGGACCAATGTGACGCCAAAAGGATTGCCCGAAACATTAATCAATGCCATTGAGGTTTCACCCCATGATCCCGGTACGGTATATTTGGCTACGACGCGCTATAAATTTAACGACTATACACCTGGTTTATACAAAAGTACGAACTACGGAAAATCATGGAAACTCATCACTACAGGAATCCCACAAGGGGCCTATACGAAAGTGGTACGTGAAGATGAAAAACGCAAAGACTTACTATTTGCAGGGACCGTCACAGGCATGCATGCATCATGGGATGGTGGACTTAATTGGGCTCCTTTACAGCTGAACTTACCCATTACACCGATTACTGATATCGCCATCAGTCATGACAACATCGTCGTCGCCACACAAGGAAGGTCTTTTTGGGTTTTAGATGATTTAACTATCCTTCGCCAATATGATGGCACCTCGCGCAAAGGTAAGTTTTATGCCCCTGCACCCACGTATATTGCGAATTGGTCCAGTGCCTTCAATTCGAATAAGAACAAAGGTACAGATGTGCTAAAAGGTGTGAATCCGGCCAGCGGTATGGTGCTTTATTATGACTTACCTTCCTTAAGTAAAGAAACTGAACTTACCTTGACCATCAAAGACGCTCAAGGTAATATGGTCAATACCTTTTCATCTAAGGCAAATAAAAATTACATAAGTTATGAAGGAAATCCTCCAAAAAACCCCACTTTATCCAAAAATGAAGGTCTCAATAGGTTTGTTTGGAACATGCGTTATCCTTTACTGCCTGGGATACCCAAGGTCTATATTGAAGGGGGCTATTCGGGCCACCGGGCTATTCCTGGTTCTTATCAATTGACTTTAACCTATGACCAAAAACGGTTTGAAAATCCAGCGATCATTCAACCAAATCCTTTATATGATCTGAGTGAAGCACAATACCGAAAATACCATGAATTCATGACAGCTACTGCCGCCACCTATAGAGAAATGACCAATATGACCAATCGTCTCAATGAAATCAATACAAAGCTCAAAAGTTTGCTTTTAAAAATGGATCCAACAAATCATAATGAACTGATCGCTATGGGTAATACCCTAAGCGAAGACTTAACCCTATGGGATGGTATCATGGTACAGCGATTATCCAAGGCCTATGATGATGTTGAAAACTTCGAAAATGGATTTACGGCACATTATCTTAATTTAATCAGTGAATCAAATAGTCCTATTCCAAAAATTACGCAAGGGAGTGAATCACGCAAAGTTGAATTGAATGCTGAATGGGCCATTCATAAGCAACATGCTGAACGTTTACTTAAGGGGCAGGTGCAGGTTTTCAATGCCGCCTGTCAAGCGCAAAGTGTTGGGGTCTTGTTTGTCGAATA
>CAJQKV010000015.1 GCA_905479015.1 uncultured Cyclobacteriaceae bacterium
ATTGGGAATCAGACAATGAAAAAGTAGTTTCAGATGATAGAAATGAAAATCCAAGTGGTCTGATTAGAGGAGACAATCAACAGGCACTAGCATGGGGTGAAGGGGGTTGTTGTAGTGATATTTGGATTGAGGCTCCCACAGTAACTGCTGCAGTAAATGGAGCGATCAGTGGTGCTACTGCTTTGGTAATAGATGCTAATGTAGGAACCATTGAGGTAGGGGATATAGTTACGGGAGATGGAATATCAGGAACGGTTACTGTGGCAGCAATCACAGATCAAAATAACATTACGCTGTCTAATAATCAGTCAATTGCTGATGATAAGGTTTTAACTTTCACATTTCCGTATAATGAGAAGAATTTACGGTTTACTGATGGCAGCCGTTCATTTTATACAGCTGGTCCAGGATTTACTTATGATGATGCGGTCCAAAATGTAACTGAGAATATCCCTCAAGCTACAGTTATAAAGATTGATAGTGAGGCTATTTGGGATAAAATGATTGCTGCTGACTATGGATGGGCATATTTTGGAATGGTCAACATCAAGCAAAAAAGTGTTAAAGGTGCTGGAGTTGCAATTAGTGAAGCATCAGTAGATCTTGACTATGTTCATATTTATGATCATCAAGTAAGTGAATCGGATTGGGTCAATGCTGCTGGAGTTTTTGCTCGAGATGCAAAGAAAATCAACATTTCAAATTCGAGAATTTACAATAATGATGTACAAAATGGAGATGGTGCAGGCATTGGCATATTTTGGTCTCAAGAGCTATCTGTGAGTAATACGACCGTCTATGATAACAATGCTGTGGGAGATAATAATTGTACGGCCGGTGGATTGATGACCCAAGATTTAGATAAATTAACTGTGCTGAACAGTATGTTTTACGATAATGAAGCGAGATGTGATCATTCGGTGAGAATAGGTAGGGTTCAAGAGTATTCTGTGAATCATACTTTAATCGAAAATGGATTGAATTTTCAAGATGTTGAAAATTATACTGGTGTAGTTCAAAACTCAATAGTCTTGAGCAATTCCATTCAACAATGGGGCGCAACGAAGCCGAGCAAGCTAACCATACAAAACAATTTGATTAATGGTAATATCAATTTGGATTATGAGATTGATAAATACGGTGCTAATAATCTTATCGGGGCCAGTACGGCTTTTGTTGATGCGGCCAATCGTGACTATCAATTGACTTCTTCGAGTGTGTTGATTGGAGCAGGTATAGCTTCAAGTGATGTTTTGGATATCAAAGGCACTACAAGACCTAATCCAGCAGGATCTAAGCCTGATATCGGACCCTATGAAAATGCATTGGAAAAGCCAGATTTGATTTTTGCTCCCTATTTTGCGACTGAAACTAGTCCTCATTGTTGCTATTATACCTCCGTTGACATGTTTGATGCTGACAATGACGGTACTGATGAGGTCCTTTATATCGCAAGAACGGATGACAATGACAGCTACATAGTGAAGCTTTTCGATGCAGCTGACAGTACTTCAACGACACTGCACGAAGATTGGAGTGAATACACTTATGCCAAACCCCTTGACATCAATCAAGATGGATTTTTGGATGTGGTCATTGGAAATTCAAGCAAAACAGCTTATCTAATCAATAATGGCTCGGGCGTATTTGCTGCGCCCACCAAGGAGTATTCCGATAATGGAATTGATTTGGGATATGCTCAAAGAATGGTTTGGGGTGACATCACCGGAGATGGTCGCATTGATGGATTACGTGGAGATTGGTCGGGAATTATTATCTATGAGTTTCTCTCTGACGGGCCGAGAGTGAGCAGTAAACAGTTAAACAACATAAACAACGAATGGTTGGGTGACTTCAACAATGCTTTTGTTGCAGACATCAATGGAGATACTAAGACAGATCTTATACTAGAGCGAAGATGGAATGGTCAAAGCCAAGCGCAAGATCTCTTCGTTTATTTGCAGGAAGATGGGGACCTTATTTACAATGCAGGTCTTTCCCTTATAGATAAGCTTCCCGGAGCAGGTCAAGATGACAATTCTGATCGTGACCTAACCTTAGACTTTGGTGATCTTGATGGAGATGGGGCTGGAGATTTATTGGTGGCTTACACACCTAACAAAGCAAATACCTCAAGTGGTGCTTTAAAAAGATTTGAGTTAACCAATAATGACAGCACATGGACTGAGGTAGCATTGAACTTAAGAATTTCGAGTGATTCGGTTATTGCTATTTCAGATTATTATGGTGCTGTATTTGCTCCAAAAATTGCCGTACTTAAAGATAGCACCGTAAGTATTGTAGCGCTTGTATCAAATGAAAATGAAGGGGAATGGGATCGTTACTTTGTCCCTGGATTATTCAATATCAATGCCAGTGGTGAGCTTGAGCAAAAGAAGGGGTATTACTCATCGGAGACGTTCACCATGAATCCATGGGACAGCCGGATTAATTATGATTTGGGAAGATTGAATAGTGGGGCTGCCTTAGACATGGCTTTTCATGGAAGATTGGCAGGAGATAACAGAAATAAGTTAGTTATGTTCACCAATACCAACACGGTGACGCCTACCGGTGATTTAGCAGCACCGAGCTTGCCGACGATCACCATCGCAGGAAGTAAAGTAAAAATCAACTTCGCTACGAGTTCTGATTATTACAACATCAAGATATGTAGTGGCGCTAATTGTAACACGCTATACACCACAAGCACTGGCGGAGGAGTTGCAGATGTAAGTGGCCTGGTTTACACAGGTGCTGGAGCCAAGGAGCTAGAATATTTCTTAGAAAAAGGTACTTACAGTGTTTCGATCCAAAATATCGATAGCAAGTTTGGGGTCTCTGCTTTTGTAAGTTCGCCTGACTTTGTTGTTGAAGGACTAGATTTTGCGGCAAGTACCGAATTGATGGATGATTTTTTCAATGAAGTACATTTAATCAACATGGACTCAGATGTCAAGCCGGAAGCTTATGGATACAAGAAAAGATTCTGGTCTGGATCGGGTGAGCAACCTGCTTCATTAAAGATTTTTAATTTAGACAACAATAACTCTAAATCATTCACACTTGATAATGAGTCTAGCATAGTCATCAGTGATTTTGATAGTAATGGTCAGCCAGATATTATTGTAGACAACCATAGCCATGATTGGCCATCGACACCATTTTCTACTTTGATGAATATTGATGAGAATTCCTCTGTGAGTGTTTTCAGTGAGTCTTTCAATAAATTATCATTAGGAATTAGAGGAGGGCGACATGGTAGTGGCATTACTGCATCTAACATAGCCATCGATATTGACCAAGATGGTCGGGATGAGCTGGTTACCGGATATGCCAATAATTGGGGTGAATATGATGGGGGTATAGGACTTTTCTCTATTGAATCAAAAAATCTTAATGATACTACCCTTCTTTGGTTGCGTGGAGAAGATTCCAACGAAAACGGTGTAGAGTATAAAGGTGCAGGACCATTATTCTGGTCAAAAATGGATGCGAGTGGACGAAGTGAATACCGAGGGATGGCGCATACCTATCTTAATCCAGATGGTGATGGAGATACGGACCATTTGATTGCCATCAATATGAATGGCTCAGGCCTTGCAAGAAGTGCACTATATGGTGTAGAATCTAAAAGTAGTGGTGCGGTACAAGGATATTATCTAAACAGCTTTGCAGATAAGAGTATCCTTGATATGCAGATTTTTGGGGAAGATTCTTCAAAATATTCAGTCTTAGTTTCCTACACGACTGACTCTGATTACTGGTCCGATGCTTTCCGAACTCGAGAGATTAGTTTCCTTAAAATGGAGATATCAAAATCGGGAGATTTCTTCCAAAATCTTAAAAAAGCATCAGAAAACGTGACTATGCTGATTCCAGTAAATTATAAAAGTCAAACCAACAGTGCTATTGCCTATTCAGACTTTGCACTAGAGGGTATGCCTATTACCAACTCATTTGCGATAGCAGATGTGAATAATGATGGGCTCAATGATATTGTGGGTGTGGGAAGTAATACATCTGATACTTGGAATGGCCAGGCAATACTGAATTTCTACTTGCAAAACGCAAACGGGGGATTAGATCAATACATCTCGCAAGTAGCTACTGAGGCAAAAGGTTTCTCTTTCATCAGTTCTATCAATTTGATTGACATCAATGCGGATCAAAAAGTAGATGTTGTGATTAGTGGACGAACCAGACAGTCTGATAATGGTAATACCATAGGATTCATCAACAATACTAGCATGACTGTAGGAGGTGCTTTGACTGCTCCTACCGAATTGATCGGACAGAATAATGGTTACAAGGTAGAGCTTAAATGGTCAGATACCAATACAGGAAAAATTGGTTATGCTGCCCAAGTAGGTATAGATGATAATTTTAATTTGAGTAGGGGCAATCTGAATGCATCGGGATATCCATTATTTCCAGATCGCTTTGAAAGTTTCCAAAAGTCAAAGAGACAAGTCTTTGATGCTTATGATCTAGCAGATTCATATTATTTCAAGGTCAAGGCCATTGATCAATTTGGTAATACCTCAGCATTTTCAGCTATACAAACCGTATCAATTACTGAGCCATTCAAGAAAATGGATCAAGCGATACCTGGAATTGCCAATGGTAATGTGGCTTGGGGAGATTATGATCGTGACGGAGATTTAGATTTAGCCTTAATGGGGACCTCACAAGGCTATCAAACAATACTTTACCGCAATGATTCGGGAGTATTTGTAAATTCTAATAATGAATTGGAGCGTCAGTCTGAAGGAGATTTAGGCTGGGTAGACTTTGATAATGATGGTTATCTGGATCTAGTTGTTACGGGTAAAGATCTCGAGGCAGCTACAGTATTAAATATTTACAAAAACAATGGAGCAGGCTCCCTTGTGAAGATAGATAATGGTACGCCTATTGATGGTGTGACTGATGCTACGCTCGCCTTTGGAGATTCTGATGCCGATGGAGACATTGACATGGTCTTGGCGGGTCTCACCGTCAATGATGGTCAAATTGATTACATCATGAACCTCTATGAGAATAAATACAATTCCTCAGGTGGGGATGTTATTTTCGACAGAAATGATAAGTTCTATAGAGAAGGTTTTACCAAGGGAGATATTGAATTTGCCGATCTTGATAATGATGGAGATTTAGAAATCATCTATGCAGGTACGGGTAAAGGAGACAATCCTGTCGGAGGCATCATATCAAACACACGTGCAGGTTTGACTGGAGGAACCTATGATTATTCGGGTCAATTACAGTTGGGCGAGGCAAGTATCTCAGTGGGAGATATTGATTCAGATGGAGATTTAGATATCATTGCTACAGGTATTGCTGGTCAAGGAAATGATGTAAGAGAGAACGTGACACGTATGTTTACCAATGAATATTATGCTATTGATTCTCTTAGAGCCTACATTAATTTCAATGTGAGAGATAATGATGAGATTCAGTCTCTAGCCGATGGAGACATTGACCTGATTGATTTTGACAATGATGGCGATCTAGATGCTTTGATTTCTGGAAAAGATAAGAATGCGGTACCTACCACAGTGCTGTATGCACAAGCTGGAGGAAGTTTCTTTGTAGTGAACACACCCTTTGATTCGGTGATGCAGTCGAGTGTACGCTGGGCAGATTTTGATACCGATGGAGATATGGATGTGTTTATCAGTGGAAAAACTACTACTAATAGTATTACTCAGTTATTTGAAAATAATACAGGTAATATTGTCAATGAAGCACCAAGTGTACCTTCAAACCTTACGGTAACAGACTTTGGTTTTGGAAAAGTAAGATTGTCATGGGATCGTTCTAGTGATGACTACACTGAAAAGTCAAGTGTATCTTATGTGATTGCTCTAGGTGATGAACAGGGGAAATCGAATATTTTCACAACAGAGAGTAACCTAGAAACAGGAGTGAGACTTACGGCAAAGCCATCAGCGGCCTTACAAGATTTCATGTATCTAGAGTTAGACCCTGGGAAATACTATTTCTCAGTGCAGGCGGTGGATGCCAATTACAATGCTTCGAAATTCAGTCAATTCATTGAGTTTGAGATGAAGTATGCTTGGAAAGAGCTCAACTTAGGAGGAATTGTAGATAATAAGTTACCGGCAGGAGAGGATGCTTCATTGAAGTTCTCAGATTTTGATGGAGATGGAGACTTTGACTTAGCCATATTTGGAAAGAATCCTGATAGGCAATGGGACTTAGGCTTGCTAGGTAATAATGCGGGTAGTTTCAATAAGATTTTCGACTTTGAATGGATGACTAAAGGAGATTTTGACTGGGCTGATGTGAATGGAGATGGTACCTTAGATGTATTCATGACTGGAGAAGATCCGAATGATGAGACCCGAACAATTGCCAATTTATACTTGAACTACAGTGAACAGGTTGAAAATCTTGGTGGAGATGATGGCTTTGATGATGAAGATAATAATTTTGATGAAGACTGGGAGCCTTTTGCTTGGACGACTGATATGCTTATTGGTAATTGGCGTGTACTACCTTTTGAGGGCAGTCTTGCTGTCGGACCGAATCCCTATGAACAAACACCAAGCTTAGAGGATCAATATTGGTGGATAGGGCAAGATGGAAATATGAGAGAATGTTATACTGATGATCTGCTTACATTCGGTGCAGATGGATCATTCAGTATTGATTTCCAAAACTTCACATGGATTGAGGGTTGGCAAATAGGAGATGAAGATCCTTATTCAGGGAACTGTGGTAATCCTGCAGATGAGAATGTTATTGGGATAAATCCTAATGGAGAATTTTCTTACCAAGTATCGTTACCTTCAGAAGATGGTCTCAATGGAGTTACAGATGCACAATTGACTTTGTTTGGAGTAGGTGCGTATATAGGCGTACCTGCGGCCTATAACGGCGGAGAATTAAGGAATGCTGAAGGTCTAGTGAGAGACCCTAATGAAATCACCGAGAGAACATATACCTACAGGTTATTTGATGAAAATACTATGATGGTTTCTATGGATGTTGGGGGAATGCATTGGATTACGTTTCTAGGTAGAGACGGTGTCGAAGGAGAATCAGTTGCCAGCATTGAGCCTAAAAATGTCAGTAGTGACGAGTCCGTGACTGTTTATTTTGATCTTACCTTGGGTAATCAAGCACTGATTGGATATGATGGAGACATATATGCTCATACTGGTGTTCAAACTAATCTAAATGACTTGAATGCTGAGTTTCCCTGGGATTGGAGTTATCAAATTGGAAATTGGGGTGATAATGGTGTTCAGCCAAAACTAGAGAAGGTAGCTGAAAACTATTATAAAATGGAAATTTCTACTAGTATCAGAGAATTCTATGGGGTACCTGATGATGAGGAAGTTATAAGATTAGCCTTTGTTTTGAGGAATTCAGATCCCATACCATGTGAGGACGGCTCGGAGGGTTGTTGGTTAGTACATGTTGAAGGTAATGGGCACGATATTCTAGTTGACGTTAAGACAGGTGATGAAAATGAAAATGCTGGTCGTACGGAAGTTGCGAGTAATAGAAATATCGAGACTATTTACAATGCAAACAAAATAAGTATGACAGCCAATGATTTCAGTGGCAATGTAAACTTTGGTCAATCAGGTATTCCATTCAAGCCTTTGGTAAATGCCAAGGCGAAGTTCATTGATTTTGACAATGATGGTCTTCCTGAGTTAATTTATGCAGGTTCTACTTCATCTACCTCGGCAGGTGTAGCGGCAGTGTATGTTTACTACTTTGACAATATGAATGGAAATCTTCAGGCTTATGAACTTCAATTAGAAAATGAATTTCCGGTTTTGACAGGATCATCCATCGCATTTGGAGATGTGGATAACGATCAGGATTACGACTTGATATTGGCAGGAAGCAGCCCAGCTTCTGGTCGAGTAACAGATGTTTATCTCAACGAAGGTATTAACGCAAATGGTCAATTGATCATGAAAAAAGATGAATTGAATGCTGGAGTCATTACTGGAGTATCCAACGGTACACTTGATTTGGTTGATTTCGATAACGATGGAGATCTTGATCTAGTTGTCTCAGGAGATTCATTCAGTGGAGATATTCTGCAGCTCTATAGAAATGATGAGGGCGTTTATACCTCTATTTCTGAAACATTGAGCGGCTTGGCTGCTATGAAGAATGGACGTACCAGCTGGGGAGATTTTGATGGTGACGGTAATGCAGATATGTTGTATTCAGGAGAGGTGCTAGGTAAAGGAGAGTTTACCGGTCTTGCTCTATATGATCAGGTAACCGCGACTTATAAAGAGGATGCCTTTGATTTGAGTCAATTTACCAATGCAGCAGTTGCTTTTGGAGATTATGATGGAGATTCAGATTTAGACATGGCTTTGACAGGAGTAAATAAAAACTATGATGAGAGCGATCCAGGGAGTAATAAATACATCTCAAAGCTTTATGTCAATGTTCGAAACGAATCAGCATTATTGGATTCTGCTGCGGATGATACTGCTTCAGGTAGGATGGCTACTGTAGGTAAATTCAAGGTCAACAAGCCCCCATCACCACCTAAGGCGAGTAGAGTTACAAAAGTAGATAATGCACCTGCGCTGTATTCCTTTAGAAGGCCTTCGGATGGAGGTGATAATCCATCAGCACGTATTCAAGACGAGCGTCAAATGATGGAATTCAACTGGGAACCATCGGAAGATGATAATACTCCGAGTGCTGGTTTGACTTATGCCCTTCGAATAGGAACCGCCTCAGGTAAGAGCGATATTTTTGATGCTCAGGCTAATGCCGACGGTTCAAGAAAAGCGAGTGGAAAGGGAAATACTGAGCACAATACGAGTTGGTCAGTTGCCCTAGATCCAGGTACTTATTATTGGGCGGTACAAGCAATAGATCCCTCCTATGCATCTTCAGTATTCTCAGACGAGGAAACGTTCACATTACTTCCTGGAGGTGGTGTAGAGGTGAATCAAGCTCCTGTTTTACAGGATGATGAGTTCGGGATAAGAGATATTGTAGAGAATGGCTTTGAAGTGGGTAATGTGATGGGTACAGATCCAAATGGTGATGATATTACTTTTGCTATTGTTGCAGGAAATATTGATCAACCTTTTTATATCGATCCATCGACAGGTCAAATTGTGGTAATCAATAATGAATCATTCGATGCCGAAACAAGAGATGAGTATAGCCTCCAAGTGACAGGAAGCGATGAGCTACTTTCTGATACAGCTACTGTGTTGATTAAACTCGAAAAGAATGAAGCTCCAATAGGAGAGAGTGGTAGTGAGACGATCTCAGAGGCATTAGAAAATGGAGCTATAGTTGCTCAACTTGTTGTCAGTGATGCCAATCAAGATGAGATTCTATTTGAGATTGTCAGTGGTGATGATAATGGCGCCTTTAAGATAGAGAATGGGAATCTGGTTATTGCTAATTCTGGTGGACTTGTAGTTAATACAACCGTTGAATTACTCATAAAACTCTCTGATCCTTATGGTGCTGAATCTGATTTTACTTTCTCCGTTGTTATTGAAGCAGAAGTGTTAGGATTCAACGAGGTGTTGCGTGCAGTGAAGGCCTATCCTAATCCAACGGCGGGTAAGATAGAAATAGAAATAGCTTCAGGATCACAATTAGAAATAGTAGTAAGTGATTTATCTGGCCGTATCGTACAAACTAAACAGGTGAACCGTACGGGAGTGACCATTGATATCGCTGATGAAGTTGCGGGTATCTACTTAATGACTGTGAAAGATCTTAACTCGAGTGACGTTAGAACTTTCAGAATAGTTAAGTTTTAATAGGTCATTTAACTTGAAAATTTCGAAAAGACTGGATCCCATAGGATTCAGTCTTTTTTTTTACGAGTCAGAGGGAAGTGACCCTTTCGCGCTATCATTGATTATTAATACTTCATCTTAATTGATCGTTCATTACAGCGATCATACTGATGCAAGATTGGTTTTCATGGACTAAGTGAGTATGATAATTATGATGAATGAAGGAATATAGACTAGGGTAAGATTTTATTACTCCACATCCCCCTATGCGCTCGCTGTCCGCAGAGACTAATAACATCAAATCATTCAATGGCTACTTGAGATGTATCAATAAGTTCTCAATGGAATCAAAGGAGGTACTGGTGTCTTTGCTCTCCAGTCTCCAGAGGCAATCAAGGCAATTTATGGTTGTCGACGTGGGAGTATCTTTATTTACAGCATATCCATTGCGCTGCAGGGCTTGAGCGGTCCAGTGAACCATGGTAGGATCTCCTTGCAAGAGCACATTACCCTTACGCTCATCCAGATGTTTTACCGTTCCTGTAGTTAGGTCGATATTGTTATTTATAGGAAAGAGAGTTTGATCAATAGCCCCTTGCAAAATTAAATCCTCAGGACAACCTTCTAATATGGGCCGATTAAAATTAAAGAGCCATAAGCGATCCGACAATTGGAGGCTTACTTGTAGATCGTGGGTAGCTATAAGCACCCCTTTTCCATTTCCAGCAATGGATTTTAACAGCAGCATGATCTCTATTTTATTGCTCAAGTCTAGATGTGCGGTGGGTTCATCTAAAATGATCAAATCTGTTTCTTGTGCCAAAGCACGAGCGATCATTACTTTTTGAAATTGGCCATCACTGAGCTGATAAAGTTTTTTACTGGCTAAATAATCAATGTTTGTTTGACTTATGGCCAGATCTATGGCCTGCTTATCTGATGTGCTTAATCGACCTAGCCAGTTGGAATAAGGATGCCTGCCGAGGGCGATCAATTCTATGACAGAAAGGTGTGCGGCAAAGGGTTTTTCGGTAAGGACGACACTTATTTGTCTAGCCAAAGATGATTTTGAGATTTCATCAATGAGACGATCCTGATGATAAACGGATCCCGATATTCCCTTATGTAAGCCAGATAGGGTTTTTATGAAAGTGGTTTTACCGACCCCATTTTGTCCCATAAGGCTGATGATCTCTCCAGATGAAAGTGACAGATTGATGTTTTCTTGAAGCACTTTATTTGAACGCCCTTCAGTATATCCAATGGCCAGCGATTGGGTGTGAATTAACTTCATTTATCGAAAGTATAATGAATGTTTCTTTTTCTCAATAAGAGATAGACAACAAATGGAGCTCCTAACAAGGCAGTGACTGCATTAATAGGCAAAGTAGCCTCAATACCTGGTAATTGCGAGACCGTATCAAAAAGGAGCATTAAAATACCGCCAATAAGGATGATGAGAGGTGTTAATAACAAATGATTGGTGGTATTGAAAAGCATGCGTGCAATATGGGGCATGGCCAAACCAAAAAAAGCGATGGGTCCACAAAAGGCAGTAATCGTACCCGCCAATATACTGGTATTAATGATGATCAGAAGACGTATGATTTTGAGGTCTACCCCCATACTTTCAGCATAACTTGCTCCAAGTAATAAGGCATTCAATGATTTGGACAAGCCTATAGACATGATCATGCCGATAATGATGATCACACTAAAGATCATCAATTCATTCCAAGAGAGACTTCCTAGACTGCCAAAAGACCACATCATATAGGCTTGGATATTTGTAGCTTGACTGAAGTATTGTAAAACACTGATCAAAGCGCTTGATGCGGCACCAAGCATCAAGCCTAATATCAATAAGGTAACCGAATCCTTGAGTCTTACAGAGGCCAATATGATGGCCAACAAGACGCCAAAGGAGCCAAGTGCGGCCGCACATACCATAATCCAACTTCTGGCAATACCTGAAAGTTCGAAAAGGAGTCCAGCTTCAACCCCTAAAAAAATAACCAGAGCGACTCCCAGCCCAGATCCAGAACTAATACCTAAAATGAATGGCCCAGCCATAGGGTTCCGAAATAAGGTTTGCATTTGCAATCCACAGATACCGAGTCCACCACCTACGAGTATGGCTGTGAGTGCCTTGGGTAAACGAAATTTTGCCATAATCAAATGCCAAGAATTATCTACGGGAGGGCGCAATAGAATGAAATCAATCACACTTGATAAAGGGATGGCCACAGATCCTAAGCTTATATTTAGAGCAAATAAAGCAATTAATAAAACCCCCATTCCAACAAACAGTTGTCGCCACTTTTTTATTGAAGTATCAAAATACTGTGTGATCATGGAATCTTTTGAAAATAATAAGTAGGATGATCGGGTAGCAACTCTGGATGCAATATCCCAATAAGATCGGCAAGCACAAGATCGGGACGAGCGTAGGCCGATTCAAAGAAATCAAATCCACCATTGTTACCTATGCGCTTATTGTAATTGTAGATGCGCTGCTCTTGGTAAGCTTCAAAAAGTTCATATCGTGTATCTTGAGCCATCAACTCAGCGCGGGTATTGATAGAGGCCACCCCAATCCAGAATTGCGCTTCCCTGGCTCGATCGAGAACCGTTTCAAAACTAAGTTCTAACCATCCTGATGTTAGATTATCTTCCCAAACATAGCTGCCTCCAGCATCCTTAATGAATTGTGCTGACCAGTTTTTTCCACCCGGTAAGAACCAGGCATCTCCATATACCACTCCTGAAAATACACTGGGTCTTTCTGTCACGTTTTGGGTTAAATTTTTAAGCTGATGGTATCTTTCAACCATGCCAGTAAAAATAGAATCTGCAAGATTACTTTCATCAAAAATATAGCCAAAAAACTTGATCCATTCGGCACGACCCAAAGCAGTTTCTTCTAGAAAATCCGAATTATAAACAATAGGTATGCCCGCTTCGACAATTTTATCAAGTGTTGAGGATTCACCACCAAGATCAAAGGCAATAACTAAATCAGGTTGACTGGCCAATAGCAGTTCTAAATTTATTTTACCATTTATGCCTACCTCTATTATTTTGCCAGATTTTAGGCGGTTATAGATTTTTTCAGAATAAATATTGTTTGCGCCGACAAAACCAACCAATTTGTCTTCCAAGCCTAAAAGCTCTAAATAAGGCAGATGGGTGGTACTGGTGACGACCACCCGCTGGGGGATGTTTTCAAATCTATATTCAATGGCAGATGATGACCCGGGCCAAGGTTCCATCACCCTAAGATGGTCTTCTTGGATATTAAATTTAGTTGCATAATCCATGGATTGACTTGAAACGGTTTCATGAAGCCTATCGGTAGGCTTATTTTTACTACAACCCAACAGCACACAAAAACAGAAGAAAGCCAAGCATTTATTCATTTAACAAAATTGAGCAAAAAAAAGGAGTTATTTAGTTTAAATCTTCCTTACCTTCGCTTTGAACTCGGTTCTTGCCACAAATTTTTGCTGTCAAGATTAAAAGGGAATCTTGTGAAAATCAAGAACTGTCCCCGCAACTGTAAGGTTTACATGCTTCATCTACAATGCCACTGTTGTTTTCAATGGGAAGGCCATGAAGTGAACCAAGTCAGGAGACCTGCCTATTTCAAACATAAAATTTCGAGCTTCGGGTGAAAGCAAGGGAAGGTGAAAGTCATTTTTCTCTATTTACCATGGGCCCGGTTAACTAATTAACGGGTGAAAGTTATTGTATTCTGGATGACCTTTTTGTGTCCTTTTTTTTTAAAGGCGCAATCAGATACGGTTTTAATGCGGCCTATTGAAATAATGGGTTTTGGACTGGTGCCTTATGCCACAGGGGACGTAGTGCGTGTGATTCATACGGTCGATCCTTTAAAGACCTTGGACGCGGCACTTTTTAGCCAGGCAGGAATTTACATGAAAAATTATGGGCATCAACAGTTGTCAACCATCTCTTTTAGAGGGACGTCCGCTGTCCATACCAATGTGCTTTGGCACGGCATCCCAGTCAATGCACCCACCTTAGGATCAACAGATTTCTCACAATGGCATGCCTGGCTGATAGATGATGTGGCCATTCAGCCTGGAAATCAAGGGGCCTTATATGGTTCAGGTTCTATAGGGGGTACTGTGTTCATTGATCATTTTAATAAGATTCGAACGAACACGGCAGCCATTGGATTGGGCTTGGGCAGTTTTGGATATAATTTCCAAGGAGGCAGCGCAGAGTACAAAAAAGATCAGCTTCAAGGAACGACCCATATTTATCGTGAAGCCATCAATAATGATTTTACTTATCCTTTAAAAGGAACAGATCTTATTCAAACTCAACAAAATGCAGCCGCTTTGAGTTATGGCTTTCGACAAGAACTTCAACATTTTTGGAACAATCAGCGTTTATCTGTAGATCTGTTGCTCTTTTATCAACACCGAGAAAGTCAACCGGTCATATCCCAAAATTATGCACAAGATTTCATTAAAACCCATAATATTAAATCAGTTTTAGAGCATTTTATTGATGTAAATAAGGGATCAATAAGTACAACCTTAGGTTGGATTAATGATCAAATGATCTATAACCAAAATCCAGCGATTCGTTCTCAACAGATCACATTGACCCAGCGATATGAGTATGATATAGGGCATCATTTTCACTTGAACAGTGGATTTTTGATCAGTTTACTTGCTGCCAAGGGATCGAATCTTGAGAATATAAATCCTCAAAAACAACTTGATTTTTTTATGATAGCTACCTACAGGATCAATGACCGATGGAGCAGTACCTTGGGACTTCGTGAATCATTTATGATTGATGCTGGATCTAAGTTGTTGCCCTCTTTGGGTGCTGAGCGAAAGTGGATATTTCCCAAGGGGTCGTTGGTGTCGCATGCCAAAATAGCGAAAGGCTTTCGATACCCCACACTCAATGATCGGTTTTGGTTACCGGGCGGAAACCCATCTTTGAAACCTGAGCAAAGTGCGAGTACTGAGATTGGCTTTAAGGTTCGTTATCGTAAGTTGAATACTCAGGTCAATGTTTATCAAACTTGGGCCCAAGATTGGATTTTATGGTTACCTCAATCAGGAAATATATGGCGTCCTGAAAATATCCAAAAAGTCGCTATTTCAGGAATTGAGTATGTCTTAGGTTACCAATATTCCTTGAATCAAACGGAGCTAGAGAGTCAGGTAGTTTTAAATTTTCAGCGTTCTATAAATAAATCTGCTTATCCGAGTCAAGCCGCATATGGGAATCAATTACCTTATGTGCCTTATTTTACGGCTATTTGGTCCAATAAATGGCATATTAAAAAGTTGAGTATTGCTTTAGATCAATCTTATACCAGTCGACGGTATACCACTTTAGACCAATTAGATACTTATGCGGTAGATCCTTATTTTTTACTTGATGTTGCTGCCGATTATCCACTTATTCTGAGTAAAGTCACCACTCAAATTTCGCTCAAGGCCAATAATATATTTAACAGCTACTACGAAAACATTCAAAACCGGGCAATGCCAGGAATCAATTTTCAATTACAAATAATAATTAAACTATGATTCAAGCTAAATATTCATTTAATTCATTACCATTATATGTTCTATTTTTCGCCACTTTATTCTTTGTTTCCTGTACTGAAGATCCGGAGGTGGATCCTGAAAATGCATCAGCTGATGATACTACTGAGAATACATTAGGTAGCTTTTCATCTGGAATTTTTGTCATCAATGAGGGAAATTTTTTATCTGATGATGGATCCATATCTTTTATTGATTCAGAAGGCGTGGTACAAAATGACATTTTTTCTGAAAATAATGCATTACTGCCATTGGGTGATGTAGTTCAATCTATGTATCTCTGGGATACAACGGCTTTCATATTGGTAAATAACAGTAATAAAATAGAGGTTGTTGATGGTGATGAAATGAAGTTATTGCACACTATTTCAGACGTCTCTCTACCCAGGTATATGGTCAGTGAGGGAGATTATGGCTATATTTCGGAGTGGGTAAGTTTTATAGA
>CAJQKV010000016.1 GCA_905479015.1 uncultured Cyclobacteriaceae bacterium
CGGCTGGACCCGAATCACTTACCGCAGCATTTACGGAGGATAGTCTCCAAGCTTGAAGGGTATTGAAATACTTGTCATTACCTGAGGGGTCTGTCCATTTTCTCCCCTTAAGATTAAATTCTACTTTTAGGCTATCACCCACATTAAATTCTTCAAGGAGGTCACATTTATCTTGTATCAGATCGAACTTTAATAGTTCAGGGTATTGTGGGTTTTCCACGTACTCAACAACAAATTCACGTTTACGAAACGAATCGTTGATTTTTGATGTTTCATATTTTTCTATCAATTTACCTTGGACTTCCATATTTTTGAGCTTAAAATTATTTCTTAGTTCAAATTTGTAGTTAGTTTTTTGATAATGAAAAGATCTAAACGAATATTTTTTATAGTTGCGGGAATATTTTTGCTATTGATGGTGTTAATAGCTTATGATATCTCGCAACGTACGACCCCGCCGTGGGCAAAAAAGAATTTAAAACATGACAATGAAAACATCGAAATCAACCGGGACTAAGGTAGATTTATCGACCATCGATCTTGAAAAAGAACGTGAAAAAATCACTGATTTCCCTGGGTTGATCCAATTCGCTCACAGTGTTGGAAGTGCTTTAATCAAGCCAGAAGATAAAGGAAGAATTAAAGGTAATGCAGTGGCGGCCATGCACGATCAAACGGATCGACAGTTCCATCAATTGTATGACCAAATGCAAACTTTGGTGAATCAAGCCAATTTATTGAAAGAGCGAGTCAATGTATCTGAGCGTATCTATCAGGCAGACATTGGGTTTACGCCTGTGATCAACAACATTTATCATTTGTATAAGCGAAAAAAGAAAGGGGATGTTTTGTCTATGGTTGGGCCAAAAGAGTGGGGAAAAAAAATACCGTTTGAAGATTATGTGGCAGAGGTAAGGTTGATGTCAGATCATACTTGGGAGGTCAGAACATCCAGTTAATCTTTTGGTAAAAGGACATGTCCTCGATAAGACTTAGAATTTATGTTAACTTCTCCTAGTGTATGATTTTTTTTAAATCTTGCCCGTTTTAAAGAATAAAAACGTTCAAAGATTATACCTAGATATATATAATCCAGTACGGTGATAAACTTAAGGATGAGGCATGAATTTGATTTTAATTGCTTTTGATCTACTTTTAGAAAAGTGAATTATCTATTTTATTAATTTTATAGTTCTAAGAGGTTATGCCTCTCATGGATAATTGATTCTTTCGATTATTATTTTCCCTAGCCTTGTACGAGATCTCAATCCTGTATGGTTCATGTACCAAAGAAGAAGGGGGGACTTCTAGGTTGAACAATCATTTTTTGATGAAGGCATTTTGAGGCTAAAATCCTAGTAGTGTGATTTAGGATAATTATTTAGGAGCTATCGTTTTAAAACTTGACTGGTTGTAAGATCGTATTAGCCTCATGGAATTGAGGAATGAGGTTGAAGCCCTAGAGATTGGACTTTTAATGGGAACTTTCCCACAAAGGCTAAGTACAATTTGGCTTATTGAAATAGTCAAGGAATTATTTCCCCAAAAAATCAGTTTATAACCATGTTGCTTGTTTTTATTAAAACATTCTTTTGTTATAAAAATAAAAAATGTTTTAATAGATTACCCTTGTTAAAACAGATTAAAAATCATTCAATTTAAGACAGAGGTAAAGGTGTTTCATTGGGTCAAATAAAAAGTTAACGTATTTAATGATGATAAATTTAATAATAGAAATCTGATGATACAGATAGGCATACTGAAAAGTTCGAAAAAAACGCCTTTGGGTGTGACTCCCGATGCCCTAAAAAAATGGCCCACGGACACGATAAGCTTTCTGATTGAAAGACAGGCGGGTCTATTTGCCCATTTTTCTGACAATCAATACCTTGCCGAAGGTGCCAAAGTAGTGTCTAGAACCGAAGTGCTTGAGCAAGCCAACCTTTTAGTAATTTCAGACGTTTTGAGTGATCAGGATTTAGCGATATTGCCTACTCAAACCTTGATTGTGGGTCTTCTAAACCCCCATAATAATAAGGATTTTACTGCGCAGCTCAAAAGTAGAAATCAAAAGGCTTTTGCCTTAGAAATGCTTCCCAGAACATCGATAGCACAATCTATGGACGTATTATCTGCGATGGCTTCATTGGCTGGTTATAAGTCGGTAATCTTGGCAGCCAATCACTTTTCGGGTTATTTCCCCATGCTGACTACGGCAGCAGGCACGGTCCCCCCCGCAAAAGTGCTGATACTGGGTGCCGGTGTAGCGGGTTTGCAAGCCATTGCCACAGCCAAACGTTTAGGTGCGGTAGTTGAGGCCTTTGATGTCAGAAAAGCAGTCAAAGAAGAAGTTGAAAGCTTGGGAGCTAAGTTTATAATGGTTGAAGGGATGCAAAGCGATGCGGACACAGGAGGCTATGCAGTCGTGCAAAAAGAAGAGGCACTAGCTGCGCAGCGGGAGCTCATTCATCAAAAAGTAGTCAAGGCCGATATTGTTATAACTACAGCGAGTATTCCTGGAAAGGCGGCACCCAGATTGATCGAAGGAGCAACGGTGGATGCCATGAAGCCAGGTGCGGTCATCATAGATTTAGCCGCCGCGAGTGGAGGAAATTGCGAATTGACTAAAAATGAGGAGGTAATTAATCATTCAGGGGTTACCATAATCGGAGACTCTCAATTGGCTTATGCGCTTACGCGTGAGGCGAGCAAATTGTTCAGTGTCAATATCTTTAATTTCATCAGCCATTTAATTAAAGAGGGATTGGAAGCTATCAATTTCGAAGATCAAATTGTGAAATCAACTTTTATCGGAAAAAACTAAAAAGAACATAAAGACTTAAATTATGAATTTAATCATTGAAATTTTAACATATCATTTGACGATTTTATTTGCCTTGATCATGGCCATTTTCTTGGGTTTTGAACTCATATCGAAAGTGCCTACGGTTTTGCACACGCCGTTGATGTCAGGAGCCAATGCGATCAGTGGTGTCGTTATTATAGGTGCCATTATATTGGTTCGTAGCAGTGGTTCAGAGGATTATGTATCACTTGCTTTGGGGAGTTTAGCCATTTTGTTGGGCACTATTAATGTTGTGGGCGGCCATGCCGTTACCAATCGCATGCTTCAAATGTTTCGTAAAAAATAAATTAACCTTAATATAACGTGTGATGACCGCATTGATCAACTTAGTCTATCTCATTTCTGTTTCTTTATTCATTGTTGGATTACAGCGACTAAGCAGTCCTAAAACGGCTAGTTCTGGGAATTTAATAGCGGCGCTGGGAATGGGCTTGGGAGTACTAATCGCCCTTTTTGCACCGATGGAGTCCGGAGATGATAATTATCTAATCATTATAGGCGCCCTGGTATTTGGGGGTGGTATCGGTTTGGTGGTAGCTGGCAAGGTATTGATGACCAAAATGCCAGAGATGGTTTCTTTATTCAATGGTCTTGGCGGGGCTTGTGCATTATTAATCTCTATTGCTGAATTATTGAATTTTCATGATTCAGGAACCATTGAACTGGCACCTTACTTGACTACTTTATTGGCCTTATTGATAGGGTCTATAGCTTTTACTGGAAGCTTGGTGGCCTATGGAAAATTATCGGGAAACATCAAAGATAGTTGGAAGTTACCGAGGGCCAATATGATTAATATGGTTTTGCTATTGACTTTAATAGCAGCGTCGGTCTATCAGCTGCAAGTGTTGGACACTATGGACTTGGTTTACATCATTATGATTTTATCATTGATCTATGGGATCACCTTTGTGTTAAATGTGGGAGGTGCGGATATGCCTGTGATTATCTCCATACTCAATGCATTGACAGGAGTTTCTGCGGCATTAGCTGGAATCATTTATGATAATATGATCATGCTGATGGGTGGTATTCTCGTCGGCTCATCAGGCGCTATACTAACACTGTTGATGTGTCGAGCTATGAATAGATCTCTCCTTAATGTTTTGGCAGGAGGTTTTGGGGGGACTTCAAGTGGTGCAGTCCAAGTGGGAGATCAAATGGTAAAGGAAGTGAATATTATGGATGCCAGTATTATGTTGCGCTATTCAACGAATGTGGTCATTGTACCAGGTTATGGTATGGCAGTAGCACAAGCACAGAAAATATGTAAAGAATTGGAAGATTTACTCGAAGAGGTAGAGGTTAATGTCCGATATGCCATTCATCCAGTAGCCGGACGGATGCCTGGGCATATGAATGTATTATTGGCAGAAGCAGATGTTGACTACTCCAAATTACTGGATTTAGAGGATGCTAATAAATTTCTTAAAGATACAGATGTAACG
Organism: uncultured Cyclobacteriaceae bacterium; assembly: GCA_905479015.1. Lineage (GTDB taxonomy): Bacteria > Bacteroidota > Bacteroidia > Cytophagales > Cyclobacteriaceae > UBA4465. The sequence goes on from CAJQKV010000016.1 coordinate 4,315, forward strand.
ATTGTAGTGGGTGCCAATGATGTGGTAAATCCTTCTGCTTTGGATGACCCAGGGAGTCCTATTTATGGTATGCCTATTTTAGAGATCTTAAAAGGTAAGCACGTCATTGTATTGAAACGAGGCATGAGTTCAGGTTATTCAGGTATAGAAAATCCCTTATTTTTTCATGAAAAAACCAGTATGCTGTTTGGTGACGCAAAAAAATCACTCAATAGTCTTCTCGATGAATTAAAAACCATTGTTTAATTGTTTTCAATTGCCTTTCGAAGGGTCATTGGCCAGTGAAAGGAAGCAGTTAAGATCGAGATTGACCTAACAAAGATTTTAATAGAAACAATTAGTCGCCATGACTAGATATTTAATAAAATAAGTAATAAATTATCATAATATTTATTTTTTCGGTGACCCTTAACAAGACACCGCTGTGATGACCTTTTAGAAAGGGGTATCTAATCGGAATCACCCCAAACAGATATGAAAAAATTAGGTATGAAAGTGGACAGGGTCTACTGGAATCTGAAGCCAGCCATGCTCATTGAAGCAGCCATTAAAAATGGTGAAGGGCAATTGACCGATACAGGAGCACTCAGTGTAAGCACCGGTACCTTCACAGGAAGATCACCAAAAGATCGATTTATTGTAAAAGATGACATCACTAAAGACGCCGTTTGGTGGGGTCCCATAAATAGGCCTATGGCATCTATTGATTTTGATCGCGTATACGGGCGGATGATGTCTTATCTAGAAAAAGAGCAGGTCTATGTAAGAGACATGTACGCCGGAGCTGATAAGACCCATAGGTTGGGCGTTAGATTTGTGACGACGATGTCTTGGCATAATCTGTTTTGTTATAATTTGTTTATTCAACCAGAACCTTATAAGTTGATCGATTTCATGCCTGATTTTACTGTGATATGCTGTCCGGCATTCAAAGGTGATTCAAAAACAGAAGGTATTCGAAAAGAAAATTTCACCATCATTAATTTTGAAAAAAAAATAGTATTGATTGGTGGTACAGAATATTCAGGAGAAATAAAAAAAGGAATATTTTCAGTACTTAATTTCATACTACCCATTAAACATCGTGTATTACCTATGCATTGTTCGGCCAATATGGGAGTTGAAAAGCGGGATACGGCTATTTTCTTTGGATTGTCGGGTACCGGAAAAACCACATTATCAGCCGATCAAGATCGACTATTGATTGGAGACGATGAACATGGATGGACTCAAAGTAACATATTTAACTTTGAAGGGGGATGTTATGCCAAAGTCATTGATTTGTCTGAAGAAAAAGAACCAGAGATTTGGAATGCCATTAAATATGGTGCGATTGTAGAGAATACTCGATTCTTTAAGGATCAAAGGATTATCGATTTTTCAGACGCAAGTATCACCGAAAATACCCGAGTTTCATATCCTTTGGAACATATCAGAAATACCGTATCGCCTTCAATAGGAGGGATCCCTCAAAATATATTTTTTTTAACTTGCGATGCTTTTGGTGTGATACCGCCAATACTAAAGTTATCCAAACAACAAGCCATGTATCACTTTATTTCTGGTTATACATCTAAAGTAGCGGGCACTGAAGCGGGTGTGGTATCACCTGAGCCTGTTTTTTCAGCTTGTTTTGGATCGCCCTTTATGCCTTTACATCCTTCTGCTTATGCCGAATTGTTAGGTCAAAAAATGGAGGAAAATAGGGCAAATATTTGGTTAATCAATACCGGTTGGACGGGTGGGCCCTATGGTGTAGGAAGGCGTATTGAGTTACGCTACACCCGAGCGATCATTACGGCGGTATTAAAAGGGATTATGAATAATGTAGGTTACCGAAAACATTCCATCTTTGGTGCAGAGATACCCCTCATTTGTCCCGGAGTGCCCAATGACATCTTGAGTCCGCGCGAAACTTGGAGAGATGATGTAGCTTTTTATAGACAGGCCAATGAGTTGGCCTTAATGTTTCAAACAAACTTTGAAAAATTTAAAGACAAAGCCAGTGATGACATCATAGAGGGTTCTCCGCTGCCCAATGATAAATATTTAAACTGAATTTGATATTTGAACGGTTAGGTCTTTATTTTGTTAATGATCACTCATCTCTATTTTACAAATGCCTTTTTTAACCTCAAACAGCTATAATGAGACTCCTTTCATGCTGCTCAATGGGCATCTAGAAACGATCATCCCTTCACTTTTTCATAAGGCGCCGATCGTAAATTATGAACGGCAGCGACTCGAACTCAAAGATGGGGATTTCATTGATTTAGATTGGTTGCTTAAGAATAATTATGATCGGCTTTTGATCATTACCCATGGATTAGAAGGAAATTCAGAACGGCATTACGTACGCAGAACTGCCAAATATTTTCATGATCTTGGATGGGATGTCTTGGCTTGGAATTGTCGCTCCTGTAGCGGTGAAATCAATCGGTTGTCTAAGTTTTACCATCATGGCGATACCAATGACTTGAATGAGGTTATTTTGGAGGCACTGTCAGATAAATACAGTAAAGCGGTATTGTTTGGTTACAGCATGGGAGGAAGTCTGTCGATAAAATATTTAGGGGAGGGGAGAACCCTAGACCCTAGAATAAAAGGAGCAGTGACCTATTCAGTACCACTTAATTTAAAGGACAGTGGTGATCAATTGAACAAACGAGCAAATAGATTTTATACCCAACGATTTTTGAAAAAATTGATAAAAAAAGTTAGAATAAAGGCTAAATATTATCCTGGTATTTTAGATATTGAAGGCATTGATCAGATCAAAACTTTTGATGACTTTCATTATAAGTATACGTTACCTCTTTATGACTTTCCCAGCTTAGATGTTTTTTATGAAAAGGCCACTTGTGATCAATTTTTATCCTCTTTATCAGTACCTGTTTTTGTGGGAAATGCGTTAAATGATCCGTTACTAGGGACAAAATGTTATCCAAAAGAAGAGGCAAAGCAAAACAAATTATTTTATTTACAAACACCCTTAAAAGGAGGACATGTAGGCTTCAGTTACCAAAATAAAGACTACAGTTGGATGGAAACCCGCGGAGCCTATTTTATGAAGGAGGTACTGCTTACTTCTTAATTTTTTCTATTTCGAAGTCGAGTGCAGTAGAATTTAAGCAATATCTAAGACCTGTGGGTTTGGGGCCATCCGGAAAAACATGACCCAAATGACCACCGCATCTTGAGCAAACTACTTCTGTACGGATCATACCTAGCTCAAAGTCTTTTTCTTCTGCTACATTTTTCGTGTTGATAGGCTCCCAAAAGCTGGGCCACCCCGTACCTGATTTATATTTTGTATCGGAGTTAAACAAGGCCAGTTGACAAGCTTTGCATCGATAGATACCTGTTTCTTTGTTGTCCCAATGGATTCCTGAAAAAGCGGGCTCAGTACCTTTTTCTCTCAGCACATAATATTCAAGTTCAGTAAGTCTATTTTTCCATTCGGATTCAGTAAGGTTCCATTCAGGATCTACTGACTTATTTGACTTTACTTCTTGGGCCTGAGAACAAGAAATTAGACATACAAACAAAGGTAAAAGGGGGATGATTCTATTTATCAATTTATTGGGCATAATTGTGATGTTTTAATATTTTGGAATATGAGGGTCTATTTCATCGGACCAGGCCAATATACCGCCTGTCAGATTGTATAAATTGGTAAAGCCTTGTTGTTCAAGTAATCCGATGGCGGTGGCACTGCGTTGACCACTACGGCATTGAACCACGACCTTCTGATTTCTATTGATTTCTGCAGACCTAGACTCAATTTCACTCAATGGAATCAATAGACCCTCTATATGACAGAATTCAAATTCGTGGACTTCCCGAACGTCGATCAATTGATGAGCTATTTTCTCTTTACGCATTTTGGCAAGTTCTTGAACACTGATACTTTGTATTTGATGCATATTTTTAGTTTGTCAGTGGAGTGATATCCTTATAATTAAACCATCCATCTTGTTATTTATTGTGTATTTATTTATGTTTTTTCAGTACCATTTGGGCAATTTGATCTCCAATGGCCAGTGATGCTGTTGCGGCTGGAGAAGGGGCATTGCCCACATTTATAAATTTCTCTCCTTCCATGACCAAAAAATCATCGATCAAGCCTCCATCTTTGTCACATGCCTGTGCGCGAACCCCAGATCCCCCAACGATGAGGTCATTTTCTTGAATTTCAGGTATGAGTTCTTGTAATGCCTTGGTGAAAGCTTTTTTAGAAAAGGACCGGTACATTTCACCTAATCCTGTTTTCCAATACTTGGCGGCAACTTTACGAAATCCTGGATAAGTCAAAAAATCGGCCAACTCACCCAAGTGAATATCAGATTTTTTATAGCCTTCTCTCCGAAATGCCAAGACGGCATTAGGTCCTGCCTCTATGCCTCCCCGCGCCATTCTGGTGAAATGAACACCAAGAAAAGGGAAGTTTGGATCGGGAACGGGATAGATTAGATGTTTAACAAGGTATTCTTTTTCTTCTTTGAGTTTATAATATTCTCCCCTGAATGGGATGATTTTATAATTGATTTTAATGCCAGTAAGACGGGCCACAAGGTCGGACTGTAAACCTGCGCAATTCACGATTTGTCGCGTGGACAGGTTTTGCTCGTTAGTAGTTATTTCTAGGGAATTGGATGTTTCACCAATCTCTTCAACTTTGTTTTCAAGAAAAATAGTTCCCCCCAGAGCTTGAAATTTTTCCGCATATTTTTCTGCAACAATGCGGTAATCAACGATACCTGTTTGGGGCACATATATCCCTTTGATCCCTTTGACGTGAGGTTCAATTTCTTGCAATTCAGAGGCATCTAATAAGCGTAAATTTTTCAATCCATTTTGTTGTCCGCGCTCATGCAGTATTTTTAAGGCTGGTAATTGATCCTCACGAGTAGCCACAACTACCTTACCACAAAGATCAAAAGGAATTTCCTCCTCCTCACAAAATTTAACTAAGGCGTGGTAGCCATCAAGACAATTTTTAGCCTTGAAACTCCCGGGTTTATAATAAAGGCCCGAATGAATGACACCTGAGTTATGACCCGTTTGGTGGGCGGCTAGTTTATTTTCTTTTTCTAAAACAGCCACCTTAAGTTTTGGGTTAGTATGCTTAAGATTGAGAGCGGTGGCTAATCCGACAATACCCCCTCCAATAATTACAACATCATACATAAAATTAATTTTATTGTAGCTGCGAAATTACTGATCGTTTTTGATTAATTAATTTTTATAGCCTTAATCTTTTGATTATTAATCATTTTATTGAGTGCGTCTAGGTCTTCTGTCTTTATTTTTTCAAGCTGTACCAACTCAGCATCTATTTCAGCACCAACTTCATCGTAAAATCTCAAGGCCTGGTCTGTAGGTTTATTATCACCTACTCCCATAATTGATCCTAGATGTCCCACTTTGTTGTTCAGTCTTATGGGGAAATTGAGGGGATCTTGACCACTTTCATTTTGAGTTTGATAGAGATTTTCTTCTATGCGTTTGAGATCAGTAGTTATTTTTGAGATCAACTTTTTTATGTCCTCATGTTGTGTATCTATTTTAGCTGAGAGGTCACTTATCTGAGGTTCGATCGCTCTGATATCTATGACCCCTTGGTTGGCGGCACTTAACTTATCTCTTACTTTTATTAGAAAATCAAATTGTGCCTTTAAATCTGCCTGACTTGCACTTTTACGAGGATCTGCTGTAATCTCAAATTCCCTTTGCATCACCTCATTATTTATTATTAACTCAACCTGATAGTTACCAGGAATTGCCTTTGGACCTGAAGTGGCAGCAGACCATAGGATCATACCGGGAAACGTTTTGGCACCCTGATATCTCATGTCCCAACTGAATTGATTTAAACCGGGCTTAACATTCAGTTTGGACTCATTGGCTTTTTCATCAAAATGGGTACTGTAGGTTTTGATTAATTCGCCATTCATCTCCTTAAAGGAAATACGGATGGTATCTGATTGGGCAGTATCTTCAACAAAATAATGAACGAGCACGCCGCCGGGATGATTGGTTCCTTCAGTTTTAGAGGTTTGTCCATTACCACCCCCCATTCGATAAGCGTTCATAGGTTTGTAAAGATGAAAGGCTCGTTGCTCGAGAGCTGGATTCAATTGATGTAATACGGTAAGATCATCAATGATCCAAAAACTTCTTCCCTGAGTAGCGGCAATGAGGTTATTGTCTTTAATAGCGAGATCTGTAATGGGAACTATGGGCAAATTTTGTTGAAAAGGCTTCCAACTGCTACCGTTATCAAATGAAATATACATACCCGTTTCGGTTCCAGCATAGAGCAAGCCTTTTCTTTCGGGATCTGCCCTGACCACACGTGTAAAATGATTATTGGCAATACCCTTCGTGATTTCTTTCCAAGTGGCACCATAGTCAGTGGTCATATATAAATAAGGTTTAAAATCTCCTAATTTATATTTGGTGCCGGCCACATAAACACCTCCTTTTTCGAAGGGATTGATTTCAATACTATTGATCATCATCCATTCGGGCATATTGGGTGGGGTCACATTCTTCCAATTTTCACCAGCGTCTCGAGTGACGTGAATCAATCCATCATCACTGCCGGTCCAAATGACACCTTCTTCATGGTAAGATTCCGTCGCAGCGAAGATGGTACAATAGTATTCAACACTGGTATTGTCTTGGGTAATGGGTCCTCCTGAAGATCCGAGTTTTGTTGGATCATTTCTGGTCAAATCAGGACTGATGATTTCCCAAGACTGCCCTTCATCCATGGTCACATGTAGTACATTAGATGCCGTATACAGTCTTTTTGTATTGTGGGGAGAGAAAAATATGGGAAAATTCCATTGAAAACGGTACTTCATACCTTCGGCTCCGTGACCCATAGGGTTATCGGGCCAAACGTTAATGCCTCTTCTTTCAGAAGTTTCGTGATTGACGCGGGTCAAATAGCCTCCGTAACTTCCGCCGTATACAATGTTGTTGTTTTCTGGATCAATGGCAATATGGGCACTTTCTCCACCAGCGGTGGATTCCCAATCACTTTCGCCTATGTACCTGCCTTCAGTTCTGTGATCAATTCTCACGGTAGAGTTGTCTTGCTGCGCCCCATAAATTTTATAAGGAAAAGAATTATCAGTGGTAACGCGATAAAACTGTGCGGTAGGTTGATTTCCATAGGAACTCCAATTTTCACCCCCGTCATAAGAAATTTGTGCACCCCCGTCATCACCAATGATTAACCGTTGATTATCTTCAGGAGCGATCCAGAGGTCATGATGATCTCCATGGGGTGCATTGTAAGTTTCAAAGGTTTTTCCACCATCTTTTGACCTATGGTACCGGACATTCATAACATAGACACGGTCTTCATCTTGGGTGTCGGCAAATATTTTGGTATAATACCATGCGCGTTGTCTTAACTTCCGTTCTGAGTTCGTTTTTATCCAGGTGAGACCAGCATCATCAGACCGGAATACACCACCGTTTTTATTTTCTACCAAGACCCAAAGTCTATCTGAATTAACCGGCGATACAGTCACTCCAGAAATACCCCAAGTCCCCTTTGGTAAACCTTCGTGATTGGAAATATTTGCCCAATGGTCACCGCCATCTGTACTTTTCCAAAGCGCAGAACCGGGACCACCACTTTCTAGACTGTAAGGCGTTCTTTTGATGCGCCAAGTCGAAGCATACAATATCCGAGGGTTGTTAGGATCCATGACTAATTCTACGGCACCTGCATTTTCATTGGCAAACAAGACTTTTTCCCAATGATCACCCCCATCTTTTGATCTGTAAACTCCTCGTGTGGTCGTTGGCTTATAAAGATTTCCCATGACTGCGGCATAGACAAGATCGGGATTTTTTGGATGTATTTTAATCCTTACTACGTGGTATGAATCTGGTAATCCTTTATTTTCCCAAGTTTCACCCCCATCAACGGACTTCCACAGGCCATAGCCCGAGGAAACATTGCCACGCACGGTGACCTCACCACCACCTACATAAATCACATTAGGATCCCAGTCGCTTACCGCGACAGCACCAACAGATCCTCCAAAATAGCCATCACTAAGGTTTTCCCAACTGTTTCCGGCATCATTCGTTTTCCAAACGCCTCCTCCAGTTGATCCAAAATAGAATAGATTAGGTTGGCCTGATACCCCTGTAACCGCTGCGGATCTGCCCCCTCTAAAAGGTCCGATGTTTCTCCACTCAAGGCCCTCATATAGATTACTTGAAAAGCTGAGCGTAGGATCCGATTGATTTGTTTTTTTTCTTTTTTGAGCTAAGGCTTCTGGAAAAACAAGGATGAAGGTAAGCGCACACAGCATCAGGGGTTTAAGCATTTTCATATTTTATATTTTAATGAATGGTAAAAAGTGGATCTATTGATTAAGTTTAATTAAATTAAGACTAAATGGGAAGGCAAAAATGGGTAACGGTCTTAGATAAGTTATCAAAGGTCAATATTTCGTTTGATAGATGAATTAATAAGCATCTCTGATATGGAGTAATATTTTTTCTGTTTCGGCTCTTATTTTTGAAGGGGGTACCGTATAATGGTTGCACATAAAACTAAAGGCCAATTTTCGTCCCGATTGGGTAATTAAATAACCACTAAGGGCTTGATTATGTCTTAAGGTACCTGTTTTGGCATAAACAAAAGAATTATTGATATTTTCATCAGAGAATTTATCAGGAAATAGTTCAATGATTTCATCCCAAGTAATCATATGAAAGATGATTTCAAGTGCTTTGACTAAATTTCGAGGCGTGTTCATATTGTATACAGACAATCCCGACCCATCTACCCATATCAAGGGATCTGGTAATGAGGCAAATAGAGAGGATTTCAAATAGGTCAGGTACGTCTTTTGTGTTTCATATCCTTGTACTCTTTGTGCATTGATTAATAGTTGTTCTGCTAAAAAGTTATCACTTTTAAACATCATTTTTTTAAGAATGGGAGTTACCAAAGGGCCTTGAATAAGGGTGCCTTTACCCAATGCTTCAGGAAGACCTAAAATTACATTTGTTGGAAGCGTATCTATGAGCAGTTTTTTTATTAACTCATTATTGACCTTGAAGGGCACATAATTGTTTTTATCTTCAGAAAGGGATTCGATGGGATAATTAAAAATATTATAATCAGGGTCACGATATTTTTTGTCAGCATCAACGTTTACGAAAGGGGCAAAGAAGCTGGGTGAAATAGTAATTTCATCAAGGGTAGATTGGACATTGACCCTGTTTCCAAAAATGGGCATCCAAGATCTTTCTAATTGAAAATAATAATTATAATCATCCCACGACCAGCCGGGTCCGTAATGTGTAATTGGATGGAGAGGAGGATGTAATATTAAGGAGTCAGAGAGTAGTGAAGTTAAGGAAGTATATCCGGGCTGTTCCTTAAATTCTGGATGAAGGAAGGTAGGATCTCCCAAAGGGATTAAATGAAGTTGATTTTCTATCTTTTGATAATAAAAGGAAGGAATATTAGTTAAATGAAGGTTTAAATAAGCAGCGAGTGTAAGGATTTTGGTATTTGAGGCGGGAGTGAAGTAGTGATCATCATTGATTTTGATTAAATATTTATTTTGATCAAGGTCATACACAGATAAACCCGTAAAAGATTTGGGTAGGTTTGCAACTTCATTTGATATGCTTTTTACATTGGATTTCAAGCTGCTTTTTTGAATCAATTGACAGGATGAAAAAAGGAGGGGCAGCAGGATGATTTTTACAAAAAATAGAGTTGTTCTCTTATTTGATTGCTTGAGGCTCTTGAGCTTTTTTATCATATAGATACGAATTAACGAATATTTTAGACTTAATTAAACGGGTAGACAGTTTTTTTTGTAATTTTTTGTAGTTACTTTTCGCCTTTTAAAGACCCAATCTTATCTTTTGATGAACCTACTATGAGTATTATCGATTTAATCACATTATTGCTAGTCCTCTCAGCTGCTTTCACTCTTATCAACATCGCATATTTTAAATTACCATCTACCATCGGACTCATGCTGATTGCTTTGATCAGTTCCGCTTTGGTTCTTTTGGTGGGTATTTTATTTCCGGGCATAGCCCAAGGAGCAGAACATATCATTGAGGAATTTGAATTTAAAGAGGTTCTTCTGGACATTATGTTGAATTTTTTACTTTTTGCAGGAGCATTGTCAATGGATTTGAATACCATGATAGAAGAAAAAGTGCCTATCATCATTTTAGCAGTTTTTGGTACGCTCATTTCCACATTTGTGGTTGGCGCCTTAGTTTTTTACATATTCCCACTACTAGGGATAGAAATGGATTTTATCTATTGTTTACTTTTTGGGGCCCTTATTTCACCCACGGATCCTATCGCTGTTTTAGCCCTACTCAAGAAATTCAATTTATCTAAAAATCTAGAAATTAAAGTTGCGGGCGAATCCCTTTTCAATGATGGGGTAGGTGTGGTTGTCTTTTTAACTATTTTAGGCGTTGCAGAGAGAGGAATGGATACTTTCAATATAGGAGAAGTGGGTATTTTATTCGGTCAAGAAGTTTTCGGAGGTTTATTGCTCGGAGCTATATTGGGTTACCTTGGATTTAAGACTTTACTTTTTATTGATAACGATTACGTGGAGCTAGAAGTTTTGGTTACGCTCAGTCTGGTAATGATCGGGGGTCGATTCGCTGAATCGATTCATGTCTCTGCTCCGTTAGCCATGGTTATTTTGGGCCTTTTTATTGGTAATAAAGGAAGGGATGAGAAATTGGCTAATGCCACGGGCAAATATGTTTTTAAATTTTGGCATTTATTAGATGAGACTTTAAATGCCATGTTATTTATCTTGATTGGTTTAGAAATGCTCGTGATCGCCAAGGATGTCACCAGTGATATGTTCTTACTTGGAGCAGTGGGCATTTTGATTGTGCTTACGGGACGATCCATCGGCGTTTCTTTACCTGTAGGTTTGATGTCTCTAAAGATAAAGTTTGAGAAAGGGGCGACCCCCTTACTTATATGGGGAGGATTGAGAGGCGGTATTTCCGTTGCTTTGGCATTATCCTTATCTGATTTTGAATGGATCCCTAGTGATTTTAAAATCATTATTTTGTTCACCACTTATTGTGTAGTTGTTTTCTCTATTTTGGTCCAAGGCCTGACCATTCCGGCACTACTTAGAAAAATTCAATAAATGTCATCAAAAAAAGCAGATTCGACACCAGAGCCCTTTGATATCAATCAACTTAAAGCAAGTGTAAGAAAATCTGTGGAATTGGAAGAACCGATTCATGAATTACGCCTCAGTATCTCGGAAGGGTTGTATCTACTTGCCTTGGGTGATGTTGAGGGTCAATTGCTAAAAAAGGCGGAAAAGGGGATTGATTATGGTGTAATAGCGGGAGGCATATTACAGCTCTCGTTGATGGGTAGTATCAGTCTCGAAAAAGGGTTCATTAAAATAATTTCTACTAAGCAGACGGGCCATATTTTTTTAGATAAGGTATTAAAAAATCTCACAGAGGGGGGGGGACTTATTGAGGAGATCTTAAGATTGAAAAATGAACTTAAAAAGCTCCATGACGATTTAGAGGAGTTGTTGATAGGTAGAGGCATTCTTAAAAGGGAAGAGAACACTTTATTGTGGATTCCTTTGAGTGAGCGAATGGAAAATGTGAATTATGCCTATGAAAAAGAAATAAGAAATACTCTAAGGGCATTGGTGTTAAGAGGATTTAAGAATGATGTGTCATTTTCAATTCTTTTTTCTCTGACTCATGATTGTCATTTATTGTCAGAAGTATTTGGATCTACCAGTGAGATTGCTGATGCAAAAAATTGGGTGAAAAACCCAATAAAACTTGCGGGTGTAGATGAGGACCTAGCAAAGACATTAGGTCTTATAAGTCATTTTTTTATTGAAAAACTTTCCAAGTAAGTGCTGCGATTACCTGGGTCTCATTCATGATGAAAGCGCGTATGTTACTAACGTAATTTGCTGGCATGATTTTGCTCAGACAACTTTTGAAGTTCTTGACTTTGTCTCATTAATGCCCGATGATACAACCTATCGTTGAGCGCTAAGGCATCTTCCTCACTAATGCCGTTTAGCGCGGCATAAATCTTAGCTTGCAATTGTTGATTGGCTTTTAAATAGGCCAGAATTGAATCTTGCTTTTGTAACAAGGTGTTTGCTCTGATGGACATGAAGCCAAAGCCTTCGTGAGGATTGTTGTTGTCTTTCTCAAGAATTAAATATTCAGCCCCATCGACCTCTATTTTATCAAAATGCCATTGTACGTTTTCGTGAATTTCTCGAGTAGAGAATTTTTCATCTTCTGACAAGGATTGATTTTCACAGCCAGAGGATATAATGAGCACCAAAAGAATGACAGATAAAATAGTTTTCATGGGGGTTGGAATTAGTTTATTGAATGAGTCCTTCTTCAGTATTAAAAACTTTACTTAAATGTTGATGAGCCTTACCATTGAGGATAATAATCAAATAATCACCCAATTCTATTTTTAAATCAAAGGCGGGATTCTTGATTAGTTCTCGCCCCCCCGTCTCTTTATTTTTTGAAATCCCAATTAAAACCCCGTTGTATTTCATCTTCAAATTAAAAAAGGCCTCTTCATAGGTTTTATGGAGGTAAGGGTTTTCGGCGACTACTTTAAATTGTTTTATGTCAAAGTCATCATCTGATTTAGCAAAAGACATGATAGATTCTGCGTAATCAGCGACATCCGGTTCAAAAATATAACTAGCTAAGAGTTTAGATGAGATTTCGTGTTGCAATATAATTTGCTCTACGCCCGCTGCGATGAAGGTTTCCTTTAATTCAGAATTGTCAAGAGCTACTGATAACCTCAGATTTGGATAATGTTTTTTGAGATTCAGAGCCGTGACAAGTTTGTCCGTGTCACTGTTTTGGTTAATAAAAACCATGCTTGAAAGCTCAATATTAATTTTTTTGTAGAAATCAATATTTTTATAGTCATTAAATAACACAAAGAGGTCTTTGGTTTGGTATTTGTCTTTTATGAAGTCAACCGTAGTTTTATTGTCGGTTACAATACCCATTTTTTTACCTACACCGAAAAGTTGATCAGCTACTAAATTTCCAAAATCATTCCATCCAATCATCACTATATGATTGGAGAAACTTGTTCCTTCATATCCCAATTTCTTGTTCTCTTTAATGTTTACAATAATACTTGATACTCCACCGATAACGGTAGCATAAAAAACCATACTCAATAATACAAAAACGCCACCAATAATTCTACCATGTGTAGTTAAGGGGAATAAATCTCCATAGCCCACTGTGGTCAAAGTCACAATAGAATACCAGTAAGCATTTTTATAATCGCTTAAGGTAGATTGTGGGCTGATTTTCTCTACCTCTACTAGTGCGGTAATAAGTATTTGGTAAATGATCACCACCCACAGGATCAATAGTCCTAGTTTGACTTTTTTATTTGAAAAGAAATTATCCAGCACCGCCCTCTTTTATTTCAAAGTTAGTGATTTGATGCCAAATAGTAAATGCTTTAGGGAGATATTCTAATTGTAATTTACATCCTGTTTTTAAGGATATAATTGATAATTCCTTAAAATATCATCTTTTATTTAATTAAACAGCAATTATTACCCATAATAATAATAAAATCAATAATATATTATAATTTTGATTAAATTACGGCCAACGTATTAGGAATATGACAAATGATTACGATTCTTAAAGATTAATAAAAATAGCATTATGGAAAGACATACCTATGATTATGGTGTAATTGGCAACTGTGCTTTTACTGCCCACGTGCATACCGATACGAGTATTGCTTGGATGTGTTGGCCTCGATTTGATAGTAGTTTCGTCTTTGGATCTATCTTAGATCAAGAAAAAGGAGGTGAATTTTCTATCAAGCCATTACAAGAGGTATTTGAATCCAAACAGACTTATTTAGAAAACACCAATATCCTTCAGACAGAAATATCCTCCCCAGAGGGAACCTATCGAGTGACCGATTTTGCGCCCCGATTTTATCAGTCTGATCGTTATTTTAAACCCCTCATGCTGGTAAGAAAAATAGAGCGAATAGAAGGGAATCCAAAAATCATTGTCAAATGTAAACCAGTGGGAGAGTATGGAAATGTAGTTCCCAAACAAAGTCTTGGAAGTAATCACATTCAGTTTTTAGGCTTAGAAGCGAATGTGCGATTGACAACTAATATTTCACTCAATTATATCGTAGACGATCAGGCTTTTGTCTTGAATGAGGATAAGTATATGGTATTGACGTATGGTCCCCCCCTAGAAGGGACCATTATTGAGACTTGTGATGTGTTTTTGAGCAGAACCAAGATTTATTGGAGGGATTGGGTCAAAACTTCTAGTGTAGTTAATTTTTATCAGCGAGAAGCGATCCGATCGGCCTTAATTTTGAAAATTCATCAATATGAAGATACGGGTGCGATTGTAGCAGCGATGACGACGAGTTTACCCGAATCACCCGGTAGTACCCGGAATTGGGATTATCGATATTGTTGGATGCGAGATACCTTTTATACGCTAAATGCTTTCAGTAATATTGGTCATTTTGAAGAATTAGAAAAGTATTTTCACTACATATTAAATACGACCATTGATGAAGAAAGTCGTTACCAACCGCTTTACGGCATATCAGGAAAAAAAGCCCTTACTGAAGTTGAAATTCCTTTAAAAGGATATTTGGGAAATCAGCCTGTAAGGGTGGGAAATCAAGCTTACACTCACATACAGAATGACGTCTATGGTCAGGTTTTAATATCGTTATTGCCGCTATATGAGGATAAAAGAATTATTTTCACAGAAAGATTTGATTCTTCAGGGTTGATTATGAAAACCCTGAAAATGATTGAAAAAACGTTTGGCGAAAAAGACGCAGGCTTATGGGAATTTAGAAATTTAAAGCAGCATCATACCTATACCTATCTATTTCATTGGGCAGGAAGTTGTGCTGCCATAAAGATGGCCAAAGTACTAAAAAATGAAGAAATGGGTACCTTAGCAGTCAAGTTAAAAAAGAGATCTGAAATTGAAATTGAAAAAGCATACGTGCCGTCAAAGAAAGGATATGCGCAGGCGGTTGGGGTAGATAGGATGGATGCCAGTACCCTACAACTCATCATGATGAACTATCTTCCGGGCCATTCACAAAGAGCCAAGGATCATTTGATCGCCATGGAAAGAGAGCTGGCAGCCTCTGGGGGACTTTTTTATAGATACAAGCATCAAGATGATTTTGGGGCACCTGAGACGACCTTTTTAATTTGTGCTTTTTGGTATGTTGAATCGCTGGCTTGCGTGGGAAGGTTAGACGAAGCCATCAAATATTTCGAAAATCTCATTTCATTCAGTAACCATGTGGGACTTTTGAGTGAGGATGTAAACGAAAAAGATGGCGGTATGTGGGGAAATTTCCCGCAAGCATATAGCCATGTGGGATTATTAAATGCCGCAACAAGAATAGCAAACAAACTGGATAGACCTAGCTTTTTATAATTTCGTTTAAGAGTTTCCGAACCTCTTTATAAGAATTAACGCTGAACTTTGCTTCGGAAGCACTGGTGCCTACTTTGATGGTATAGGCCTCTTCGGGCATTGCTTTGAAGGTATCTTCATCTGTAAAATCATCTCCTAGTGCCAATAAAAAGGCAGCTTCAGGGTAGATTTCCATTAATTTTTGGGCCGCTTTTCCTTTATTGATCTCAGAGTTTTTGATTTCTACGATCATATCGCCCTCAAGTACTTCCAAGTTTTCATTGGCGGTCATGTATTTTAAATGACTGGTGAGCTCCCGTGTTCGAACTTCTCCCAAACCCGTTTCTACTTTTCTATAATGCCAAACCAAGGAATAATCTTTTTCTTCGACGAAGGAACCGGGCGTACGATTTACATATCTTTCTAAGAGCGACAGGGTCTCTTTTTTCCAACTAGCATTAATTTTTATAAAGGTTTTGAAGGGCTTACCCATCCTTTTAATCCAAACCCCATGTTCTGCTACAATATCTAATGAATAAGGCTTCATCCACTCCTCAAGGAATTGCCGGCCTCTGCCCGAGATAATCACAATGTGATTTTTTTTGTCTTTTGTGAGGCGTTCCAAAATCTCTATGAGCTCTTGATCGGGTTTAGAGTCATCAGGATTTTCATTAAAACCAACCAGTGTGCCATCATAATCCAAGAAAATCAATCGTTCTTTCGATTGTTTATAGGCATGCTTGATTTCTTCTGACAGTTGGTTATCAATCAATCTTGTTTTGAGATGACTTTGTTCTTTTTTTACATTTGCAAGTTCATCCATGAACAATTTAACCCAGGCATGTATGTTGTATCTTTTCAATGATTTCTGCATCGAGGTCATGCTTTCGATTTGCAGTGCCTCTGGCATAGTTAATGCTTTATGCATGGCTTCAACCAATTGGTGAATATCATTGGGATTTACGATGATGGCATCAGAGAGCTCTTTGGAGGCACCGGCCATTTCACTGAGAATCAAGACTCCCTTTTTGTCTAATCTACTCGCTACATATTCTTTACATACTAAATTCATGCCATCTCGCATAGGAGAAACCAAGGCCACGTCGGAAATCCTGTAAAATGCAGATAAAGCAGGCAATGGAAAACTTCGGTAGAAATAATGGATAGGCGTCCAATTGAGCTTGGAGAATTGACCGTTGATACGACCCACTAAAAGATCTATTTCTTCTTTGAGTTGCTTGTATTTTGAAACAGAATCTCTGGAGGGAACCACTACCATAAAAAGGGATACTTTCTCTTTAAAATCAGGGTATTTGCTGAGAAAAAGCTCAAAGGCCCTTAATCGTTGGGGGATACCTTTAGAGTAATCCAGTCGGTCAATGGATAAAATGAGTTTTACGGTACCAATGGATTCTCTATAACGAGCTTCTCGGGCCAATGTTTCTGGATCTTGAGCAGAGGCGGCATACTTTTCATAGTCGATACCCATGGGTAAAGCATCTGCTTTTATGAGTCTGTTTTTGACTTTAATCGTACCGTTTGAGTTCCCAAGTCCCGCCAGTCGATTGACGGAAGAGAGAAAATGTCTCATGTCGTCGTAGGTATGAAACCCCAAAAAATCAGCGCCGAGCATGCCATTGAGTAATTCCCTTCTCCACGGCAATAGCCTAAAGGACTCATAGGAGGGGAATGGGATGTGAAGGAAAAATCCAATAGTAGCGTTGGGACTGATGGCCCTGATCAGTTGAGGCAAAAGCAATAGTTGATAGTCATGTATCCACACGGTATCATCATCCTCGAGTTCTTCTGAAACGATTTCTGCAAATTTTTGATTGACACGCTGATAGGCTAGCCAAAGCTCTTCTTTGTAAACGGTATATTGATTAAAATAATGGAAGTTTGGCCATAAGGTCTCGTTACTGAAGCCCTCGTAGAAATCTTCAATTTCCTCAGTACTCAAAAATACAGGTTTCATGTGCTGCTTGATGAGGTTTGAATGTACTTCTTCCTCTTGAGACTTTTCAATGGCCAATCCTGGCCATCCGACCCAAAGATTATTCCCTTGTTTAAAAACAGAATTCAAACCCGTCGCAAGGCCACCTTCACTTGCCTTGTATACAAGCTCATTATTTTCCTGTTCTATTTTGACGGGAAGTCTGTTTGAAATAATGATTGTTTTACCCATGATTTGTAATTTTTAAAATCGGGAGTGCCCAGGAGTGCGACATTCCTTTATCATTTATTGAAGCTATTTAATCTTAATTGTGTTAATTTCTTTTTGGTATCCAAGGGAAAATCACCCTTCATCATCCAATCATAAAATGAGGGTTCTTTTTGCAGAACTTCAGTAACTAATTTGCCTTTATGCTTTCCAAAATTAAACACTTCTTTCCCTTGGTCATTGAACACCATGCGTCCAGCCAAGTCTACCATTTTCTTATTCAAGAGCAGGTGCAAGGAACTCATGTCATTTTCTATGATGCCCAAAACTTCACCTTTCAGGTTGGAGAGGGTTTGCCGATCGTATTTAGCAATTTGACCCATAAAAACAGCCATAGTTGCGCGGGTATCCGCCAGTGCACTGTGGGCGTTCTCTAACACTTCCCCTGTGTAGAATTTAAAGGCCGCACTTAAATTTCTTTTTTCCATCATATGGAAAATTTTTTGAGCGTCGAGCAAATTTCTTTTGTCGGTATTGAAATCTATACCTACTCTGGCAAATTCTTGGGCCAATAAAGGGATGTCAAATTGTAAAATATTAAATCCGCAAAGATCACAATTTTCCAAAAAATCAGACATGGATTTAGCGACTTGATTAAATGAGGGCTCGTCTTTAACATCTTTGTCATAAATGCCATGCACCAAACTAGACTCTATTGGAATGGGTATTCCTGGGTTGATACGCCGACACTTTTCTTCTGTCTTACCATCAGGAAAAATCTTAATTAATGCGATTTCGACAATCCTATCTTTTGAGGTATTGGTCCCAGTAGTTTCAAGATCGAATACGACCAGTGGGTTTTTTAGATTCAGCATTTATTTTTAATCCTTATAGGTGGTAAAAGCTTCCATAATTTGGTCACTGGGTATAGATATTTTTTGCAATAGGGCCTTAGCCGCTCCGGCGTGGGATAAGAAGTTATTGTTTTTAGTCATGAGGCTCAGATTACCCTCTAGT
This sequence comes from uncultured Cyclobacteriaceae bacterium, assembly GCA_905479015.1. Taxonomy (GTDB): domain Bacteria; phylum Bacteroidota; class Bacteroidia; order Cytophagales; family Cyclobacteriaceae; genus UBA4465. The sequence continues at coordinate 23,021 of CAJQKV010000016.1, forward strand.
CTAAATCCACCATCTATTTCAGTTCCTGAGAGAGATTCATATTCAACCAAACTCACACCTTCGCGCTGTTTTTCACTAATAACAACGGCTAAGTTATCTTCTTTGTTATAGAGTAACGTACCGCTTTTGGGCGTTAAATCAGCAAACAGCTCATATTTCTCAATAAATTTTTCAATGGCTTGATAATTTTTTGATTTTTCATCCTCTACGTGATGAATGAGGGCAATATGGTGATTGAATTTTAAAAATTCTTCGAATTTTATTTCGTCTAAATCACTAAAGTCACAGGGAGTAATGACGATGGCAGCGCTTCCAATTCGATGATCATCTGGAGATAAGATGAAATCATGTGCTTTTCCCACTACGTTCAAAACATGCAGGACAATTGTAGTGATTTCGTGGGCTCCTTCGTTTCCGATGATGGCAATTCTTTGTTTATCCTTAATCGACGCAAGATTCATTTTTTATTTGGTCATTTGTAAGTCAAAAGTAATTAAAAATATGCAGAGATAAATTAATTGTGGAGGGTATAAAATTGTGGATAAGATGTGCAAACTAAATTTGATATTAAAGCGGAGTTGTTGACATGAAATGTTACGTTTGCTATTATATATCAAACCTATTCAATCCGATCAACTAATGGACCCTTTAGCTTCTTCATCGCGTAAAATTTCGGGCAATGCACGTAGAAAACCAGTCAATGACACTACGGAGTCATTGGGCAAGCTACCACCACAAGCAGTTGATATTGAGGAGGTTGTATTAGGAGCGCTCATGTTGGAGCAACATGCTTTGTCGAGTGTTATCGATATTTTAAAGGTGGAGAGTTTTTATAAAGAAGCCCATCAAAATATTTACGAAGCGATTGTTCAGCTCTTCAATAATAGCGATCCGGTGGATATCAAAACGGTCGTCCATCAATTGCGGAAAAATGGAAAGTTAGAACTCGTTGGGGGTTCTTATTATATCGCTGATTTGACGACGCGTGTGAATTCGGCCGCCAATATAGAATACCATGCCCGAATTATTTCTGAGCAATCTATCAAAAGACAGTTGATTCGGATTTCATCAGAACTCGTCACCGATGCGTATGAAGATACGACGGATGTTTTCCAGTTACTAGACCGCACTGAGCAAGCACTTTTTCAGGTTTCAGAATCTCACATCAGAAAGAATTATGATAAAATGAGTTCTCTGCTTACCAAGGCGATCAGTCAAATAGAAGAACGAAAAAATAAAAAAGATGGACTCACGGGCGTACCCAGTGGCTTTACTGCCTTGGACCGTATCACCTCAGGATGGCAACCTTCTGATTTGGTGATCATTGCTGCTAGGCCAGGTATGGGTAAAACCGCCTTTGTCGTTTCAGCCATGCGTAACGCAGCCATTGATCATGGACAAGGGGTTGCCATATTTTCCTTAGAGATGTCTTCTGTTCAATTGGTGAACAGATTAATTTCGGCAGAAGCAGAATTGGAAAGTGAAAAATTAAAAAGAGGAGAAATGGCCGATTATGAGTGGGAACAATTACTTCATAAAACTTCTAAACTCTCTGAGGCTCCTATATTTATTGACGACACACCAGGTCTGAGTATCCTAGAATTGAGAGCGAAGGCCAGAAGATTGGCACAGCAGCATGATATCAAACTTTTGATCATTGATTATTTGCAGCTGATGTCAGGAGGAGATGCCAATAAAAATTCAGGAGGAAATAGAGAACAAGAAATTGCCTCTATTTCTCGAGCGTTGAAAGGGATTGCAAAAGAATTGAATATCCCAGTGATTGCTTTATCTCAATTGAGCAGGGCGGTTGAAACCCGTGGAGGTGACAAAAAACCGCAATTATCAGATTTAAGAGAATCGGGTTCTATTGAGCAAGATGCCGATATGGTGATGTTCTTGTATCGTCCAGAATATTATGGGATTACCCAGGGCGAGGATGGTGCACCGCTTAACGGCACTGCTGAGGTCATTATCGCCAAACACAGAAATGGTAAATTAGATACTGTACAGCTCAAGTTTATCGGTAAGTTTACCAAGTTTGCAGATTTAGATGTATTGACCAATGAATCCTATGGTTCTTCTTTTCCGAGCAGTGGTAATACCGATAGCGGTTATACCATTACAATGCCGAGTAAAGGCGCCCAAGATACCTCTGCAGCTGGCGATGATCCCATGCCCTTTTAAAATAGATTCACTGAGTTTATTGATCGTCATGTTCGAGTTCAAAGTTATTAAAGGCATTTTTTATTTCCTCTAGGGCTTTGGTGTTTTTAGAAAGTGCCGTTTTCTCAATTCCTATCTCATAGGTTGCTCTGGCTTCTTCCACATAACCACAATCTGCAAATAGCTGAGCAGCTTGATAATAAGTGGGGAGATAATCCGGAAATTCAGTCAATAATTTTCTAAAACTGGCCAGGCAGAATTCATTATTTCCCCCTAAAAACTCAAGGGTCATGGCATACAACAAGAAGGGATCCAGCGGATTTTTTTCAAGTAATTTTTGAAGCTCTTTTATACGTTTAATATTCATGTTTTGCATTTTACATTCTTGTATTAATGATTAACTTTACCCTCAAATTTAGGATCAAATTTAATATTTAACATGAAAATTCTTGTTTGCATAACCCATGTGCCAGATACCACATCAAAAATCTCTTTTGTGGACCAAGATACGGTATTTGATAAAACGGGGGTTCAATTTATTATCGGACCTTATGACGATTATGCGTTGGCTAGAGCAGTCGAATTAAAAGAACAGCTTGGAGGTAGCATTATGGCGCTAAATGTAGGTTTAGCAGAAACTGAGCCAACGATTAGAAAGGCACTGGCCATCGGGGCAGATGAGGCCATTCGCATCAATGCAGAACCCAAAGATGCTTTTTTTGTAGCCCATCAAATTGCTCAAGTAGTCAAAGGAGGAGATTATGATTTAATTCTTATGGGAAGAGAATCGATTGACTTTAATGGAGGACAAGTTCACGGAATGGTTGGAGAACTTTTGGGTATCCCCTCTGTCTCGCCTGTGATGCACTTAGATATAGAGGGAAATATTGCTAAATTATCTCGAGAGATTGAAGGAGGTAAAGAATTATTGGAAGTAGCGCTGCCTATTGTGGCGGGTTGCCAGGAGCCGATTGCAGAATGGAAAATACCTAATATGAGAGGGATCATGTCTGCGAGGTCAAAGCCGCTCAATGTTTTAGATCCCTTTGAAGACGAGCAGAAGACGGTAGTTGAAAATTTCGTGATGCCAGCAGCAAAAAGTGGGATAAAAATGATAGATGCCGACAATGTGGGTGAGTTGGTAGATTTATTGAAAAATGAAGCAAAAGTATTTTAATGAAAGTATTGGTATTTATAGAATCAGATGAGGGTAGAATAAAAAAGTCTTCTCTTGAGGCAGTAAGTTATGCTGCTGAAATAGCACAAGACACTGTCGCTATGGTCTTTGGAGTCCTCGAGTCATCAGAACTGAATAAAATAGGTGCGGCTGGAGCGAAAAAGGTGTTGCACGTCACAGACTCAGATTTTGAGCCCTCAAATATCATGGCAGTATCCACGGCTATTGCGCAAATGTTTGAAGCAGAAGATATTGAATTGATGGTGATGGCCAAGTCTTCATTAGCTGATCCTGTATCAGCTCGGGTATCTATCAAAATGGATGCCTCGTTGGTGAGTAATGTTACCGAGTTACCCGACATGGCCAACGGATTTACAGTAAATCGAAGTATTTATACTGGAAAAGCCTTTGCGAAAACCAAGTTAACGAGTGATAAGAAAATTCTTACTATACGTAAAAATACAGTTCCCATCCGGGAGAACGGGTCCGATCCAGAAATAGTAGTGTTTCAGCCTAATTCAAAGGGTTCAGACGCTGCCGTGAAGGTACTGTCTCAAGAAAAAACCAGCGGCGACATTCTTCTACCCGAGGCCGATATCGTGGTTTCGGGAGGGAGAGGTCTTAAGGGACCTGAAAATTGGGGAATGATAGAAGACTTGGCAGCAGCCCTTGCTGCGGCAACAGGATGCAGTAAACCCGTCTCAGATATGGACTGGCGTCCCCATCATGAGCACGTAGGTCAGACGGGCGTCAAGGTGTCACCAACATTATACATTGCGGTGGGGATCTCAGGGGCCATTCAGCATCTGGCAGGAGTAAATTCTTCTAAATTTATTGTGGTCATCAACAAAGATCCCGAAGCACCTTTTTTCAAAGCGGCAGACTATGGCATTGTTGGAGATGCATTCGAGATACTTCCCAAATTAACAACAGCCATTCTTGCGGCAAAGGCCTAATGTCGGATAAAGTCAAAATGGAAATTTTAGGTCTTTCAACAGGTCAGGCACAGTCGGGTTCCTTTGCTCTTGTGCTGGGTGAGTTTGAAGGGAAACGAAGACTGCCTATCATCATAGGTATGTTTGAAGCCCAAGCCATAGCGATTGAAATAGAAAGCATCACTCCCAATCGCCCGATGACTCATGATCTATTCAAATCATTTGCGTATCATTTTGATTTTCAAGTCAAAGAAATCTTAATTTCGGATCTTAAGGAAGGTGTATTTTTCGCAAAGTTGATCTGTGATAAAGAAGGAAAATCAGTTGAGATAGATTCCCGTCCATCAGATGCGATTGCCATTGGATTGCGGTTTGGTATCGATATTTTTACGACCGATCAGATTTTAAATGAAGCGGCAGTAGTGATCAGTGAGGAGGGAGAAGAGGAAGATATGGACCTGATGAAAAAAATAAAAAAGCCCACCGAAGTAGTAAAAAATAAACCTTCATCTAAATTAGGAGATTTTTCACCTGAAAAGCTTAATGAATTGTTGAATAAAGCGCTTGAGGATGAAGATTATGAACGAGCGGCAGCATTAAGGGATGAGTTGAACCGCAGAAATTAGCTTAATGAATATATTTAGAGGTGCCATAGGACTTTGCTTTATCATAAGCATAGCCTATGCTTTCTCTGCTGATCGAAAAAACATCGATTGGCGGTTGGTGGCTTCTGGTATCTTCATTCAATTGGTGATCGGGCTACTGATCGCCAAAGTGGCCATAATAGGTAGTTTTTTCGGTTTTATAAGTGATAAATTTGTCCATTTTTTAAATTTTGCCTTGGGAGGTGCAGAATTTTTGTTTGGGGATCTGGCTAAAAACAGTGACCAAGCCTCAGGCGCAAGGCACAGCTTAGGGTTTTTATTTGCCTTCCAAGCACTTCCCATCATCATTTTCTTTTCGTCGGTCACTGCTGGGCTTTATTATCTCGGGATTCTTCAAAAAGTTGTAGGTGCTTTTGCATGGCTCATGTCCAAAACGATGCGACTTTCAGGCGCTGAGAGTGTTTCTGTTGCGGGCAATATTTTTTTAGGGCAAACCGAAGCGCCTTTGCTGGTACGACCTTTTATCGCGAAGATGACCTCTTCTGAACTCAATTGTTTGATGACCGGAGGAATGGCCACCCTTGCCGGGAGTGTTTTAAGTGCTTATGTTGTTTTTTTGGGTGGGACAGATCCTGAATCTCAGACTCTTTTTGCTACTTATTTAGTGAGTGCTTCGGTTATGAATGCACCGGCGGCTATTGTCATGTCAAAAATGTTTTTACCTGAGGCCACTCCTGAGAAAATTGATCAGCGCATCAAGGTCAACAAAGAGCAATTGGGTGTGAATCTTATAGATGCCTTGTCCAAAGGCGCAACTGATGGGGTGAAGCTCGTATTGAATATTGGAGGTATGCTCTTGGCATTTATTGCCATTATCTTGGCCATAAATTGGATATTGATAGATGGCATTGGGGCTGTGACTGGATTGAATGCCTATGTGATTTTGTCTACCCAAGGTACATTTGAAGGATTTTCATTGCAGTATATCTTAGGTCAGATTTTTCGATTTTTTGCTTTTGCTATTGGGATCAGTTGGAGTGAATCACTTTTGGTGGGGAGTTTGCTAGGGCAAAAGTTCGTTATTAATGAATTTGTGGGCTACCTCAGTTTGGCAGAGATGAAGGCGTCCGGCGCCCTCAGTGAGCGTGCGATCATGATTTCGACCTATGCCTTGTGTGGGTTTGCCAACCTCAGTAGTATTGGGATTCAGATAGGAGGGATCGGCGTGATGGCACCAGAGCGCAGAGGAGATTTGTCTTTGTTGGGATTCAGAGCCTTAATAGGTGCTTCTTTAGCTACCTTGATGACGGCGGCTATCGCAGGCGCTATTTTTTAATTTTTGACTCAAATCATTTGATTCATGTTTTGATGAATAATTTGGAGGCATTCACCAAGATTTTAATATATAAGTGATATGCAGACGCTTATTTTATGGAATAAATTGAGGGATGCAGATCTTTAAAAAAGGGATTCATAAATAGCTCTTTGGCGGAGAGAAGTGGATGTCAAAATATTTTTTAGTATTTTGCGCATCAAGCAGCGGATTTCCTGATGCTTGGAAAGCGAATCATATAACGAGTATAACCCTATGGAATATAAATTTGGAGGTTCAGAAACGAATCAAAAAACAGTATTAGATCATCCTTCGGGACTTTTTGTGCTGTTTTTTACAGAGATGTGGGAGCGATTTTCTTATTACGGAATGAGGGCGATATTGGTGCTTTTCCTGATCTCCTCCATATTAGAAGAAGGAGGCTGGGGCTGGGAGCGGGCTGAAGCATTAAAACTTTATGCTGTCTATACTGGACTCGTATACATGACACCTATTCTTGGTGGGTTTTTAGCAGATAAATATTTAGGTTATCGAAATGCCATCATCGCAGGGGCCTTTCTGATGACACTCGGACATGCTTCCTTGGCTTTTGAGGGCTTCACGGAGGTGTTTTTCTACTTGGGTCTGGGATTAATTATCATGGGAAATGGCTTATTTAAGCCTAATATTTCTTCGATTGTAGGTCAATTGTACAAAAATCAGGGAAAAGAAAAAGATGCAGGCTATACTATATTTTATATGGGTATTAATTCGGGTGCTTTCTTAGGCATTTTACTGTGTGGCTATATAGGAGAGAAAATAGGATGGCATTTTGGTTTTGGTTTGGCGGGTATTTTTATGTTTTTTGGAATGCTGCAATTTTATTTTGCACAAAATATATTTGGGAAAATTGGACTATCCCCTAAAGAATCTCAGGACTTCATTCAAAAGGATGAAGAGCAAAAGGATCAAAAAGAACCTTTGGCAACGCTGTCCAAAAAGGTCGTTCGAGATCGATTAATTGTGATCGGTGTTTTTTCATTTTTTGTGATTTTCTTTTGGTGGGCATTTGAGCAGGCTGGGGGCTCTATGACTATATTTGCAGCGGATTATACTGATAGATTATTGGTAGGTGGGGATGCATTGACCTTTAAAATTTTCAACACCTTGTTAACGGTCATTCCGATGCTCATTATTACCTGGGTATTGCTCATGTTGTTTAAGCAAACTTTTTCCAAATTCGCCTTGTCCAATATCTTTCTTGGAACCAGTTTTGTGATTGTTTGGATCGTAGTGATATGGATGCTGGATAGAGAATTTAGATCTGAATCAACAGAAGTACCTGCCTCTTGGTTTGGTATATTGAATTCCTTTTACATTATCACATTTGCCCCATTGATTTCTAAAATTTGGCAAAGTAAGTTTAATCCGACGGGTCCAATAAAATTTGCTATTGCCTTGATCTTAATGGGACTGGGTTTTGCCATATTGTCCTATGGGTCTCTGGGGATTCCTTTGGGTGCCCAGACGGCATCGGTGAGTATGGTCTTTTTGATTTTGGCCTACCTTTTTCATACTTTGGGTGAATTATGTATTTCTCCTGTAGGTCTGTCTTATGTGAGTAAATTGGCGCCAGTCAAATTGGTAGGTCTGATGTTTGGGATTTGGTTTGTTGCCAATTTCATTGCCAATTATATGGCAGGGATCACCGGTAGTTATATTGATCCTATCGTAGAGGAATATGGTATGACTACCTTCTTTATGATATTTACCATCATTCCTGTTGTGGCCGGAATGATCATGTGGATGTTAAATAATACCTTGTTAAAAATGATGCATGGTGTTCGATAGGAGCCCCATCAATAAAGATGACTAAAGGGGGGTGGTTTATTTATAAGAATCACTGGGTGTGAGGATGCCTATTTGAAGGGGACCTCACTTTTTTTATAAAAGCATTGAGTATCGTATGTCGTTGTTCGCCATAAAGTCTTGCCAGTTAGAGGAAATAGATCATTTGATAACCTTATCAAAAGAAACCTATTATCAGGCATTTAAAGCTTTTAATACCCGAGAGAACATGGATCATTATGTGATGAAAGCGTTCTCTAAAGAACAATTATTGGCTGAGATGAGAGATCAGCAGGCCTCATTTTATTTTGGAATTCATCAAAATCAACGGGTAGGTTATCTGAAATTAAACGAATATGACATCCCTTCAGAAGGTCATCAAGGACCTTCTATTGAAATTCAGCGTTTGTACGTGCAGTCGGATGCGCAGAACTTGGGAATGGGTCATTTTTTAATGGAAGAAGCGATAAAAATAGCTCGAGATAAAGGATTTACATTCATCTGGTTAGGGGTTTGGGAGCACAATGAAAAAGCCCTTCGATTTTATGAGAAATTCAACTTTGAGCACATAGGATCCCATACTTTCTTGATGGGAGAGGACCCCCAACAGGATCATCTGTTGGGACGGATTATTTAGTGATTCAGTGTATGAGGGTATGTGCAATGCGCCCTCAATATAAATCTATAGAACTGATTGTCTTAACGTACCTTTGTCCATGTGGAAAATCAGGTAAAAAGCAATCAGGAAATATTAGTCAAGTTAGGTATTGAGCAACTCAATCCCATGCAATTAGATGCGATCAAAAGCATCAATGATCATGCAAATAACATGTTGTTGGCACCCACAGGTTCGGGCAAAACATTGGCTTTTTTATTGCCCATATTGACATTGATGGAATTCGAATTGAGTGAAATCCAAACCCTAATCGTTGTGCCGACTCGAGAACTGGCTTTGCAAATTGAACAAGTACTCAGGGTTATGGGTACAGGATTCAAAGTCAATGCCATCTATGGAGGTCGGACCGGCCAAAAGGACAAGATAGAGCTTCGTCAATCACCGGCCATACTCATAGGGACTCCAGGTCGTATTGCTGACCGGATTCGTAGGGGAGATGTCGAGACTAATTTTATTACCCATTTGATTCTTGATGAATTTGACAAATCTTTAGCGTTTGGTTTTACTTCCGAGATGAAGGAAATCATGGGAGCCTTGCCCATGCTTAGGAAAAAAACGCTCACTTCGGCGACGCAGCAAGTAGAAATTCCTGAATACCTTCGATGTAAGGAGCCAAAAATCTTGAATTACCTTGAGAAAAGTGAATCTAAGCTGGAGTTGAAGGCCATTATCGCTAAAGACAAAAAGAAGTTAGAGGCCTTACAAGAAGCGTTAGGCTATTTGGGGGATCAGCCCGGGATTGTATTTTGTAATTTTAAAGATACCGTTGGTCAGGTAAGTGATTTTTTGAACGCGCATAAAATAAGTCATGGCTGTTTTTCTGGTAATATGGATCAGATGGACCGTGAAAGAACCCTTATCAAGTTTAGAAATGGCAGCCTGCGCCTAATTATAGCCACAGACTTGGCCGCCCGCGGTTTAGATATCCCTCAAATTAAGTTCATCATTCATTTTGAACTTCCTTACAATCAGGATGAGTTCACCCATAGAAATGGTCGCACAGCGCGGATGAATAAAGAAGGCATCGCTTATGTGATGCAGTCAAAAGAGGAGCGCTTGCCCACATTCATAGCGGATCTACCTGTAGTGAACTGGGAGGAGAAAAAACCACCAAGTGCCTCCTTATGGCAGACATTATTTGTTTCTGGGGGACGTAAGGATAAAATCTCTAAGGGAGATTTAGTAGGATTTTTTATTAAAAAAGGATTGTTAGGTGCCGATCAATTGGGGGTTATAGAAATCAAGCACGATTGTGCGTTTATAGGGATACAAGCCTCAGATACGGAAGCTCTGATCCAAAGGACTACGAATCAATATTTGAAAAAGAGAAAGGTTCGAATAAGTTTAGCTTAACTTTTAGTAGCGCCTCTTAGATGAAAAATTCCGTCTACCATTGGGTGGTTTTTTGCCCGTCTTTTTCTGCGCAAGCGCTGCGGCGACTTCATTGGCAGGATCAGGAGCATAACCTTCAATCGTGCTGCTTGGAATATTCTGTTTGGTCAATTTCTCAATATCCTTGAGGTAAGTCATCTCGTCAAAACTCACCAATGAAATGGCTTCTCCACTGGCTCCGGCACGTCCGGTACGACCAATCCGGTGAATATAATCTTCGGGTATATTGGGGAGTTCAAAATTGACTACGTGTGGGAGCAAGGGAATGTCTAATCCTCTGGCGGCAATATCGGTAGCTACTAGGACACTTACACTTCCATTTTTAAAACCTGAAAGGGCTTTGGTTCGGGCCCCTTGCGTTTTATTTCCATGTATGGCTGCTGAGTTGATGCCTGCTTTTTCCAATTTTTGACAAAGTCGATTGGCTCCGTGTTTGGTACGGGTGAAAATCAACACTTGGCTCCATTCACCTTCCGATATGAGCTTGGTAATTAAACTTGTTTTCTTTGATTGATCTACGCGATATACGCGTTGATCGATTTTTTCTACGGTTGTATTTTCGGGCGTAGCTTCGACAAGCACAGGACGGTCTAGGAAACTATTGGCCAGATGTTTGATCTCTTTTGAGAAAGTCGCTGAGAATAATAAATTTTGCCTTTTGGTGGGAAGTAAATCTAAGATTCTTCGGATGTCGCGAAGAAAGCCCATGTCGAGCATTCTATCGGCTTCGTCTAGAACTAAAATTTCTACTTCTGATAAGCTCAAGACTCTTTGTCCATGCAAGTCCAACAGCCTTCCTGGGGTAGCAATCAATATGTCGACCCCACTTCGAAGGGTTTTAATTTGAGGATTGGCATTGACTCCACCGAAGATGACGGTAGATTTGATGTCTACAAAATGGCTATATTCATCAACATTTTGCTTGATCTGCGCGGCCAGCTCTCGGGTTGGTGTGAGAATCAGGGATCTGATGACCCTTCTCTTTGTTGCGGGTCTCTCGGAGAGCAACTCAAGGATGGGCAGGGTAAACCCTGCAGTTTTTCCCGTACCCGTTTGGGCGGAAGCTAAAATATCTTTTCGATCTAGAATTACCGGAATGGCTTTTTCCTGAATGGGGGAGGGTGTTGAATATCCTTTTTTAGTGATGGCTTTAAGTAAAGCTTCGGAAAGGCCTAATTGATTGAACGACATGTAAAAGGGTTAGGTTTTGGCTGCAAAATGGCAGCTCCTAAATAAAACGCAAACTTAGCCAATCAATAGCTCAATCGGTCTGCTTTTCTGAAAACTTAATTAATTATCTTGCCTCTAGGCGATTGATATTGATCCAAAAAGAGCCTCCATTTCCATAAGTCTAACTTATCATCAGATATCTTGAAGCACGAACGAAAGGCATTATTAAGCTTTCAAAGACGTCCTTGAGGCGATCGACTTCAAATTTCATAAAAAAAAGAATCTAAGTGGGTTCGAAAACGATGCTTTGATAGGTGCATTTTTTATTAAAATGGCGTTAAAGAGAAACTAGGAATTTTAGTATCCCACGCATAGACTTTGATTCATCAGCTGCTTTATATAAGGCATAGACATTGATTTGCATACTTATCCGTTTTGTTAAGGATGTTAACCCAACAGATGATTTGAATGAATAGAGGTTCAGCAGTTGTTCTTAGCTAAAACATTTATGTTACATAACTTAATTGTATAGATTTCCAAGAAGTAGCTTTGCCTTCAATTTTAATACCATTGGTTACTCGGATCTCATGAGCAAAGTTTTAGTTTTTTCTACTGTATTTCTTCTGGCTTGTTTGACTTCAGCTCATGCCCAAGAGATTGAAAAAATAGATTTCAGAAAGGGATCATTTTTTACCTATTGGGGCTGGAATCGGGCCTGGTATACCGACTCAGACATTCATTTTGAGGGAGCAGATTATCATTTTATCCTCAAAGATGTGAAGGCAAAAGACCGGCCGACCAAATTTGGTTTAGACCCTTATTTTCATCCTCTCAAGGTCAGTATTCCTCAAACGAACTGGAGAATTGGGTATTATCTTTCGGACCATTGGTCGATCAGTTTGGGTCAGGATCACATGAAGTATGTTATGCAAAACGATCAATCGGTCGACATCAATGGTTATATCGATCTAAACGGCGTTTGGGATGGGGTATATGCCAATGAATCCATAGTGTTGACCCAAGATTTTTTATTGTTTGAGCATACCGATGGGCTTAACTATTTCAATGTCGAAATCAGACGTTTTGATCCGATGATGTCTGTCAACTTTTTGGACATGACATTTGGCGTCGTTGAAGGCTTTGGGATGGGTTTTCTATATCCGCGGACCAGTACTACGCTGATGGATTTTGAATCCATTGATGAGTGGCATGTGGCGGGCTATGGCGTGAGTTTTATGGTTGGTGTTGAGCTGAGCTTTTTAAAGCATTTCTTTTTACAAACCGAATTAAAATCAGGCTATATCAATATGCCCGATATTTTAACACAACCAGTAGGAGCGGATAGGGCAAGTCAAAGTTTTTGGTTCCTACAAAACAACTATATTTTTGGGGGCAGATGGAGGCTGAATTTCAATAAAGACTCATAAAAAAAAGAAGGGCAAGGCCTGCGTTGTGCACACCCATTCATTTTAGTTATAAACTCACTTTTGCATGTTTGATGTGATGACGCTCATCTTCCGATGCTGTCCAGGCGAAATGCAATTGATTTTCAAATAATTCCATTTGAGGAAAACCACTGGATCTTGAACTATTGGTTTCGGAGATGACGATAGGATTTCCTATGATTCCAGTGCTATTGACTGCGATTGCTTTAATTTGGGATTTCTCATCTTGAAAACTCAACCAACTCACAAAGGCCGTCCCTTTTTCATCCATGGCTACATCTACTCTTCCCAGTGGATTGAGGTCATCTATGACGATCGGGGCTTCAAAGGTAGCACCGGCATCTTTTGAGAAGATTATTTTTACTTGAGGGACATCATTGGGTGCTGAAAACCAGGCTACGGCTACTTGGTCTCCTTGTGCCACGATGCGCGGCCCATTCACTGGACAGCCCGCAATTTTCCATTGGTCATTGAATACGGTCTTAGGTGCCGTCCATTGCCCCTTTACTTTTCTTACGATGGATATATCTCGGTATTCCTCCTCTGTCCGATCTCTATAAACAAAGACAGGACCCGCAGAGGTCAGCGCACCACTTGTTTGACAGCAGTCACATACGCGCGCATCTAGCTCCGTTGGTTCGGTGAGCACTCCTTTTAGATTGATATTGGCTGTTCTGAGGGTCATCGCTCCTTGACCATGCCCATCATCTGACTTTGGGCTGCCCGTATTTCTGCCATCGAGCCAAACCGCGGTGAAAGTTTGGTTTGGCATGGGGAGAAGAGTGGCAAAGCCGTGTTCGGTGGGTGTTTGATCATCATGAGGGATGATGCTTGAACTCCAAGATTGTGAATCCATACTCAAGGTCAGATTGACGTCGTATGAATAGGTACCTGATGAGCTTTTAGCCAAAAAATGGCTGATTTTATTTCCTTGGCTATTTATGTTAAGAGATGGATAATCCGCCCAATTCACAAACCAATCGGTGCCTGATGCAATGATTTCCGTGTCACTCCATTTATTTTCTTTTTCCAAAGAAGCAAAATAAAGGGTCGATCGGTCTTCGGTTTCTCCGACCCAACTGAGATAAAGCTGATGGTCTTCTCCCACTTTAAGAAAAGGTAAAGAGGTACCTTCATCCGCGGGACCCTTGAATAGTTCAACACTTGTTTGATGTAACCCGGCTTCTTCACTGCATGCACTGAAGAAGATCATAAAGCCTATGAGCGAAATATATTTCATGGAATGTTCGTTAATGAGGGTACGCTGAGAAAATAACCTCTCTTTATATGCAATATAGCCATGTTCTTGCTCATCTCAAAGCAAGGATAAGCTGAAACAAAATAAACCCTAAGTAGGACAAGATCATTGATCAATCGGAAATTGGGACAATCAGTCAAAAAATTGGGGTTGTGTTTATGGACGACCTGAGTAACTGATCTAACCGCTCATACTGCAGTAGTCTCACCAGGATGCGTCGACTTCAAGGCAACATATTATTGAATAATAATAGGGTTTCTTCACTGGTCCAACCTCTGTCACCCAATAATCTGTGAATTTCCTTCCCTGATCGATCATAGATCAAGGTAGTGGGCAGGGCATAAACCCCCAAAGATTCGATGCTATTTTGCAGTTGCACATAATGGAGATCAAGTCCTCGTTTGGAAACAAATTTATCCATCGTTTTCATACCCTGATCTGTAGCCAACAGTAATTCAAACTGATCAGGAGGCAATATTTTGGTTAATGCCAACAAGTCTGGCATCTCTTTGACACAAGGCATGCACCAAGTAGCCCAGAGATTGACGATCAATATTTTACCCTTCAATTTTTCAAAATCAACGGGCGCTCCATTCCTTTCGAGCATTTTTGGGATACCCATTGGTTTTGTCGAATCAGTCGTCTCAACCCGTTTTTCCTTACTTCCTGAGCAGCGGATAAGAGTGAAACATAAAAAAACTAAAGGGATGATTCTCATCTAGTTGATTTTTTCGTCAATACGTCCACAATTTAGCATCATGGCACCAAAATAAGGATTTTTAATTTCCTCTGACCTACTCAGCCAAGTAGCTCCTTGACCCTTGAAGGCCATGGGACAAAATTGGACAAATAAGGTTTCTTGTGTATTTAATGCTTTGATCCATTGGGTGAGGACTTCAGTGACTGATTTAAATGCCTGCCTCTGCGTATCTAGGTCCAGCGCATTTGATAAGCTGTCTGCCGCCTCAGACAATGCCTCTGATGGAGGATTCATTTCATTTTTAAGATTATTTAAAAAGGTTTTGGCAAGTATGGAGAACTTTTCGCTATCGGAGGCGACTAAGGCATCTTTGATCTTTATATAGTCCATTAAAATCAGGGGATCTGAGGCGTTTTGCCGTTTTTCTGAAGATTTTGATTGTTCACTAGCCAGGTGTTGTGAATGATCTGAAGGGGTAGTAGGCGTCGTACAGTAACTAAGCCCTACTGCGAGGATCATCCATTGGACTTGTTTCATTGGTTTCATGTTCATAAAATAGTTTTAGTTTAATTGTTCTTTAACTTCTCCACAAAATCTCATTTCTTCTCCAAAATAAGGATTGTAGATTTCTTGGGTATTACTGAGCCAATAGGCTCCTTTATTATCAAATGCCATCGGGCAATATTGTCGAAACAGTGTTAAGTTTTTGATTTTATAATGGTCAAGGAAATCATAAAACAAATCGCTTATTTCTGCAAAAGGCCCATAGACTTCATCTATTTTTTTAGTTGCATTTATTTCCTGCATCACTTTATTTAACTGAATTAGAGTAGGTTGATCAATATCAGCTGAAAAATTCTTTTGATCACTGAGCTGACTGATGATCAATGCAGCTTCTGATGTTATGATGTTATGATTTTTCAGTGCCAACGCATTTTTTATATTCAGGTAGGCATCGGTCATTTTTTTGAGGGTGAGCGTTACCGATGGGGATGGATTTATTTTCCCAGTTTTCTTTTCATCCAACGACTCCTTGGAGGTCTTGAGGTGGGATAAGTTCATCATACTGTTTTTTCCGGCCAGTTGTGCGGCCGCATCGATGGTAAAGACTCCGTTGACCACTACTTCTTCACCCACTTCAAGGCCTTTTTCTATGGCATAGCCCGAGGTATTTAAAGCGCCTAAGATCACCTCACGCAAATGGAAGGTGGGCTCATTTGATGTCGGATCTTTGACATAAACTATAGATCTTTTCCCCGTCCATAATACCGCGGTTTTGGGTAGAATAATGATTTTCTGATTATCTTTTGGTTGGCTATTCAATAGCCCTTTGACACTCGTGCCTGGATAAACGGGTTTGAAAGTATTGGTATAGATGACCCTAATTTGGGCTACTTGTGTTGCGGGATCCACAATGGGATTGATGAAGTTTACTTGTCCTAGAAATATTTTTCCAGGATAGGATGAAAACTCCATATTGATTTTATCACCAACATGGACCGTTTTTATATCGGTTTCATAAAGATCAAAGGTGACCCAAACACTCTTGAGATTGGCGATTTCATAAAGCTGGGTACCCCGTTCGATGTGTGAACCCTTGCTTACGTATTTATCGAGAATCATGCCTGTCCATTCAGAGACCAAAGGGAAGCTTTCAATGGGCTCACCCAGTCTCAGAATAGTATCAATCTGGGCAGAGGTTAGTTTCCAATTTTCCAATTTTTTTCTTGTGGCCTCAAAGAGCTCAGGCTGGGCCTCTTTCATTGCGAAGGCTTCAAACAATTCGTTTTGGGCTTCGATTAAATCTGGTGAATAGACATAAGCGATGATTTCACCGGCTTTTATATATTGTCCTTTTGACCCAATCAATAGTTGTTCTATTTGACCCGAGATGTGCGTGGTCTGAACCGCTGTTTTTCGTTTATCAGGCCATACCCTACCGTTGAGATGTAAGGCGATCGAAGGTGATGATTTTGTGACTTTTAGCGTCTGAATATCTGCTAGTTTTTGGGCATCTTCGGACAGTTGTATGGCATTGGGATCGGTGGTCGTCTGGAGACTTGTGGATTGGACCAGGTTCATACCGCATATAGGACAAGTACCGGGTTGGTTTTGCCTTATTTGTGGATGCATTGAACAACTGTAAACCTCGGATGCGCCATGCGCATGTATTTCAGAGGAAACAGGGGGGGTACCGGTGTTGGATATCCAACCTATAAAAATACCTAAACCTAATATCAAGGGGAAAACGATAGTTTTTGATAAAATTTTCATAATTCTTTGGAGATGAGGTAAGTCATTTTAGCCAATGCTTCAGCATAATTCCTTTTCCAAGTCACTTGACTCAGTTTGAATTTCAATAAGTTTTTTTGGGCCTCTAGGATGTTCTTAAAGTTCCCATTGTCAACCGTAAAGTCACTGAAGGCGAAGGTGATCTCTTGATGGGCATTTTGAATTCTTTTTTCATCAAGATCGTATTGCGCTAGTGATTCAAAGAGTTGATTTTGAGCCGTAGCCCATTCAATAGCCAAGGTGTTTTGAAGTTGTGTTTTTTGAGCGGCCAATTGTTTTTGATACAGTTGAATTTCTCGGGTTTGACTTTGGTGTTTTTTTCTAAAAATGGGCAGACTCAGAGAGACCATAGGCATCAAAGCATCTTTTCCATTATTTTTCACCGTTGAGCCGTCTAGAGGTTGAATGATCATATAATCAATGCCCACTCCGATCTGGGGAAGTCCATTTTTACGCGCTACGTTTTCTTCGATGATGGTCGCGGCCATTTGCTGCTCCAGGGCGGCCATTTTTGGATGATGGGCCAGCAAGCTGTCAGGGTCCTTGTTGATCTCAAAATCAGTGGGTGTGACCCATTGAGTACTGACGATGCCAAGGCTGTCGGGACGGTTCAAGAGTCGGTTAAAGGATCGTTTTAAGAGACCCAATCGTTGGTCTAATATATCGATATTGCTCGTGATCTCGGCCAATATGAGGTTGGCATCCAAGACCTCTGTGTTTTTGCTTTTATCGTTACTATAGGCTATTTTGGCCATGTTTTTATGAGATTTCATAATACTCAAGTTTTGGCGATGAATTTCCAATAACTCCAAGGCTTCTAAATAGTTATAATAAGCAGTTTTTACCTCAAAGGCGAGTAAGGCTTGCTTATTTCTGAATTGTTCAAACTGCGCCGCTGCCATCAAGGAGGCGGCATCTTGTTTTGCGCTTAAGGTCCCAAACCAAGGAAACATTTGACTCAAGGATATTTTGGTTTGCTGTGATCCAATTCGGGTTTCAATGGGCGATATGAAGTAGCCAAAACCTAGGGTTGGGTTGGCCAGAAATTTTACTTGCTCCACTTTTTCTAATTGGGCTTCAAAGGAAAAATAAGCGGCCTTGAGGTCAGGATTGTTTTGTAAGGCCACCTCCAAGTAATCATCCAAGGATTGATTCATGGCCGTATGGGCTGTCAGAATTAAAAGCAAAAAAGCAAGATAATTTTTCATGATTTTCCTTTTTTAAGTTGGATTTCTTTTTGCCAGCTATACAACACAGGTACGATAAAATAAGTAATGGATGCGATGACCATACCTCCAAAAATAGGGATGGCCATAGGAATCATGATGTCACTGCCCCGTCCTGATGAAGTTAAAATTGGCAATAAGGCGATCAAAGTGGTTGCTGTAGTCATGACTGCAGGTCTAATCCTACGAAGGCCCGCTTCTGTGGTAGCTTTTCGAATCTCGGCGATGGTGCTCGGCTTCTTTTTTTGGAAATTTTGATTCAAATAAGTACCCATTAAGACCCCGTCGTCCGTAGCGATGCCAAATAAGGCAATAAAGCCTACCCAAACGGCCACACTCAAATTGATGGGTTGTATTTGAAAGACCTCCCGCATAGGGGTACCAAAAAGGGTAAAATTTAAAAACCAATCGGTATGGTAAAGACCCATTAAAATAAAGCCCCCACTAAAAGCCATTGCGATACCGAAAAAGATCATCAAGGAAGTAGTGATCGATTTGAATTGCATATAAAGGATAATGAAAATAACCAAGAGTACCAAGGGGACGATGATCATTAATCTTTTTTCGGCGCGAATTTGATGCTTAAAACTACCGTCAAACTCATAATGAACTCCAGTGGGTACGATGAGGCTCCCATTTTCTATATTTTCTTGGATGATTTCATTCAATTCTTGGATGACATCCTTGATCTCATATTGGGGGTACTTATCCAACAATAGATAGCCAAGTAAAAAGGCATCTTCACTTTTTATAACTTGGGGTCCCCGTTCGTAGTCCAGGGTGACCAAATCGCCGAGTCTTACCTGTCCGCCCGTAGGGGTGTTTACATAAATATTCATCAAGGCTTCAGGATGGTCGCGCCGCTCTCGGGGATATCTTACCCGAATGGGATATCTTTCCTTTCCATTGACAGCAGTCCCAACTTTAACGCCCCCGATGGCCGTTTCTATATGTTGCTGAACCGACTCAAGTGAGAGGCCATATTTAGCAATCATCTCGCGTTCTAAATGAATCATTATATAGGGTTTTCCGATGATATTATCGGCAAATACGGTTTCTGGATTTACGGATTTCGCTCGCCTAATGAAAGGCTCTAATCGGAAGGAGAAATCGTTGATGCTTTGTAGATCAGGCCCAAATATTTTGATGCCAATGGGCGATCGCATGCCTGATTGGAGCATGATAAGTCGGGTTTCTATCGGCTGCAGCTTAGGAGCAGAGGTGACACCCAAAACTTTAGATTCCAATACAATCTCCTCCCAAATATCATCTGAAGATCTAATCTTGGATCTCCAATTTCGAAAATAGCTTCCTTCGGGATCTACTACCAAATCATCAACACTCAGGGCTTGGTTGAGCAGTTCGTCATTGGTGTAGCTCATGCCGGATTTCAAGAGGAAGTGTTGTGATTCGTCTGTTTTGAATTTGACAAGGTCGCCCTGGTCATTTTTATAGTATTCAGGTTTGTAATTGATGGTATTCTCGTACATCGAGATGGGAGCGGGGTCAAGGGCTGAGTTGACCCTGCCGAGCTTACCAACCACAGATGAAATCTCAGGAATATGGGCCACGCGGCGATCAATGGTTTGCAGGATGTTCTTATTTTCCTCTATGCCAATGTGTGACATGGCAGAGGGCATGAGTAAAAAACTGCCCTCATTTAAGCTGGGCATAAACTCCGAATTCAGGCCAGGGAATTGATTATTTAAACCGATAAAGGGCCCATATTGATCGGGTGTAAAACCGACCCGCTCCAAGGCACTGGTCAAAGGGTACGCTACTTTTTCAAAGCCCAACCAAATATGGGCAGCCAAGAAGATCAGCAATACAGGGATACTTAAGAAGGTCTTTTTATAAGTCAGACACTTGTTCAAAATGTATTCGTATCTAAAGGTAATGAGTCCCAAGAGTCCTAGGATGACCCCTAGGATGAGGACAATGAAGAGGATGTTTAAAGGCAAAGCTTCATTTAAGCCCAAAGGCATCCAATGTGTGGCCAGTAGTCCGATACTGGTCACAATCATGATGCCTATGGGAAGGTTCTTCACCCACCTGTTATCCCCAGGTCCGTAAGCCTTTAAAAGCCATGATAGGCCTAATACCATCATGAACAGGCCCGCCCAGGGCAGTACCCACAGCAATACGCAGCCCGTCGCAATGAGGAGTGCATTGAAGAGCATATTAATTTTTTTCTCCTTGACTTTGATTCCAAAAAGGAAATAGGCAATGGTAGGGAGTACCAATAAAGTGAGCAGCAAGGCCGTCACCAGGGCAAAAGTTTTGGTATAAGCCAAAGGCCTAAATAATTTTCCTTCCGCTGCTTCAAGGACAAAAATAGGGATGAAGCTGATGATGGTGGTAGCGACTGCAGTAAGGATGGCGCCACTTACTTCCTGAGTAGCGGTCTTTATTTTTTCAAATAAATGGTCACTTCCCTCCTTAAGATGTCGAACGATGTTTTCAGATAAAATTATACCCAGATCCACCAAGGTGCCTATCGCGATAGCAATGCCTGACAAGGCGACAATATTTGCTTCCACATTAAACATCCGCATCAGTATAAATACGATCAATATCGAGATAGGCAACACCGCAGCGATCATCAAGGAAGCCCTGAGATTAAACAACATGATCAGTACAATGATCATGGTGATTAACACCTCCAGGTTTAGGGCGTCCCATAAGGTGTCTAGGGTCTCTTTGATGAGTTGTGTGCGGTCGTAAAAGGGAACAATGGTCAAAGTGCTCTCTATCCCATTTTCAAGGATTTTTTTGGGCATTCCTTGCTCTAGTACGCTGATTTTTCTTTTGATTGCTTCGATGACCTCCATCGGGTTGGCACCAAATCTAGAAACCACCACGCCACCTACGACTTCAGCGCCTTCCTTATCTAAAATACCTCTTCGGATTTCGGGGCCTATGGCTACCTGCGCTATGTCTTTGATTCTTAAGGGAACGTCACCTTTCATTTTTACGACGGCATATTCTAGATCTGTGACGGAGGTGAGGTTGCCCAATCCCCTGATCAGGTATTCGATTTTATTAATTTCCATCGTTTTGGCACCTACGTCTCTATTGGCATTTTTCACAGCCCTAACTACTTGGTCGATAGATACGTCATAAGTTTTCAAGAGATCAGGGTCCACATCCACTTGATATTCTTGAACAAAACCCCCAATAGAGGCAACTTCTGATACCCCTTGAACTGCGCTTAGACCGTATTTGACATAAAAGTCCTGAACGGATCGGATTTCATGCAAATCCCAGCCCCCTGTAGTATTTCCTTGGGCATCTCGACCTTCGAGGGTATACCAAAATATTTGTCCTAGTGCGGTAGCGTCGGGTCCGAGGGTAGGGCGGATATTTTCGGGTAATAAATCATTGGGTAAGGCATTTAATTTTTCTAAGATTCGAGCTCTCGTCCAATAGTACTCTTTGTCATCATTGAAAATCACGTAAATACTTGAAAAACCAAAAACAGAGGAGCTTCGGATGGATGTTACGCCAGAGATTCCCAACAAGGTAGAGGTGAGCGGGTTGGTGATTTGATCCTCAATATCTTGAGGAGATCGACCGGGCCATTCGGTGAAAACAATTTGTTGGTTCTCGCCAATGTCAGGAAGGGCATCCACAGAAACTCTTGTAAGTGCTGTGGCTTGGTTTCTCCCATAAAAGGGGGAGACCAGAATACCCCAGCTGATCAATATGATCATGAGAATCAGGGTAATCAGTCGATATTTAAGAAAATATAATATTATTTTATCTAACATAGTTGAGTTCAGTTATTTTAAGGCAACTGGCAATAGAAAAATTGCAATCAGGACGAATCCTAAAACTATGGGTTTAGATAATATATACTTGGTTCCAAGATTGAGGGTCTTCTTCAATCAGGGGAGGTATTTGAATCGGGTGTTTTATGGAAATTAGGTCTTCACCCATAGTGCTGGTTGGGTGTGCAGGTTCTTTTATAGCCGCAAGGCCCATAAATTGGATTGGGTCAATATCCAACGACAAAGCCGCTGTAGGTATTTCAAACTGCGAAACTTCTGAGCTGCAACAAGGGACATCGATGGCTAAACCTTTATCATTTGCGCTTTCACAGCAGGGTTTTGGCTGAAAAAAGGTCGTCTCTGTTTGATTGAACAGCTTGCAGGTATGCTTGTACACGGATATACCCATTGAACCAAAGAGAATGGTCAATGACAATAACAGAGATAGCAAGGATTTAAGCATATTTTCTAGTTTCCGATCAGTTTTCACACCATATCTTAGGTACAAAGCTAATGAAAATTGGATAACCCCAAAGATTACCGCTCTTCAAACCGCTTAATTGAGGAGGTTTTATGATTTTTTAACAAATGAATAAAGGCTTTTTTCCTATCTGTTTGCTCTGGGTTATTCCTTTTTTTCGAGTGTTGATACCTGAAAGGTAGGTATGGCTACCTTATGAAAAGCTTGAAAGAGGGACAAAAAAAAGGCCTTTTGATTCAAAAGGCCTTTTGTGCATCCGGAAGGATTTGAACCCTCAACCCCCAGAGCCGAAATCTGGTATTCTATCCAGTTGAACTACGGATGCATTATTATAAAATTCAGTGCAAATATAGTTGTACTTCGATGAATAGATCTACATCTTGGTCTATTTTAATTGGTCCTTTTTCAGATCGATATCCATCTCTATTTCAGTACTCTTTAAAGGTGGGCTCATCGGATTTACTCACCATTTAATATAAATTTGACTTCTTAAGCTTGATCTTTGAGGCCCTTGAGTTTGGGCAAGCCCAGTACCCACCGCATCTTGTTGGGGATAATAGAATTTTCCATACTTGATCCAAAAGACCATTTTAGCATTCATCTTGTATTCAAAAAGCAGATAGCTCCTCAAGCCTGAACCTTGGTAAGCAGGCATTTCAAGTCGATAGCGTACATCTCGTTCATAGGCATATTGTCTGTTGGCGTAGTCCTGGGTATGAAAGATGGCGATTCGGGTACTGAAACTAAACTGTTTCTTGCGCAGAATCACATCCTGAAGGGCCAAATAGCCATTTTTTGAAACACCTGCTTGGTGTGTATAACTGAATTGAAGCCGAGATTTTAATTCAAGGTAATTTGTGACTTTTTTATTCACGCGTAACCAATAATTATGTTTAGCGATACCATGAACTTCTCGTATTTTACCATTTTCATTTATCACATTCATGGGTTTTTGCTGTTTGCGGTAATACACATCCAACGTCGTTTCCTTATCGGGTGTGTACCGATAGGAGGCTAAATATTCAAAGCCTTGTGCAGGGCCGTACACTTGATATTGTAAGACATCAAACCTGAATAGGTCATAATAAGCCGAGAATAAATGCTTTGTATTGGGTTTGATCTTTAAACCCCAATAGAGGCCTTTCTCGTTGTTATTAACATTTTTTTCTCCAAAGGCCTTTCCATAGAAACTATGAAAATCCGAATCATAGTTTCTGTAAACCATACTGAGGTCTATTTTAGGAAGTAAATTGACCATCATGCCTGTTACCCAACCTTTGCCTCCTGATTGAGAAATGGCACCTTCACCAAAGATTAAAAAATTTTCAAAATTCCAATCATAGTACAGACTTCCTATTTGGTTTTTATCTCCATAAAAAGCAGGGGACAAGGATCTATTGGCAGCGAGAGGAAGTGAGAAATGACTGGTCAAATACGTGATACCCACGCGCAATGAACGGATGGGTTTGAGCGCAATAAAGCCACCTAATGAACGCTCATTTAGACTGTTTTTGGCTTCGATTTGGTTGGAAGTTTGGTGCAGCCCTGATTTTTGTAAGCTGCTGACATAGTCAGAGGCCATGAGGCCATCATTGCTGATATTCCCATCCTGTTTGAGTAAAGAGGCATGCCCGCCAAATTGGATCTGAGGGAAGTCAAATGTGGCCATGAAACCTCGGAAAAAGCCGGTTTCTCTAAGGGAATGATGGGGCCGTACATTTAAGCCATTTCTGCGTACTGCCAGAAGGGTCTCCCGCCCTTTGCCAGGAGCATATCCTGAGCCATAGACCAATCCTTGTCCCATCTGTAATCGATAATCACCGACGATTAAATTTTTTAAGGGACCCCGATCTTTCACCTGGATATAGGCAGAATAAAAGTCAAATCCTTTCGACTTTTGGTCCCAAGTAAAGGATTCGCCACTGTCTTTTTCTCCGATTAAGCCCACGTCAAATTGAGCGCTATTTTTTAATTTCAATTTAAAAAAAACATGGGCGTTATGGCCTTCATATGAGGAGGAATCTTGGTAACCCTTGGCTTTTTGAAGGGGTTGCGTCTGGCGCAATAAAAGTGAATTTTGGTGTAAGGGCACTGAAACTGTGGGGCTATTTCCTTTTATGGTGATGAACGGGAGTAGTTGCTGGATTTCTACGGCATCGAGCTCGGGTACAGCTTGTAATTCGTATAAATTGTAAAACGGACCTTGCGCTGCTCGGTACCTTAAAAGGGCACGGATCTGACGGCTCTCCAAAAAAGGCAATGAGGAGAGTTCATTTTCAGTCACCTGGTTGAGGTCGAAGGGCGCTTCCATAATATGGATGAGTTGCTGATAGATATCGTCGTAGTTCAGCTCTACATTTTCAGTTTGAGATAAATTGGTAAGCAGCTGCTCAATATCAATTGCTTGATGGGTTTGAGCGCATAGTGGTATGCGGGTAAGCATCCCTAACATCCCTAAAATTAATTTGAGCTTTAACTTCATCGAAAGCTTATAGAAAATTCGTGAATAGATCCTAAGCTAGGTTGCTCAGTGAAGGCATAATCCAATGAAAAGTTTTGAATGAGTAGGCCTAAGCCCACTGAAAACGACTGAAGTTGGGTATTAAAACCTGTTCGGAAAAGAAGTTGTTTGACGACTTCGTATTCTAAGCCAAATTTAAATAAGTGATCCGTAAGTGTAGCTTGTTCTACTTCTGCATTGAGTTTAAGATCAGTAATCGGATGATAAGAGAGGCCTAGTTTTAAAATCATAGGAATTGAGGTCGTCACTTCTCGATACCATAAGGTGTTGGCATTACTGATGGACATGCCTAACAGCAGGGTGGGCGTGAGGTCGGCCAAACCTCCCAAATCAAACAAAACATAATGCTTGTTGGGTTGGGTGTCTACATGAAACTGGTTGACGATTAGTGATCCAGCCAATGAGAATCTTTGTATTTTATTGCCTATGCCTATGCGTATTTGTTGTTCATTATAAAAAGGGTCTCCAAATTTCAAGATGGCGGCACCTAAATTGTATTTTTCGGAATGATGTACATAGCCTGCCGCGAGCGTTTGAAAAACAGAGAGACCAAATGGGCGCTTGTAGCTCAAAAAACAATGCGACTGCTCAATGCTACCCAAGGCACCTATATTGTTGAACATAGACCATCCGTCGCTCAACGTGAGAGATGCTCCTGACATCCCCGCGCTGCGCGCGCCTACAGTGGGGTTGGCTATTTGTCCGATACTCTGGAGGGTGCTCAATAATAGGATAGCGGCAAATGAAAATTTCTTAATCATGTTCAGTGCAGTTAATACAACCTGATCTGCTCAGTGTTATTAGCCAGATCATTCATTAAATATTAATTTTATTGTTTGTATAATGCAATTACCTTTAGGTGAACTATGATTTTAAGGTTACCAATATTGATATTAATGTGGTCAGTTACTTCAACAGTCGCTGCTCAGGATACTACTTATTACCAGGATTTTGGTGTGATGAAATCCATAGGCCTGAGTATTGATGATCAGAGAGTGGGTGACTGGAATTTCTATTATGTCAGTGGCGCCCTGAGTGCAAAACTCGTTTATAGTGAAGGTAGTTTGGATGGAAAGCAGCAGTATTATTACCCTAATGGATCTCTGCAAGCCATTGAAACTTGGGGCCAAGATGCTTTAAAAGATTCTGCGTTTTACTATCATGAAACAGGAGCCTTAGAGAAGAAAGGGAGGTATTTCAATAATTTGTATATGGGGATATGGGAATTTTATCATCCCAATGGGAATTTGAAAAGAAGGGGTAACTACGAGCAAGGAACTCCCGTCGGTCATTGGCAATTCTTTTATGAACAGGGGGCGCTTTGGCAGGAGGGTACATTGGTCTCTGGATTAGAGTCAGGTCCGTGGCAATACTACGATGACTTAGGTCAACTTCAGTACGTAGGTGCATTTGATCAGGGAAAACAAATAGGACTCTGGTATAAATACAATCGGCAGGGTAAAAAGAAAAAATGGAAGCAGTTTGACTAAAGATCAGCCTTTATATTCAGAGCAAAATTACGTTCATTTTCAGAATTATAGGAATATTCCAGACGTAGGACCATATCATACATTGCAACGAGGTCCAAACCTACTCCGAAACTATAAAGCAATTGATTGGTCAGTCTACTGCTGATTTCATAGTTGGGATAATTATCTACCCAAGCAAAGTCAGCAAAGAATTTTAGGTAAGCGGCCATTCTAAATTGAGAAAATTGGGATATAGGCATGATATTTCGGATGTCTTTCGACCGGTCAAAAACTTTTTTTCTTACTGTGTTTTTTTGAAGTAAAAACTTCGAGCCTTCGATTAAGTCTAATTCAAAACCCCTCGCCAGCACATCATTGTAGCCGAGTCCTTGATAGTTGAAATATGGTTGCTCTGTAGGGAAGGTTTGGAGTCCCATGATGCCATTGGCTAAAAAAAAGTCATTGCCTAGAGGGGTGTATTTATTGAATTTTAGGCTAACCGTAGAAACACTAAATTGATTTCGATGTCCCAAGCCAATGTTTTCAAGAGAAGCTTGTAAAAATGTTCCTGAAGTAGCAAAACGCTTATTGTTTCGATGATCACTGATAAAATTATAACTCAATCCAAAATAGCTTTGTTTTTTTTCTTGGTTGAAATGATAATTAGGATTCAAGCGCACAACGGTATCAGATACTTCACTTTGTAGATAGTTTAAACTGATTTGATGAAAATTATAAAAGGATGGGCGATAGGTATAGCTGGTCGAAGCAAAATACTCCTTTTTATTGATGACATCTGAATTGAAAAAATCAGGTACATGATCTTTGGTTATGTAGGATACATTTTCACTTTCGCTATAAGAATAGGTAAATCTTAAACCATTTTTTTGATTTTTATCAATGAAAGGAATCATATAATCAATGAGTAAATTTCTTTCAAAACCTACTTTTCCTATGAATTTTAATGTTTGATTTTGACCTCCAAGGTTATATTGAGTAAGTCTCAAACCATAATTGAAACGGTTTATATCACCTTCTCTATTGATCAGCCAATCCATCAAATTTCGATCAGCTATGTCTATTAACGGTGCCGGAAAAAAATACCATCGCTCATCAACTTTAACAAAAATATTTATCGATGCTTTTTCAGGGTCTTCTAAAATCTCAATAGAGACGGTATTGAATAAATTGGTATTGAGGATATTTATTTTATCTAATTCAATACTTTTTTTGATATCATCGAGCGTGCCATAAGTTCCTTTCTTCAAACTCATTTCTCTTAAAATTATTTTTTCTTTGGTTTTTTTATTTCCTAAAATAAAAATTTCTTCGATACTTAAGCGCGGGTCACTAATAGGAAAATCAGATCCATTTTGAGCTTTCAAGTTTGGGATTGAAAGGATAAAAATAAAAACAAGTAAATAGAGGTTATTATTCAAGCTGATATCTTCTAACGTAGTATCTATCCAATTAAGAACGCAAACAGAACTAAAATTATTGGTTAGACCAAATCAATTATCTAGTATTGTGTCATGAAAATGCTTTTTCGCAAGTTGTTGACCCTGCCTATTGTTATCTATCAACTCAGCATTTCTCCATTTTTACCAAGTTCCTGTAGGTTTACCCCAACGTGTTCTCATTATGCCAAAGAGGCCATTATAAAGCATGGAGCATTCAAAGGCTTATTTTTAGCTGCTCAAAGGATCTCTGCTTGTCATCCTTGGGGGCGGACTGGACACGATCCTGTTCCTTAGAATCATATTTTGTCCAGCTCATCCAATTCTTCTTTGAATCCACTGGATAAGATGGGGAATCTACACCAAGTCCTCGGATCTACATTAAAGGCATCCATGTGAAAGCTTGGCGCTAGCCGTTCTCTTTTCCATTGATTAATAGACCAAAGTCTAAAAAATTTCTTGATCCAACTTTTAATATCTGTCCCGTATTTGGGCTTCAGTTTTTCGTAGATCATAGTGGGAGGATATTTATGTTGTATCGCCCATCGCTCAATTTCTACTAAAACCTTGTAAGGCATAAGATCTGTCTCATCTTCTTGTTTTTTATTTAGAGGTCTCAGTTCTGCCGTAGGGGCAAGGTTGTTTACGTGACTTAATGCCGTATAGTTTAAGGTGGTTTCGGCATATTTTAGCCACTCCAGAATAAAATATTTATCTATCGCAGCAATAGGTGAGATACTTCCGCTGGTATCACCGTCCATAGTCGTATAGCCCACATCACCTTCGCTTCTATTGGAGGTGGTTAGTAATAGGGAATGATTGATGTTCGCCAACATCCAAATGATGGGAGACCTACTCCGAGCTTGAATGTTTTGGAGGGTAATGTCGTCTTCATCCCAATTAAGT
Organism: uncultured Cyclobacteriaceae bacterium; assembly: GCA_905479015.1. Taxonomy (GTDB): domain Bacteria; phylum Bacteroidota; class Bacteroidia; order Cytophagales; family Cyclobacteriaceae; genus UBA4465. The sequence continues at coordinate 51,827 of CAJQKV010000016.1, forward strand.
TTCCTCCCAATGGCGTCTTCAATGGTATCACAATATCCTTTTACCTGGTTATCGATGTTCCACTCATAATGGGTAGCGCCTATGAACTCAGCTAATTTCCGTGCTGATGCTGCAGTTTTGGCGGAGGAATTTTGGGTGCCTTGATAAGCAGTAACCATCAATGAAGCCATTATGTCCTTGGCATTTTTTAAGGTGGTTGGGAGCTTTAATCTTTTTCTTACTGTTGCGATTCCTAATTCTTGAATGGCCAAGTCCACCATTCTACGTACCATGATGGCAATAGTGCTCGAATCAGCGCCCCCACTCAAGGAGAGTACAAACCCTTTGTTTTTACTTTTTATCAAGTAATCAAAAAGGGCTAAGGGCAGTGCTTGACTCATTTCTTCGAGTTTGCCCGTATAATCTTTCTTGAGGTTTGTGGAGGAGGTTTGGCGATCAAAGTCCACCTCGCAATAAAGTATATTGAAGGGTTTGAAGGAAAATCGGGTATTGTGTCCAATCAAATTTCCATTTTGAGCAATTAAAATATCCCCATCATAAATCATTCTACCGGCTTCATTGCCAAGAAGATTGGTATAAAGGTAGGTGCAATTGAATTTTTTTGAACTAGAGACCACCAGTTGTTCTCTGTATTTTTCTTTCTCGAAAGCAAAATGGCTGGCGCTTGGATTGAGTATGATTTCAATCCCTTGGGTGACTAAATGATTGGCGGGACGATCTTCTTGCCAAGCATCTTCACAAATTTCAAATCCAATCTTTATATTTTTTATCTCTAAGGAAATAGCACCGATCTGAACAGGTTGACCTGCAATATTTAAAGTTTTTATTTTATGGTAGGGCCAAGAGGAAAACCATCTTCTTTCATAGTGAATGCCGTCATTCGCTAAATTATGTTTGGCATAAATACCTAGGATTTTCTCATCTTCAATGAGGGCAATACAATTATAGATTTGGCCTTCAAATCGGACAGGCAAACCCAGACAGGTAGTGAGACCAGAGGTGAAAGGGAGGAGTTCAATCAATTTGGCCTGTGCGGTCTCACAAAGCCAGGTACTTAAAAACATGTCTTCACAGCCATATCCAGTAATACAGAGTTCAGGAAGACACAACAGCTCAATGTTATTTTCTTGAGCTTCTTGAAAGACATCTTTAATGTTTTTCAAATTATGGTCCCAATCCATTGGAATTTGGTTGAGGCAGGCGCCCCCTATACGCAAAATTCTACTCATCGATTTGCTCTTCCAATACTTCTAAAGTCCTCCTTGCAGCATCTTGCGCTGCCTTTTTTTTACTTAATCCATAGCCAATTTCGTAAACTTGTTCGTCAATGACTACTTGTGTGGTAAATTGTTTTTTCTTAATTGAGTCGTTTAAATCGAGTGCTTTAAAGGAGATTTGCTTATTTTCTTTTTGTGCCCACTCAATCAGTTTACTTTTATGATTAGTGGTGGTATGTATTAACTCATCCAAATCATAATGGGCAAGTATGATTTTTTCAATGATAAATTTGCGGCATTTCGAAAATCCTTTATCTCTATAAACGGCCCCAATTAATGCTTCCAAAGAATCACCAAAAATTGACTTAGGCATGACCGCATACTGATTCTTATGATATTTAATCAGTTGGTTCAGACCTATTTTTCTTGAAAGCAGATTGAGGGATTCTCTATTGACAATCTTTGATCTGATTTCAGTCAGAAATCCTTCATCTTTAAAAGGAAATTGGGTGAACAAGTAGTCTGCTACGACCATGCCCAGCACCGCATCGCCTAGATATTCTAATCGTTCATTGGACTCTTTGATTCCGTGGAAATTTACCACAGCAGCACTGCTGTGGTTTACCGCTAATTTGTAGAGGCCAACATTGTAAACAAGTTGGCCGGTGATGGATTGGATAGCGTTTAAAAAAACGCGGTCTTCTTTTGATAAAAATAGGTGACGTAGGCTCGCTAAATTTCGAAAAAGCACTAGGCTTTATATTTACCTAAAATAAGTGAGGTATTATGACCTCCAAACCCAAAGGTATTGCTCATGACAATATCTACATTCCTTTTCTGAGCCTTATCAAAGGTTAGGTTGAGTCTGGCATCAATCTCAGGATCATCTGTAAAATGATTGATTGTAGGAGGGATGACTCCTTTTTCAATGGCCATGAGGCAGGCAATGGCTTCAATGGCCCCTGCCGCTCCCAACAGATGTCCCGTCATAGACTTAGTAGAGCTAATGTTTAGGTTGTAGGCATGGTCGCCGTAAACCCGTTGAATGGCCTTGATTTCTCCAGAATCTCCCAAAGGAGTAGAAGTGCCGTGGGTATTTACATAATCTATTTCACTCCCATTTAAGCCGGCCTCTTCCAAGGCATAGTGCATGACTTTGGTGATCCCTGTACCCTCAGGGTGAGGTGCGGTAATGTGATAAGCATCTGCAGACATTCCACCTCCCAAAACTTCTGCGTATATCTTAGCCCCTCTTGCTTTGGCATGTTCTAATTCTTCAAGCATGAGGGCGCCAGCCCCTTCGCCCAGCACAAAACCATCACGGTCCTTATCATAAGGTCTTGAAGCTGTTAAAGGATCATCATTACGTTCTGAAAGTGCTTTCATTGCATTGAAACCACCCATGGATGCAATCTGTACTCCGGCTTCTGATCCTCCGGTTAAAATCATTTTGGATTTCCCCAGTCGGATGTAAGTAAAACTATCATAAATGGCATGATTAGAGGAAGCACATGCAGATACTGTGGCATAGTTTGGCCCTCTAAACCCATATTTAATGGAGAGTAGGCCAGGAGTAATGTCAATGATCATTTTGGGTATGAAAAACGGGTTAAATCTAGGGGTACCGTCTCCCAATCCGTAAGCAATGGCTTCTTCTTGAAATGTTTTTAACCCTCCGATTCCAGATCCCCAAATGACGCCTACCGAATCTTTATCGATCGTATCTAGATTGATGCCACAATCTTTGACGGCTTCTTCACCGACCACCATACCAAATTGGGTATTGGGATCCATCTTTCTGACCTCCTTTCGATTCAAGTGGTCTAGGATATCAAAGTTCTTTATTTCACAAGCAAACTTTGTTTTAAATTTTTCAGGATCGAAACGTGTGATGGGACCGGCGCCATTAGAACCTTTTTCCAAACTTGACCAATATTCTTGTTTATTGTTGCCAATGGGTGTTAAGGCGCCAATCCCTGTTATTACTACACGTTTTAATTCCATCTGTTTTGTTGTACTGAACTTATTTAACGTTTTCTTCCAAATAAGTAATCGCCTGTCCTACCGTACCGATATTTTCGGCTTGGTCGTCAGGGATGGAAATATTAAATTCTTTTTCAAATTCCATGATTAATTCTACTGTATCAAGGGAGTCGGCTCCCAGATCATTGGTGAAACTAGCTTCAGTAGTTACCTCAGGCTCTTCAACTCCTAATTTATCTACAATGATCGCTGTTACTTTTTGAGCAATTTCTGACATTTTTTTAATGTTTAATTTAAAATCTTTGCAAAGAAATACATATCCGAGGTAAATTCAAACTCTTTGATTTATCCAAATGCTAAGGAGGGCATTTATTTTTGTAATTTTAAGTTCTAATTTTAATGAGAAAAGAATAAATGCACAAGTTTACGCCTTAGTTTTTTTTAAAGAATATTTGGTTTTCAAATTAGGTAAATGAAAAAGAATAAGCTCGTTGTTCATCAGGATTACAGTTTTATATTGCTCGGTATCGTTTCAAGTATCAAAGAATATAGTCTTGCTTGGCACTTAAATCAAAGTGGTGTTTTTCATTTTGTAAAAGCTGAAGACCTTCATGTTGACTTCAACAATGACTCAGAAATGATCATTTCAAACTATATTTGCAAATCTGAACATCACACTTACACACTTTTAAGGAATCGACTAATTATCTCTTCTTTCGAGAGCCATCTTTTGTTGCCCGAATTGAGTCAATTTGATTATTTCCTGAAATTAGAATCTAAAATTGATCATTTTGATTTGGAAATGCTGGTGAATAATTTGCGAGTGATTGATAAAATTGATTATTTAGCACGTTTGGATATAAATAAAGTAAAAAGCAAAGAGAATGTCTTACACTGATAAAAATTGGATTCAAGGAGTACACCAAAAAGCAAAAATCATAGCGACGGTAGGCCCTGCTTCCAGAGAAAAGAAAATATTAATTGAATTAATTAAGGCAGGAGCAGATGTTTTCAGATTAAATTTCTCTCATGGCACCCACCAAGATCATCAAAAAACGATTGATATGGTGCGTGAGATCAATGCGGAATTAGGGACACACATTGCATTGCTGCAAGATTTACAAGGGCCTAAAATCCGTGTAGATCAAGTCGAAAATGGAGGTGTAGAAATTATTGAAGGGCAGACCTTAATCATTACTACTGATGATATGCTCGGTACTAAAGACAAAGTAAGCACATCATATAAATTACTCGCCAAGGATGTTAACATAGGGGATTCCATACTTATAGACGACGGGAATTTAGAAGTAAAGGCCACCTCAGTGCGGGGAGAAGATGTCCATACTGAAGTGATTTATGGAGGTATATTGAAGTCTAGAAAAGGAATTAATCTGCCAAATACGGTAGTTTCAGCTCCTTCTTTGACAGAGAAAGATCATGCGGATCTCGAATATGGTTTGGGGCAAAATTTAGACTGGGTGGCTTTGTCTTTTGTAAGAAAAGCCAGTGACATCATTGAGCTTCGAAAGATGCTGGAAGATGCTGGAAGTCATACTAAAATCATTGCTAAAGTTGAAAAGCCCGAAGCTTTGGAAAACATTGATGAAATTATAGCCGCAACAGATGGAGTCATGGTGGCGAGAGGTGATTTAGGAGTGGAAATTCCTGGCGAACAGGTTCCTATTTGGCAGAAAAGGATCATTGAGAAATGTAATCAATCAGGTAAACCCGTCATCGTGGCGACACAGATGATGGAAAGCATGGTCGATAACCCAAGACCTACAAGAGCAGAAACCAATGATGTCGCCAATGCGATACTCGATGGAACAGATGCTGTGATGCTTTCGGCAGAGTCTGCTTCTGGAAAATATCCGGTAGAGGCCGTACGAGCGATGGCCAATACGATAGCCAACATCGAGCATGCGGGAAGCGGTTTTTATAATAAAATCAACGACTTTGATAGCTCTGGTGAAGGCTCTCAACTGAGTGATATGTTGATTAAATCGGCTTGCGCGTTGGTTGAAGACAGTGATGCAAAAGCGATGGTAGCGATGAGTAAATCAGGTTACAGTGGCTATCGAGTGGCCATGTACCGGCCCAACTGTCCTATCTTTTTAGTAACCAATAATAAGGCCTTACTCACTCAAATGAATTTGGTTTGGGGGGTCAAAGGGCTTTTTTATGATAAAGAAACTTCCATCAACGATACGCTCAGTGACATTGAGGCTATACTTTTGGAAAAAAACTTAATGGTCAAAGGGGATGTTTACATAACTACCTCCTCTATGCCCAAGCATTGGGACGGACATGCCAATATGATTAAAATCAAAGAGATTTAAAGCTTGGGCTGAACCAAGAGTACCTTTTCTTTCATGACGGCTACTTGTCCCGGCAGGCTTCCTTTAATCTTTCTAACATATTTTCTCTCGGTATATATGACGGGGGCCATATTTTCTGTTTTACGTTTGGAAAAATAGGCCGCAAGTTCGGCGGCCCGCTCAATTACAGGTTTTGGAATGATCAGAATACCTTGTTTTTTTATAACTACATGGGAGCCAGGGGCATCTTTGACATGGAGCCATAGGTCGTCTTTTTTGGCATAATCAAAGGTCAAAAGGTCATTAGATTTATTATTTCTACCTACATAAATGCTGTAATTAGCCATTAAAAATATATTGAAAGGGAGGGTAGTGGAGTTTTTTTTTAAAGCATTTGTTTTTATCAAGCGCTGGAGCGCTTTCCAGTCCTCTGTGAGTTTAATTACCGCTATTTTCTGATCGAGTTGTTGGATGTGTTTTTTCTTAGCTGCTATGTTTTCTGTGATGTTGTTGATTTCAAGCTTTTGATTTTTAGACTTTCTGTAAAGTATTTCTGCATTTTTTTGGGGAGAAATCTGCGGTTTTAATTTGATGGTTATATTGGCGGTCTCATGATAAAGATCTGGAACTTCAATTTGGGCATCGTTTGGATTGATATTATGTAGATTGGCCATAATGATGTGGGCGATTTCCTCAAGACTTCTACGGCCCCTCAAATGGGAAATTTTTGCTTCACTCTTCTCTATATAATTAGCCGCTTGTTTTCGTTTTTTGTTGAGTTCGCGCGTGATTTCATCCTTTTTCTGCTGAGTCAAATATTTTTGGGTAAATATTTTGTAGAGTTCATTACAAGCGATGATAGGATCATCGGTTTTGAAGCAATGAGTTGCGGTATCAAATAAGCTGATCTTGGGTAGGCCCTGATCTGAAATAAATAGGTGCGCAGTATTCAGGGATTCAATAAGAGCAGGTATAAATACTTTTTTCTCATTAAAATCCAGCTGCTCGTATTGCGTGTTGTTTTTAAGGTGAGTCTTTATATCCTGATCAAACGTCTTTTCCAATGCCTCAAGGCTTTCTTCATTTATTGTTGATACATCAATGTCGCGAGCCAAGGATTGGGAATCATTGGGAGCCATTAGTTTGGATTTAAAGGACTGGGGGGCTTTGCTTTTGTTGATTAAACTGATGTTTGATCTGCGACCATACAATTGGAACAAGAGCGCGCTATGATCATTTAATAATAGTTCAAAGGACCGATCAAAATGTGTTTGATTAACGGCGAGGATTTTTTTCCCAATGATTGATTCAAAAAGATTAACACTGTTTTTTTTGGCTCTATTGAACACTTCCGGAAAGCACCACAGATTAAGTTGACTGTCTAAATTGGCTTGGATGTAAAAAGGATTATTATCTAATAATGTAAAGCCAAAAATCAGCTCATTTTTATTTTGACTGAAGCATGCCGTGAGATGTGCCCCGGTGAGCAGGGTGCTTAATTTTTTTGAAAGTCGATTTATGAAATAATAATTGTGGTACATTATAGATCCAACTTTAGCCCATCATAGGCCAAGAAAATATTTTCGGGAAGTTCTTTGGCTACGCTCCGATGAAGTCCCATGGTATGACTGATATGGGTAAAATAGGTTTGCTCAGCACCTATTTGCTGTGCAATAACTAGGGCTTGATCTAGATTGAAATGACTGAGGTGCTCTTTTTTTTGCAAGGCATTGAGGATTAAAATCTTTGATCCTTTTATTTTCTCAAGCTCCTTTTCATCGATGGCATTGGCATCTGTGATGTAGGTGAAATCACCAATTCTAAATCCAAAAACGGGCAGTTTATGATGCATGACATCGATGGGTGTGATGTTGACCTCCTGGATATTAAATGGGTTATTTGTGATGATATTTTCTGAAATCTTTGGGGTACCCGGATATTTTTTTTCTGCAAAGACATAGGCAAATTCTTGCCGAAGCTGGGCCAGTACTTGCTTCCTGGCATAGATGGGCATATCTGCCTTTTGTTTGAAATTAAAGCTTCTCACGTCATCCATCCCTGCCGTATGATCTTTGTGCTCATGAGTATACAGAATGGCGTCTAGTTGACGGATCTGATTATTGAGCATTTGCTGACGAAAATCAGGTCCCGTATCCACGACCAAGCTTAATTCATCAGTTTGAATATGTATGGAGCTTCTTAAGCGTTTATCGCGAAAGTCCAGAGACTTACAGACTTCACATTCACAGGTGATAACAGGTACGCCCTGCGAAGTTCCCGATCCTAAAACAGTTATTTTCAAAATTTGAGTTCATTTTGGCGAATGGCACTAAAAAATTTTCTATTGTTTTCGCTGAGTTCTTCTGGATTGAGGTTAATAGTTCTTATGATGTCTATAAGGCTGTTTATTTTTCCTTCAAGGGGAAAGTATTTATTAATTATGGCAATTTTGGAATCATTTAATAGGCAATACCCAGATTGGAAATTACCTTTTTCATAGCGTAGTATATAAGTCGATTCAGAGAATAAATCTTCGAGTTTACTTAAAAAATGAGGGGTATACTTTATTTGCATGTCTTAAATATACTTATTAATCATCAGGACCATGTGGTCATAATTTAGAGATTTGTATAATACCTCATTAATATCCTTGTCAATATATTGCGATTTTGAATATTTTTTTTGCGTTGCCCGTGATGGCAATGATAGGAATGGTACGCATCGAAGGATCTTCATGATTTCTAATTTTCTAAGTACCTGTAAGTTCATCCATAACCGGCATATTGATGTCAAGGAGTATGAGGTCTTAGGCATGTTTGGATAATTTTTCAAGTGCTCTTTTACCGTTTTTTTCCGAATCAATATTGAAATTCTGCAGAAGTAATATTTATTTAGTGAGATTCTGGATCGCCACAGGGTCTTTTGCCAAGAGTATTTTTTTGTTCATTTGATTTTAATCATTCGTTGTATTTTTTGAAGTTTAAGAAAAGAATGATTGAATTTTCTCAGTTAAAAGCCCAAATTAAGAAACTTATTTTGGATAATCAATTTTTCTATGAAGATCACTTGATGCGTAAATGATTTTAGGCTCAAAGAGGTGACTGCTCCCTTCATTTTATGAATTGAATCAAGATTTTCCTCACTATTTTTTTTAACGTGGGTTTTAATGCCTTTAGCACACCTCTGGATTCGTAGATAAAACCTGTTAATGATTTTAATTTTTGTTCATTACTAGAAATAGTTTTTTCCTTCTTTTACTTTGGGTATTCTATATTAATGGGTGGTTTATTTGATTTTAAATAGGCTTAACTTTAGGCCTCAATTGCTGGACATGGGGAGATTTAAATTTATGATTAAATGAGCTATATTTTACCTAACCAATGAAGCCTAAAAACATATTATTATCTATCGTAGGACCCACCGCTTCTGGCAAGAGTGATCTAGCCTTGAAATTAGCAAAATATTTTAAAACAAGTATTATTTCTGCTGATTCGAGACAATTTTATCGCGAATTAAATGTAGGAACGGCAAAACCTTCCGAAGAAGAATTAAAAAGGATTCCACATCATTTCATTAACTCACATACTATAACGGAGGAGTTTAGTGTGGGTGATTTTGAGAAATCAGCTTTAGGTTTAATAAATAACCTGTTTAAGGAACACGAGATCTTAATTATGGTAGGTGGTTCGGGATTATTCTGTAAGGCTGTTTGGGAGGGATTGGACGAATTCCCAATAATAGACCCCGGCCTTCGCAGCGCAATCAACGAGGAAGTCTCAAAAAATGGATTGGACCCACTTTTAGCTGAATTATTGAAAAATGATCCTGTTTATTTCAATCAAGTGGACCAGCAAAATCCGATGCGTATAAAAAGAGCTATTGAGGTCATTCGCAGTACCGGCCAGCCTTTTAGTTCCTTTCATGGCAAAGCTAAGACACCTAGGCTTTTTGAAAATTTGAAAATGGGTATCTCCTTAGACCGAAAAGTATTGTACCAACAGATAGACAGCCGCATGGAGCAGATGATTAAAAAAGGTCTTTTTGAAGAAGTAAAATCGTTGATTCCGCATCAACATCTCAATGCCCTTCAAACCCTAGGCTATACGGAGATTTTTGGGTATTATGAAGATAAGTATGATCGAGAAGAAACCATTCGTCTGCTCAAAAGAAACAGTCGTAGATATGCGAAAAGGCAATTGACCTGGTTTCAAAAGGATCTTGAAATCAATTGGTTAGATCCAAATGAGGATTGGGATAGAATTTTAGACCAAATAGAAAAGCAGTTAAATGCTTAATATCTTGACCATGCGCAACATATCTTCATCGATGGGTTTAGATTTCGAAATGGCAATTTTAAAGCTGGTATATTGGATTTGATTGTCAACGATACCAACCATCATACCTTTTTTGCCATTGACCAAACCTTCGACAGCGGCCATCCCCAATCTAGAGGCTAAAATACGATCAAAAGCGGTCGGTGTGCCTCCCCGCTGAACATGCCCAAGGGTGGAAACTCTGATGTCAAGTTCAGGTAATTCTGAGAGCACTTTATCCGCAATTTCATGGGCATTTCCATGAACTTCTCCTTCGGCCACGACGATGATAGATGAGGTTTTGTCTTTATCTCGACCTTCTTTTAAATTTTGGATGACGTCATCGACGGTTGTAGCCGTTTCTGGCACCATCACCATTTCCGCACCACCTCCAATACCGCATTGAATGGCAATATAGCCAGAGTTTCGTCCCATGACTTCTATGAAGAACACTCGATCATGGGAGTTGGCGGTATCTCTGATTGAATCTATAGCACTGAGTGCCGTGTTTACGGCTGTATCGAAACCAATGGTATAGTCTGAGCCAAAAAGGTCGTTGTCAATCGTCCCTGGGATGCCGATGACCGGAAGACCATATTCTTCGTAAAATAAATTAGCCCCAGTAAAGGTACCATCTCCTCCAATGGCGACCAAGCCTTCAATACCTCGTTTTTGAAGTTGTTCAAATGCTTTTTTTCGACCTTCTGGTGTCATGAATCCCTTGGATCGAGCAGATTTCAAAATGGTTCCACCGCGTTGGATGATGTTACTCACCGAATAAGATTTCATTTTATAGATATCTCCTTCTATCATCCCGTTGTAGCCATATTTAACTCCATAAACGTCAATACCCAAATAAAGGGCGTTTCGAACCACTGATCTGACACAAGCGTTCATGCCCGGGGCATCTCCTCCAGAAGTGAATACAGCTATACTTTTCATAAAATATTTATAGTTAAAAGTTAAGGTGTTTTGGTTCCCTTAATCGAAATGTAATTTAATGGAAATTAGGTTTAAACAGAATGATATTGCTTCGGAAATTGTTTTTTGATAATGAAAATTTTGTTTGTTAATTTTTTTGTGGGGAGGGATGCGATGTTGAATGGGTGGGGGTAATAG
>CAJQKV010000017.1 GCA_905479015.1 uncultured Cyclobacteriaceae bacterium
TCTGGGAGCCATTTATCGGTATTTATTAAAAAGGATTTGAATGGAAGTATCCATAGACTTGTAAACATCACCCGACCGAATCATTTCATCTACAGGATAACTCCCAGTAAATTTATAATTATTACAGCTGTTGATGGAAAGAATCCTACCATCACTAGACCGTACCATTACCCACATAAATTTTCCATGTAAAAAGGAGAAAATAATTTTAGGATAACTTCTACCTTGGGTTTTCTCAACAATGATTTTTTGATAGGCTTCGAAGGGGACAAACGTATAAAGGTTCACCAGTGACTTATCAATTTGGGCGGCTTCCTCTTCCTTAAAATAATCTTCTAGAAGGCTATATTTTGTTTTTCTTAAGGCTTTAATGTTATCTTCTACATTCCAAAACTCATCAATTGGAACACCTGCAGCAGCACTCTTGAGTAGGTGCCGCAATTGTTGACATAAAAACACATAATCGTGTTTACCTAAATTACCATTTGCAAACGTGATGATCGTGGCTATTTTTTCCCTTTTACCATCAAAAACACTTAATTTATGTTCATGGTATTCTAGTTCAACTTGTTCATAATTAAAATTTACTAGTGCATCTTTCTGTTCTGGGGTAGCTTCTTTTGAAGCACCTAAAATCCATTGTTCCATACTTCCGTTGGCATATGCCGAAAGTGATTTTATTTGTTTTCCTAGTGATTCAGTTTGTGTGAGAATGGCATATTTTTGAGTTTTTGATTTCAAAAGGGCTTTAATACCTTTGGGAAACATATATTTCACGTTTTTACTGGGCCAGTACTCTTGAAACGTTTCTCTCAAGACTTTATTCAATGCTTTTTCAACTCCAGAGCTTTCAGGAAGTAGCTGAACCACCAATTCCTTATTATTAACAAGTACCGCCACCTCTTGATCAGGATATATGTATTGGGCTTGCGTGTGAGAAAGAAGAAGGATAAATATTATGGTGAGGGTATTTTTCATAGTTGGAAATTAAATAATTAAACTGTTATCTCCATAGGGAGGGTGCATTTTTTATTTGCACTTTCTAAAGCAATTTCTATGATTTTAATGGTATACATGGCATCTCTTGGATCTACCAATAAGGCTTCATTTTTGACCAATGCATCATATACATTTTGATAATAGATTCGGTAGTCTCCAGGAGGGGAGACTATGGTTTCTGTTACGTCTTGTTGGTTCACTAACAAACTCAGCTTACCCGAATATTTGATAGGTTCTAGACCCCAATTTGCCTTGCTTTCGGGGGTCAGACCGGCGGTAAGATCCCCTTCTTGCACATCAAGTCCAAATTTTTCAAAAGTGCCATTCATTCCATTTAATTTAAAAACAGGACCTGGAATTTTGACCAACATACTTGATCTTAAGTTGACTTTTAGTCCAGGATAATCTAGTTTTACCTCAAAATAGTCATTGGCTTTACCTCCCCGTTGATTTCTTAAGTCAGCAGTAATAAATTCAGGAAGCCCAAAAAACACGATCGCCTGGTCAATCAAGTGAGATCCTAAATCATAAAGAATACCTGATCCTGGTACGAGATCTTCTCTCCAATTTCCATTGAATGAATTTCTGAAACGATCAAAATTCATAGTTACCTCTACGATCTTACCAAGACGCTGGGAATGTATGATTTTTTTTACTGCTAAAAAATCTGAAACGAATCGACGGTTTTGATAAACAGAGAGGAACAATTTTTTAGACTTTGCCAGTTGAATTAAATCTAAAGCTTCTGCACTGGTGACTGTGAAAGGTTTGTCGACGACCACATTTTTTCCCGCGAGCAGGGCTTGTTTAGCCAATGGATAGTGAAATTCATTGGGTGTAACAACAATGATCAGATCGATTTTTGGATCTTCAATAATCATGTCTGAATGGTCAACTATTTCTACTTGAGGGTACCTCTCTAAGGCTTGCTTACTCCAAAAAGGGTTGGTCGTACGAATAGATTTAATATTAAAACCAGAAACGCAATTAATTATGGGCGCATGAAAGACTTGACCTGCCATACCATAACCCAGAAGGCCCACATTGATAATTTTCATAAATGATAGATTTTAAATATCATTTAGCAAAAAGGTGTGATAAATTTTTAAATGCCTTAAACTCTAATGCATTGCCAGAGGGATCTTTGAAAAACATGGTGGCTTGCTCTCCAGACTGGCCTTCAAACCTCACATAGGGCTCAATAAGAAAATCAATTTGATGACTTTTGAGTCTCTCAGACAATTCCTTCCAAAGGGCCATCTCCAAAACAACCCCAAAATGAGGGATAGGAACCTCATGACCATCTACTGGATTATGATTTTCTTTTTCAGGCTCAGCGGAGGGCGCTATTTCATGTATCACCAATTGATGACCATAAAAATCAAAATCCACCCATTGCGTATCACTGCGACCTTCAGAGCACTGTATGATATCTCGATAGAAAGTTCTGGCAGCTGCTAAATTTTTTACAGGGATGGCTAGGTGAAAAGGAGATAAATTTGACATAAGTAGATGTTGTAATTTTTGTTTAATAAGTTAGAAAATTAAGAATAAATATATAATCTATATTTTACAAATATGATTTAAACTTCATTTAAGTGTCAAATTTTGGAAAACGACTAATATTGGTAATGTTAAAGTATGTATCCAAATTGAGCGGCAGTTTGACGGACCATGGGCACAATTTCATCTAAATTTTCTTTTGTGAGGTTTTCTTTCCAGCGATTTATTTTGTTATGATGGTCTTGAGTAGAATAAGGTCTAGAGGTCAGAGCTTCGATGAAATCTTCATTATTGTTGTTTTGGACCCTTCGATTCCATGATTTTAATTCTAGATCATGCGATTCTGGATCAATTTCCAATTGCTCGCAGATGTCCTTAGAAAATTTTGATGAATCCCTTACCAAATCTTCAAATTTGGTAACCACTGCAATTTTTTTGACGGATGCATACCCGATTGAATTGATATAGTTCCAGTGGTGCGCACATTTTTTTAATAAGCTTTCTTGCATCCAATCTTTGTAGTCAGGAGGTTGAGGATGATGACCCCATGTTTTTGAAATCCCTACTCTCAGAGAGCAAATGGCATCTAAGGGCTGTCGGACCTGCCAATAAATTTTAATATTGGGAATTCGCTCCAATAATACGTCCAAGGGAAAAGATAATCCAGGCGTATTTTGATATTTTCTGTTTTCTCTAGGTATTTTAGAAGCAATGGGCTTGGAAAAGTCTTTGTTCAGATAGAGGTCAAAATCGATTTCGCTGTAATAGGTATGCGTACTGAGATGGTTAAAAAGTTCACCGAAAATAGAAGTACCAGATCTTCCGCACCCCAAGATTAATACATGGTCATACATTTTATGCTTTAAGATCACCCACAATCAGTTTTCCATGATACTCGGTCACCCTCAATAATTCTATCATAGCAGTCAAGTTGAGATCGTTTATTTTGCCGGCTGCAATGGTTTTTATATGTTGACAGTGGGCATCCATATCCCGAATAACAGATGCACCCTGTTCAGCAGTGGGTGCACCGCCAGAGGTGAGAATGTGGGTAATGCCCTTGATGGCGGCCAAAGTTTGGGTAGCAACAACAGGATTCGGAGTAAGGTCAATGGCTTTATGGAATACAAAGTTCAAGCCCTCTGCTGCTTTTGCAATTTTCTCAACGGTGGGAATATCAATCGTAAAATCCACCAATAAGGCACCAAAAACGATTCCTTTAATGCCCAGTTTTTTGTAGGCATGTATGGTCTCAATCATGGTCTCAATTTCATGAGGCAAGTATTGAAAATTAATGGCTCGAGACCTGATCATCACGTGGACTGGAATTTTAAGAGCAGCCAGCGTTTTTTTTGTCAATTCAAGCGTCGGAGTCAATCCATCTAAGGACAAGTGACTGCATAATTCGATTCTATTTGCACCTTTTGATTCTGCAGATAAGGCATCTGAAAGGGTATCTACACAAACTTCGATCAAATGATTTTTCATGATTTAAATATGGAACTAAATAAATTGATATCATCTGATTTAACGGTTTTTATATTTCATCGAAATCCTTAAAAATGATGGTCGGCCTTATCAGATAGTATGATTAATATTTTATTTTATTAAATTTAGTGATCATTAAAACAAAGAATATTGGCTATCTCTAGTATTTTCAATGACGTTTTGGGTCCAGTGATGCGAGGACCCTCCAGTTCGCACAGTGCTGCTGCTTGCCGTATAGGCTTATTATTAAGGCAACTCATGCATGAGCAGATCACTGCTATTGTGGTAGACTATGACCCCAACGGATCTTTGGTAACTACGCATGAGAGTCAAGGGACCGATATGGGTCTGTATGGCGGCCTACTTGGTTGGGAGGCAGATGATGAGCAAATGCCACATTACCGTTCGGCTCTTGAAAAAGCAGGCATCGAGACCATCGTAAACTATTTAGATTACCAGGCGCCGCATCCCAACTATTATCGCATATCTATCTCAAATCAATGGATTACTCATACCCTGTCGGCAATAAGTACGGGAGGCGGCATGATGGAAGTACTCAACATAGATGGGGCGGAGGTTTCTATTTTTGGGGACAAATATGTGGTGTTGATTTATGGGGAGAACCTTGAATTGCTTCGATCTATGCTGCCTGATTGGGCGCAAGCTAACCTTAGACTGACGGCAAGTTTCATTGAAATCAGTACACTTATTGAATTTAAAAAAGAGGAAATAGCCGAACTTGAATCTTTATCCGGGGTCTCAAATGTATGCCTGTTGAAACCGGTGGTCCCCGTTTTGGAAGGAAATACGTCCGATCTCCCTTTTAGATATTGTAGCCAAATGATTGAGTTAGGGAATTCAGAAAAACT
Organism: uncultured Cyclobacteriaceae bacterium; assembly: GCA_905479015.1. Taxonomy (GTDB): domain Bacteria; phylum Bacteroidota; class Bacteroidia; order Cytophagales; family Cyclobacteriaceae; genus UBA4465. The sequence continues at coordinate 4,860 of CAJQKV010000017.1, forward strand.
TGAATTATGGGAACTGGGTCTTTTATATGAATCCAAAAGAGGTAATATTTCTCAAAAAAAGGCTTGGTCAAAGATGGAAAATATCGCCAAAATAATGAAAGAGGGGATAAAAAAAGGAATGGAGGGAACCCATTATGATGACAGGATATTACCGGTCCAGTCTACGAAATACAAGTTAAAAGATGAGAGTGGGCAATTGCTCAATGGAGGAATGCTCAATAAAATGATCATGTATACCACGGCTATGATGGAGGTGAAAAGTGCTATGGAGGTTTTTGTCGCTGCACCCACAGCGGGATCTTGTGGTGTGTTGCCTGGCACCCTCTTTGGGGCTGCTGAAGCGCTTGATTCAGATCCAGACACCATTATTAAAGCTTTATTTTCGGCAGGCATCATCGGTGTTTTTATCGCCGAACATGCTACTTTCTCAGCAGAAGTAGCCGGATGTCAGGCTGAGACAGGCGCAGGCGGATCTATGGCGGCGGCTGCTTTGGTCACTTTGATAGGCGGCAGTTTAAAACAAGGAGTGACTGCTGCTTCGTTCGCGCTTCAAAATTCACTAGGCATCATTTGTGATCCGATAGGCAATCGAGTTGAAGCTCCTTGCTTGGGCAAAAATGTGATGGCGGCATCCAATGCATTGTCCTGCGCCAACATGGCTTTATCTGATTATGAAGCCTTGATCCCTTTCGATGAAGTAGTCATGACAATGAAGGAGGTAGGAGATGCGATGACGCATGAGCTTAAATGTACCGGTTTAGGGGGATTGGCAGCCACTCCCACAGCTAAGGCCATTGAAAAAAAACTCAGAGAAAAGGCCAAGTTTTGCTGATGTTTTGGCCTAGAAGCCTTATTAAATTTACTTCAATAACAGGATGAATACTACCTCTTTTGGGGATCCTTCAAAAGGTTAAATTCATTTTTAAATATTTGCACTAATAGATGAATATCTGGGCACATTTGGATCTACATTTGCGTTTGGGCAGTTGATTAATACTGCCAGATCAAGTGAATTTAATCTTATCTATCTAGTGAATTATTTATCTGTTGAGCGTCTCACCAAGAGCTTTGATGAAAAGCAATTATTTGAAGAAATTACTTTTGGACTTGAACAAGGTCAAAAAGCGGCCTTGGTCGGGGTCAATGGATGTGGAAAATCTACGCTGCTTAAAGTGATCGCAGGCTTACTGTATCCCAATTCAGGTGAGGTCACCTTTAGGAAAGGAATTAGCCTTTCAATTTTGACCCAAAATCCTGAGTTTGCAGATGACGATACGGTGATGCAAGCTGTTTTTTCCAAAGACCGAGAAGAGCTCAAAGCCATTCGAAATTATGAATCTGCGCTTTTGAAAATGGAGAAAAATCCTGAAGCGGGGGTTGATTTATCTCCTTTTATCGAGCAAATGGATGCCTTGAATGCATGGGATTATGAACATCAGGTCAAGGAAATCTTGGGAAAACTAGGGATTCATACCTTGGATCAAAAAATGGGAGAATTGTCTGGTGGGCAGAAAAAACGGGTAGCTTTGGCTCAATGTCTCGTCGTGAAGCCCCATGTGCTCATTTTGGATGAGCCAACCAATCATTTAGACTTAGAGATTATCGAATGGTTAGAGGAGTATTTAGCGACCCAAAACCTCACTTTATTGATGGTGACGCATGATCGCTATTTTCTTGACCGCGTAACCAATGAAATCTTAGAGATTGACGCCGGTCAGATATTTAAATATCACGGAAATTACAGTGATTTTTTACAACAAAAATCAGATCGTGAAGAGCAGCAAGCGGTCACGGTTGGTAAAGCAAAAAATTTACTTAAAAAAGAACTAGAATGGATGCGTCGACAACCTAAGGCGCGGGGAACGAAGGCGAAATACCGTATAGATGCTTTTTATGACGTCAAGGAAAAGGCCAGTCAGACGGTAACTAAGAGTGAAATGGAGGTCAATCTCAAATCCGATCGCCAAGGGAAGAAGATCATGGAGATTAAACATATTTCTAAGATTTTTGATGATAAAAAAGTCATTGATGATTTCAGTTATGTATTTCAGCGCAAAGAGCGTATCGGCATCGTGGGGGCTAATGGTGCAGGAAAATCAACATTTCTCAACATTTTGACTCAAAATCTAACTCCCGATTTAGGCGAACTGGACATAGGTCAAACAACAAAGTTTGGATATTATACCCAAGATGAAGCTGTTTTCGATCCCCAAATGAAGGTCATTGAAGTAGTGAAAGAGGTAGCCGAGTTTATTCAATTGGCGGACGGATCTGAAGTTTCAGCCTCTAATCTCTTAACCCAGTTCCTCTTCCTACCCAGTGTGCAATACAATCTTGTTGGCAAATTGAGTGGAGGTGAAAAAAGAAGGCTTCAATTGCTACGGGTGCTGATGGCCAACCCCAATTTTTTAGTATTAGATGAACCTACCAATGATTTGGACATCATGACTCTAAATGTATTGGAGGATTACCTAGATAAATTTGATGGATGTTTGATGATTGTTTCCCATGATCGCTATTTTATGGACAAGCTGGTTGATCATTTATTTGTGTTTGAAGGGCAAGGCATCATTCGAGATTTCCCAGGAAATTATACCGATTATCGTGCAACCGAAGGCGGATTAAAGTCAGTCAAGGAAGTCGTCCAAAAACCATCGAACACAGAGACCAATGGGTCTAAGAAAGTGGTAGATGGCCCGCGTAAAATGACTTTTAATGAGAAAAGGGAGCTTGAGCAGATTGAAAAGGAGCTGAGTCAGCTGGAAATTCAAAAGAAGGCCATTGAAGATGCTTTGGACAAGGAAACTGATTATGAGAAATTGATGGCTTTGGGTATTGAATTGGATCAAATAAAGACCCTTGCCGAGGCTAAAGAACTGCGTTGGCTTGAGTTGAGTGAGCTTGATACATTTTAATGATTTTTATCCTGGAGATAGTATCTCTCCATTACAAAGGTCCCAAAAGGGAGAAATGAAGCAATAAAGGCGAAGCAAAAATCCATAAAATGCCAGTTAAATTTAAAAGTAATCCAGCACAAGGTGATGATATAAAGTAGGAACAGGAGTCCATGGATCATCCCAACCACCTGATTGGGCCAAAAAATCAATAATTGGTATTTTAAGGGCATCGTGATCGCGAAAGAAAGCAAAGAGATCCCCTCTGCTCGTGCAATCCATCGAAAAAAAGTCAGCCATTGAATCATTTTGAGTGATATGAGAAGTAGAAATTATTTTTTATCATAATATTCTAAGGCCTCGGGAAGATGTTTTTTGAGGTCCTCAATACGACGTTCGTTGGAGGGATGCGTAGAAATCCATTCGGGTGCATCAGCTCCATCGGACATTTCGGACATTCTTTCCCAAAACCCAGGGGCAGCCTCTGGATTATAGCCAGCGATGGCCATGAAAACTAATCCCATTCTATCTGCTTCACTTTCATGTTTTCGAGAAAACTTTAGGATACCCATTTGGGTACCCGCACCTACAGATTGCAGTAAGATGTCACGGGTTAAGGCTGACTTGTTTTGGGTTGCAAGGGAGAGTGAAGCCAACAGCCCATTGGTAATCAAACCCTGGCTCATTCGCTCCCTACCGTGATTGGCAATGGCATGGGCAATTTCATGACCCATCACCACAGCAACGCCTTTTTCTCCCTGGCATACCGGTAGGATTCCTGTATAAAAAGCGACCTTACCGCCTGGCATGCACCAAGCGTTGACTGTTTTGTCTTCGATCAAATTAAATTCCCATTCAAAATCATTGAGGACCTCACTTTGTCCTTCCTTCTCAAGATAGGTTTCTACTGCTTTTTGTATTTTTACGCCTACTTTTTTAATCAAAGTCGCCTGCGTATTGTTTTCAGAGATCTCATTGGCCTTTAGGACTTCTTCGTATTGCTGAAAACTCATGGGGATCAATTCTGAGTTTTTGATCATGCTTAATTGAGACCTGCCAGTGATGGGTACCGTAGCGCAGCCTAATAGCAATAGTAAAATGCTGATTAGCGGCCAAGATCTAAGTTTTGTCATTTCTTTTTTACACTAAAATTAATGGATTCTTCTCCTATTTATATAAAAAAAGCCTCACAATATAATCGTAAGGCTTTTTATTATTAAATTATTTGGAAGCAATTTTTATTCACTTGCAGCTAATTTCATTTCAAGCTCGATCATACCGTCTGATCCATCTGTACCCGTGATTGCACTTACATGAATTAAACCTTGTACGTTATCTACAGTTTTGAACATAAGTATTTCATTTGCAGACAGATTGGTTACGGTACCATTGGCATCGGTCACATCGACACCGGCTATAGCCGTTTCTATGTCACTGACGGTTACCATTTCAAGATACTCAGCACTTGTGATGGTTGTGACAGCTAAAGTCGTTACATTTTGTGATCCCCATGCAGATAGATCATAGATAGTATATTCAGCAGGAGAGGCCAATGCGGCATTGTCAGTGGATCCGTAATAGTAACCAAAGTCGATACTTGCTGATACAGGATCGGAAGTCGATATGACATCACCTAAGCTATAAGTTTGATTATTGGCAATAGAATAAAAAGTTTGAGAGCTACTATCACCCAGAGGAGCATACAACATCACAGCAGTCTGAATTTTGGCTGCAGGAGAAACGACGACAAAAGAAAAAGAAGCGGTTGCTGTATTTCCTTTTTCATCAACTGCTTCGAAATCGATGCTACCGTCTCCCAAGGAACTAGATGTCGAAACGGTCAGAGTGACCTTAGCATCGGTGGTGCCAGAGGCTATGTCCAAGTCATTTCGATTGATAGTACTCGATGCGACATCTCCACTTATATTTAAAGTATTGAAGCCTGCCTCTGCAGTTATGGAGATGACAATAGAGAAAGAATCTGCTGCAGTCACGTTTCCTCCACTCACTAAAGAATTTCCATCGGAGGTTGTTGCCGATAGGGAGATGTCAATGCTGGACGCTACCTCTTCTATTACTTCGTCTTCGCTACACCCATAAAAAAAGACAAGTCCTAACAGGGAAGAAACGATGATTACTTTTTCAAATATTTTTTTCATTTGTAATTATTAATTGAATTATATGATTGATTTAAAAATGGCTTAAAATTAGTAAAAGGTGAATCTCAACAATTTTCAATTGAGATGCTCAATAAAAATGTTAATTTTTAATAATAAAGTTGGTAAGTCATTTAATGAAGTCACAATTAAATAAGTCCAATATTTTTTATTCTTAACTTCATGTAATTGGTTAAATTAAATAAGGGTCTTGCTTGAGGGATGAAAATGCTATATTTAAGGCTAAATATTTCCTTGTTTCAAATATGATATTATGAAAAAGTTATTAGTTGTGTTGGGTGTATTATTGGTCAGTCTACTTGGGATTCTTATTGCCGTACCCATCCTTTTCAAGGAAGACGCCAAAAAGGCGGTTGATGATGCCATTGCCGAACAAGTAAACGCCCATGTTTTTTATGATCAAGAAGGGTTCAGTCTTTCTTTATTTGAAAATTTTCCAAACTTCACTTTTTCAATGAAGGATTTTGGGGTATCAGGCATCGATGCTTTTGCCTCCGATACCTTGATTCAAGTAGCCTCTTTTGAAATCACTCTTGATCTTCTATCTGTGATCTCTGGAGAACAAATATTGATCAATGAAATAAGTCTGAAGTCACCTGAGATTACTATTTTATCCTTATCTGACGGACAAAACAATTATGATATTTTCAAAGAAACTACCGATGAAATCCCTTCGGAAACCCCTGCCGAAGAGCAGTCAACGTTCAGTTTAGCGATAAAAAAATGGCAAATTATAGATGGAAATTTCACGTATGATGATCTTTTAAGTGGAATTCATACTTCACTACTAGGTATTAATCATACAGGTTCTGGAGATTTTTCTCAAGACATTTTTGATCTAATGATCAAAACAACCATTGTTTCGGTAGATCTAAATTATGAGGGTACAAATTATCTCAAAGAAAAAACCTTCGGTGCGGACCTCAACATGAAGATGAATTTACCAGACTCAAAATATACTTTCAGTGATAACTCATTGACATTGGGAGCATTGAGTGTCGGTTTGAATGGAGATGTGATCCTTCCCGCAGATGCGGATATGGTATTGGATATTGAATTTCAATCGCTGGATATGTCTATTAAATCTATTCTTTCACTTTTGCCGGGTGATTATTCATCTTATTTGGAAAATGTAAGTGCTGACGGCGAGGTAGGTATCGAAGGTAAGGTAAGTGGCGTCTATAACGAATCACGGTTACCGGATATAAATATCAATGCCATGATATCCAATGGCTATTTGGCTTACCAAGAATATCCCGTACCCATTGAGGAGGTTCAATTGGAAGCTGCTTTAGTCATACCGGGCGTCAATATGGATTTACTGTCTTTTTCAATGCCTCACTTTTCGATGCAGGTGGAGGGTCAAGATTTTAAGGCCCAAATGGAGTTTAATAATTTAGCGAATTATACTTGGGATTTGAATGTCAGCGGAGGACTTGACTTAGGTAAAATATTTCAGATCATACCCGTTGAAGGAATGGACCTCAATGGATTGATCTCTGGAAGTTTTGAGACCTCAGGTAATATGCTTCTGATAGAGGAAGAAAAGTATGAACAACTTCCTACCAAAGGTCGCGTGCAGGTAACTGATTTTAGTATTTCTGATGAAACGCTCCCAGTGGATATCAGGATTCCAGAAGCAGATTTGAGTTTTGATAATGAGCAAATCGCTTTGACTCAGTTTAAGGTACTCTTTGGTGAAAGCGATCTCCAAATGACAGGTACCTTAGAAAACTTCATAGGCTATGCATTGGAGCCTTCAGAGGTATTGCACGGTAAATTAAATTTCAATGCGCAAACATTAAATCTTAATCCTTTCCTTACAGCGACCGATACTTCAGTAGCGGATACTGCAGTGGATACCGCAGTGCTTGAAATAATAAGAATTCCAATCAATATCGATGTAGCATTGAACACTCAGATTGGACGTTTGCTATATGACAACCTGGAGTTCAATGATATGGATGGGAAGATCACGATGAGTGAAGGCATTGCGCAGTTAGATAATTTAGATTTTAATCTTTTAGAAGGAGGCTTTTTGATGAGTGGATTTTATAATTCTAATCCTCCGTTGCCACTATTTAATTTTAATTTTAAGATATCCTCCATGTCTATAAAAGAGACATTTTCTTCATTCAATACCATTCAGGAAATGGCGCCCGTGGCGAAGGACCTAGCGGGTGTTTTTTCCGCCGAATTCTTTACGGACGGGGTTTTAGATACCGGTATGATGCCGGTCATGGAATCTTTATCTGCCTTTGGTCTTATAGACTTGAGATCGACCACTTATAGCAATCCCAAATTCATTAAAGGATTGAATAAAATAACTGGGGATAAGGGAGAAACGCTGAAACTTCAAGATATTAATTTTGAGTATGCCATCTCAGATGGAACCTTAATCATTGAACCTTTCGATTTTAAATTAGCGGGAAGGACCACGACCGTTTATGGTTCAAGTGGGATTTCAGGTATCCATGCGAATATGGATTATACTCTGGAGACCGATCTTAAAACAGGCAACTTGGGGGCAGCCGCTAATAATATGATTGCTTCTTTGACGGGCTTGAATGATCTGGTAGCTGAAGAGGTGAGGATGAAAATTAAGATCGAAGGAAACTATGAAGATCCTCAGTTGCGTTTAGATGGAATTTCTAATACCAAAAAAGGTTCCGGTGATAGCAAAATCAAAGATTTGGCCAAAGAGCAGGCAAAAAACAAACTCAAAGAGCAGCAAAAATTAGCCGAAAAAAAGGTTCAAGAAGAATTAGATAAACAAAAGGCAGTTTTAAAGGCAGAAGCGGATAAGAAAGCAGCTGAGCTTAAGGTAGCCGCCGAAAAAAAGGCCAAAGAGGTATTGGGAGATGAGCTCAAATCAAAATTAGGTGGGAAACTCAAAGGTCTCAAAAAGAAAGATGGAGGTTAAAAAAAGTCTGTATTGATCTGAATGTTTTAGGTACATGTCGTATCTCAATAATCTTTTCGTTCTACTCAAAAAAAGGAACAACTAATCAAGATTATGTTATTACTGTTATTTATTTTGGCACCTAGTAGAAGAGGCTTAATTTCATTGAAATCGAATACTATGAAATGAAGTAGGGTGAAACTTTGAGCACTTAATGCAAATTTTATTTTTGAATCACTGTTGGATTCATTTTGTCGGAGTCTTACTTCACAACCTTCGGAATGATCAAAATTTTGAATGATTGAATCCAAATATGCTCATCTTGATGGAAAAAATATATTATAAATGATTTGTGAAATTTATTTTGGTAATATAAGTTTGCTTCATAATCGGACATACAGCTCGATTTATTAAGAAGCGTTTAGAGACAGGCTCCATGATGCGCTAGCAACCCCCCTACTAAGAGATAGGTGCTAATTCCTGATAAATAAATTAAATGCTTATGATTATCATGAAAAGTCTCAGTACCCAAGCAATATGGAATGCGATTCATTCCAATTACCGCAACTCCTTTCACACCTACTTCACCTGCATAAGTTGCTGCGATATTTAGCATAACTTTTCGCGTAATTAACAATGACATTTTATAGATTATTCTAAACGTGCACTGTTTTGGGTATTCAAAGAGGACATCATTCATCCTACTTCATCAATATTTTTACTTTTAAATTCAAACTATGGAAAAACTAATGGAGGTTATTCAAAATCCTTGGCCTTGGTATGTCTCTGGTCCATTATTGGGTATGACCGTTCCCTTATTATTGCTCTCTAGCAATAAAAAATTTGGAGTTTCTTCCGTTTTTAGACACGTGGGATGTGCCCTGAATTGGAAAAAAATAGAATATTTCAATTATGATTTAAAAAATCACATTTGGAATCTTTTGTTTATCGTTGGGCTTATTTTCTCTGCTGTTTTTTTACTGCAATGGGTTGAAGTAAAACAAGGAGTTTTAAGTGATGCGGCTCAATTGTATTTTAATTCAAGGTCTATTTTGATTGAAGGTATATTGCCTATATCAAGGTTTACATGGACATTTGGGAAGGAAATACTTATGATTTCCTTTGGTGGATTATGCATTGGTTTTGGTTCGAGATATGCCAACGGATGTACATCAGGCCATGCCATTACGGGATTATCATTACTTAGTTTAGGCTCCTTGATTGCAGTTATTGGATTTTTCATAGGTGGAGTTTTGGGCACATTTCTCATTTTAGATTCGATTTTATGAAGTGGATTAAGTTTGTCATAGCGGGGTTTTATTTTGGTTTTATTTTAATAAAATCTGAAGCCATTTCTTGGTATAGAATTGTAGAGATGTTTCATTTTCAATCATTTCATATGTTTGGGATTATTGGTTCGGCGGTGGGTGTTGGCGCCATTTCGGTGCTTGTTATAAAAAAGTTAAACCAATCAGTTTTCAAGACGCAGCCGATCGATTTAACAAAAAAGCCTTTTCAATTAAAAGCCCATTTGTTGGGTGGACTTATTTTTGGATTAGGATGGTCTTTGGTGGGTGCTTGTCCAGGTCCATTATTTGTTCATTTAGGCGCGGGAAATACTATTATCTTGATTCCTGTTCTATTTGTAATCTTGGGGACTTACTTCTATGGACGTTTTAAGGATAGTCTTCCACACTGAAAATAGGTAAGCATTCGTATGAAATGGAGATTGAATATATGGCTATGTATTATTTGAAATAGTATAATTATGAAGATTAAAAAGTTTGAAACATTGGCCATCAGAACGCAAACAGTACGTTCTGAGCAAAGGGAACATTCGACGCCCTTACATTTAACTTCTAGTTTTGTTTTTGATGATTCATCACAAATGGAGGCAATGTTTGCTGATGAGCTAGAAGGTAATATTTATAGTAGGTTTTCAAACCCAAATGTTACAGAATTAATTGAAAAAATTAAGTTATTGGAAGGGGCGGAAGCGGGCTGGGCCACGGCAACAGGGATGGCCGCCATTTTCTCAACGTTTGGCGCCCTATTAAGTCAAGGAGATCATGTTTTGGCTTGTCGTTCTGTCTTTGGATCTACCCATAATATTTTGACTAAAATATTGCCTTCATGGGGTATCGAAACTACTTTTGTTGACTTTGATGACACCAAAAACTGGGATAAGGCCGTCAGAAAAAGCACGAAACTTATATTTGTTGAGACACCTACAAATCCTGGAGTAGATATCATTGACTTAAAATGGTTAGGAGAATTTTCAAGTGCACATCATCTCATTAATGTGGTTGACAATTGTTTTGCCACACCTTATTTGCAGCAGCCCATTAAATATGGTGCCGATTTGGTCATTCACTCGGCTACCAAATATTTAGATGGTCAAGGAAGGGTTTTGGGTGGATTGATTGCTGGGAAGAAACATTTGATAGAAAAAATAAAGGGATTTGCGCGTCATTCTGGCCCTGCTTTAGCACCTTTTAACGCTTGGGTAATATCAAAAAGCTTAGAAACATTGGCCGTCAGAATGGATCGACATTGTGAAAATGCGCTTTCCTTAAGCCAACGACTAGAGCGATTATCTCAAATTGAGTTGGTTAAATATCCTTTTTTACCTTCTCATCCGCAATACGAAGTAGCTAAAAAGCAAATGAATGCTGGAGGAGGCATCATTTCATTCGTTATTTCAGGCGGTTTCGAGCGGGCATGTATTTTTTTAGATCAATTGGATTTAGTTTCATTAACGGCCAATTTAGGTGATACAAGAACGATTGCAACGCATCCGGCATCAACCACCCATGCCAAGTTGCCTACAACAGATAGGATAGCTATTGGAATTTTACCAGGGCTCATTCGCCTGTCCATTGGCCTAGAGCATGTGGACGATCTTTACGAAGATATTGAACAAGCCTTAAGGTTAGGACATTAGTAAGGTTAGATATACTTACTTTCCTATGATTTTTTAAAATATTATTTGGTAAACGGTAATATTTACCCAATTTATTTGCATAATTCCTTCATTTTCTCTATCTTCTAAAACTTCATATATAAACACATGCTAAAATGGTAAAAAGTTATCGAGGTTTAGAAATGCCCAAGGAGGTTGATAAGCAACAACTTTTAGTTAAGGATTATATGGCAACCAGATTAATTAAATTTAAACCTGATCAATCCATCATTGAGGCAATGAATCTATTGTTGAGTAAAAATATTTCAGGGGCACCTGTAGTCAATGATCAAAATGAATTGGTTGGAATGATATCAGAATCAGATTGCATGAAGGAAATCATCAGGGGTAAATACCATAATATGCCCATTGATACGGGTTCCGTTTCATCTTATATGACCAAAGAAGTGGTTTTTATAGCACCTGACTTGAATATTTTTGAAGTAGCACAGATGTTTCTAGAAAGAAAGCTCAGAAGATTTCCTGTCGTTTATATGGGGAAACTGGTTGGACAGATCAGTCAAAAGGATGTAATCAGAGCATTTAAGAAAGTCAGAAGTAGTACTTGGAGGTAAATATTTTGATTTTTTTTTTGAGATGGGTTGGTTCATATCGATCAAAATGATAAGTTTGATAAATTATTTGAATTAACTATGGGATTAGGGAACGCAATTAATAATTTTTCAAACGAAGTCAAGTCAGGAATTAATAATTTCTTAAAGAAATTCAAACCTACCTATTCGGTGAATGCAGTGACTTATTTTGTCATTCCCGGAGCCCCTTTGAAGAAAAACGTAAATGCCTATCATTTTGGGAAAGGAGAGTTGTCTGAAGCAAAACTCTTTTTTGATCAGGTGTTCAAAAAAACTAAGGAATTGGGTTTTGCACCTGTCGAATTGCAGCTTATACAAGGCAAGAAAAAATTGATTGATGAGCAAAAGTTGGGGCCGGTAGACATCGTCAAAAGTGCCATTCAACATTAATATTAGTTTTCTCGTTTTTTTAACTAAATACGAGTCCTTTTATTTCGCTTAGGATAAAAAACCTAAGATTATATTCTTGCCTGGTACGTATACAATTCAAAATAGCGACCCTCCTTACTTATCAAATCGTCATGTGTGCCTTTTTCAGCGATCACTCCATCTTCGATCACCAAAATCTGATCAGCTCTTCGTATGGTACTTAGTCTGTGGGCAATAACGAAGGTAGTTCTACCACCCATTAGATTCTCAAGACTTTTTTGAATATATGATTCGCTTTCTGTATCTAAATTGGAGGTGGCTTCATCCAAAATCAATATTCTGGGATTGGCTAAGATGGCTCGAGCAATAGCTATGCGTTGTCGTTGACCTCCTGACAATTTGATTCCGCGTTCGCCGATGACGGTGGCCATACCCTCTTCGAAGCGATCGGTAAATTCGGTGACATAAGCCGCCTTTGCTGCCGCAATGACTTCCGCGTCTGTTGCGTTGGGTCTTGGGAATAAAATATTTTCTTTGATGGTACCTTCAAACAAAAAATCATCTTGAAGCACCACACCCAACTGACTCCTAAAGTTTTCCAAGGATATAAGTGAAAGATCATGTCCATCAACGGTAATAGTTCCTGCATTCGGAGTAATGAAACTAGCCGCTAGTGCGGCTATGGTTGACTTCCCAGATCCAGATGATCCTACCAAGGCAGTGACGGATCCAGGACGTGCGTCAAAGGAGATATCATGGAGCACCTTTTTTTCTTCTTCATACCCAAAGGTCACGTTACTAAACTGCACATGCCCTTCTATGTTTTTGATTTTATGGGTTCGAATCGAACCATCATCCTCGGATTCCATATTCATCAATTCTTCTGTTCTATCGAGTCCAGCAAAAGCTTCGGTGAGTTGACTTCCAATATTACTCATCTGAACGATTGGAGCAATCATGAATCCTAGGTATAAAGTAAAGGATAAAAATTCACCTATGGTAAGGTCATTGTTCATGATCATGTAACCTCCTATGCCCATAATCCCTGTACTCGAGAGGCCTAGTAAAAAGGTAGCTGAACTGGTGATAATGCTCGTAGCAGTAAGACTTTTCTTCACATTTAAAAACAACTTTTCAGTCCCTTCTTCAAAGGATTTAATTTCCTGTTTTTCTGCATTAAATCCTTTGATCACACGTACGCCATTTAAAGTTTCTGTGAGTCGACCCGTGACCTCTGCATTGATTTTGCCTCTTTCCCGAAAAACAGGACGAATGTATCCAAAGGCCTTCAATGATACGACTCCAAAAATGGCTACAGGAACCAGCACATAAACGGTCATCATCGGACTTATCTTAATCAATAAAGCCAAGGAAATAAAGGCGGTCAATACACCTCCCACAAGCTGAACAAGACCTGTTCCTACTAGATTTCGGACTCCTTCAACATCAGTCATGATTCGAGAGACCAATTCGCCCGACTTTGTGTTATCAAAAAATCGCGTCGGTAAATAGATTACTTTCTTTTGGACTTGAACGCGGAGTTTAGCAATCAGGTGTTGTGCTTCTACACTTAATATTTTAGTTAATAAAAAGGAGGTAATGGCTTGTATGGTGATGGCTCCAATCACCCATAAAAGCAAGGTCTTAAGCATTTCTATATCTTTATTGATGATTACGTCATCCATTAAATACTGACTGGCTCCGGGTAAGACCAAACTAGCAAGTCTGCTCAGGATAATTAAAAAAAGGCCTATCAGGATAGGTTTTTTTCTGGGCCAAATAATAGTTTTAAAAACGTGACTAAGGGTTACTTTTGATTTTGCCATATTTTCTAAATAATACAAAAAACGATCCAAATCATTTTACTGACAAGATGACCGAAAGAGGATAGATTACGATCATATTCAACAAAAAGATGATTTTTTTTTATAAATAGATGAATGCTTATCTTAGTAAAAAAGAATCGAATGAAATCATTGATTAAGATTTTATTATTAATATTACCTATGTCAATGCATGCGCAAACCGTAGTCAGTAGATTAGAGATTTATGACGTTAATACAGATCGAAGAGAAGTAATTCATGAAGAGGTAGGTACGCTTTTTGAGGCACCTAATTGGAGTCAAGATGGTAAATTTTTAATCTATAATCAAGGAGGCAATCTTTATAAATTCGATTTGGATAAAAAAAAGAAGGAAAAAATAAATACCGGCTTTGCTCAAGACTGCAATAATGATCATGGGATATCACCAGACGGCAAAATGTTGGCCATTTCAAATAATGATTCAAAAATAGGATCTAGAATTTATACTTTGCCCATTGAGGGAGGGCTTCCAAACCTGATTACAAAAGAAGGATCTTCATATTGGCACGGTTGGTCTCCAGATGGAGAAAGTTTAGTTTATTGTGCCGAAAGAGGAGGTAATTACGATATTTATCGCATCAATTGCGCGGGAGGTGAGGAGCAGCGATTGACCTATACTGAAGGCCTTGATGATGGTCCCGATTATTCGTTCAGTGGGCGTCATATTTATTTTAATTCTGTCCGGACGGGAAGCATGCAGATTTGGAGAATGGACGCTGATGGATCCAATCAAAAACAGTTATCCAATGATGGATTTAATGATTGGTTTCCACACCCCTCACCCGATGGTACTAAAGTTGTGTTTTTATCCTATATCGACGCCATAGATCCAGGAAGTCATCCCCCATTTAAAAAAGTGATGCTTAGGATTTTAAATCCAGATACAAAAATAATTTATAAGCTTTTTGAATTATTTGGAGGACAAGGGACTTTAAATGTTCCCTCTTGGTCACCCGACAGCAAGCGGTTTGCATTTGTAAGTTATGCGTTGATAGATAATAAAGAGTAGCTTTTTTTAAGCATAGGGTTAGTATAATTGGGAAGCATCAAAAAAAACACCAATAGGTACTTGATCTGATGTTGTTATTGAAGTATGTTTTTTGATCGGATAAAATTTGAAGAAGGCTTGTGAAAGCGGCTCATGGGCGAGATGATACGTTTGGTTTCCTAAAAGAGGCATGGTATGGTTACAAGGGTGACCCAGGAGGGGTCTTTAAGAGCTTAGGCGGCCATGGCTGCGAATAAACAGCATACCCTCGATTCAGTTATAAATTTAAGCATACCGATGAAATGGCCCATCATCCGATCGCTTTAAGTATAATTGCGATCTTAATACGTCTTTCATATCACGAAGACCTCATCAAATGGAATCAAGACCGCTCATCTCAATTATAATGGCAGTAAAGGATACGGGTCCTTATTTGGCCGAATGTCTTGATTCCATCCGTATGCAGACCTACGAAAATTGGGAACTTATAGCGGTCAATGACCATTCTTCTGATGATTCATGGGAACGATTAAATGATTATGCGCAGCTAGATAATAGGATTCGAATTTTTCAAAGCAAGGGTCATAGACTTAATCCGGCCTTAAAAGAAGGATATCAACATTGTCGTGGGACTTTAATCAATCGAATGGATTCTGATGATCGCATGCCACCAGATAAATTGGAAGCCATGTTTGATGTTTGGGCATTATATGGGAAAGGCGTTGTTGTGGCCGGGGGAGTTGAGCATTTTGTTGAAAAAGGAACCGTAGGGCTTGGATTTCAACGATACGACCAATGGCTGAATCAAGTAGCAAAAACGAGTACGCATTACCAGCAGATTTATAAAGAATGTGTAATCCCTTCTCATTGTTGGTTGATCCACAAAGAAGATTTTAGTGCTGTGGGCGCTTTTGATCCCGACGTTTATCCAGAGGATTATGATTTATGCTTTAGATTTTATCGCAAGGGCTATAAAATCATAGGGATGGATAAAATACTTCATTTTTGGAGGGATCGAGAAGATCGCATTTCTCGGACTTGGATAGAATATAAAGACAATAGATATTTTGAGTTAAAATTGAAATATTTTTTTGAATTGGATAGAGATTCATCACGACCCTTGGTGGTTTGGGGTGCAGGACGCAATGGAAAAGACTTTATAAAGGTCTTAGCGAAATATGAGCAAGAGATACATTGGGTATGTGATAATGAGCGTAAAATAGGGAAAGAGATATCGGGCCACCAAATGCAGCACTTTTCATCAATCAAAAGCTTGGACAGACCCCAGATTATAGTGGTCATTGCTGCACCTTCAGCTAAGTCAGATATTGAAAATCATTTCACCGCATGGGGTAAAAGGCCTATAGCGGATTTTTGGTTTTTTGCTTAAATTGACTCGAAATCAAAGGTTTCCAAAAAGGCGGTAGTGAAATTCCCCGACTTGAATTGTTCGTCGTCCATCAGCTTCAAATGGAAGGGAATAGTCGTTTCAACACCTTCTATAACCATTTCTTCTAGGGCTCTTTTCATTTTAATCAATGCTTCCTCTCGAGTTTGTGCCGTTACAATGAGTTTGGCAATCATGGAATCATAGTGAGGGGGGATGGTGTATCCAGCATAAACATGACTGTCTACGCGTACCCCATGTCCTCCTGGGAAATGTAAATTGGTTATTTTACCTGGATTAGGTCTGAAGTTTTTTCGTGGGTCTTCCGCATTGATACGACATTCAATTGAATGCATTTGAGGGAAATAATTTTCTCCTGAAATATGAATTCCGGCAGCCACTTTTATTTGCTCTTTGATCAAATCATAATCTGTGACTTCTTCCGTAATAGGATGCTCTACTTGTATACGGGTATTCATTTCCATAAAATAAAATTTCCCATACTTATCAACCAGAAACTCTACGGTACCGGCCCCCTCATATTTAATGGCTTCAGCACCTTTTATGGCCGCTTTTCCCATATCTTCTCGAAGTTTCTTGGTAATGATAGGAGAGGGGGTTTCTTCTACTAGTTTTTGATGTCTTCTTTGAATGGAGCAATCTCGTTCGGATAGGTGGCAGGCTCTACCGGTAGCATCTCCAATGATTTGAATTTCAATATGCCTAGGTTCTTCTATAAATTTCTCAAGATAAAGGGCATCATTTCCAAAAGCGGCACTGGACTCTTGCCGCGCACTGTCCCAAGCATTTTGAAACTCTTGCTCTTTTTTAACCAACCGCATGCCACGTCCACCACCACCTGCTGTGGCTTTGAGCATGATGGGATATCCAATATCTTTGGCAATAAGTTTACCTTCTTTTACTGAATCAATGATCCCCTCTGATCCAGGAATCGTAGGCACACCTGCGCGTTTCATGGTGTCTTTGGCAGTAGCCTTGTCCCCCATATTATTGATCATATCGGCACTTGCTCCAATGAACTTAATCCCGTACTCTTCACAAACTCTAGAAAATTCAGCATTTTCGGCTAAAAACCCGTAGCCGGGATGTATCGCATCCGCATTGGTGATTTCAGCCGCTGAAATAATATTTGGGATGTTCAGATAGGAGTCTTTACTAGGGGCCGCACCGATACATACAGCTTCATCCGCGAAGCGCACATGTAAACTTTCTTTATCTGCGGTAGAATAGACCGCTACGGTCTTAATACCCATTTCTTTGCAAGTTCGAATGATTCGAAGTGCAATTTCTCCTCGATTTGCAATAAGAATTTTATGAAACACAGCTTATTTTTTAAGAAGGATCAATTAAAAACAGAGGTTGGTCATATTCCACAGGATTTGCATTTTCTGCCAATATTTCTACCACACGACCAGAAACTTCCGCTTCTATCTCGTTGAAAAGTTTCATGGCTTCTACCACACAAACGGTATCTCCTGGTTTGATGACATCCCCCACTTTGAGGAAGTCAGGAGATTCAGGATTTGGTGCCATATATATGGTTCCAATCATGGGAGACTTAACTGTAATATATTTTTGATCTTCTACTTCTTTGGGAGATATGGTCAGTTCTTCACCTACAGGTTCAATAGCTTGTTTTGGCGCAGCCTGAGCTAGGGTAGGTGAGAAATGGGGTTGTGAAACGACGTCAGAAGACCGTTTAATTTTTACTTTGAATGTTTCAGTTTCGATGTTTACCTCTTCGAGGCCGGTACTTTTTATATAGTCGATAAGATCGCGGATTTCTTTTACTTTCATCTTTGTTTCTAGTCTCTTATTAAATATTTTTTTATTTTCAAGCTAAATCTAGGATAATTATTTGACTCTTTCGGAGTAGGATCCATTTTTTGTATCCACCTTGATGATTTCATCTTGATTGATGAATAAGGGGACTTGAATGATTGCACCTGTTTCCAATTCAGCTTGTTTCGTTGCATTCGTCGCCGTATCTCCTTTCAATCCAGGTTCGGTATAAACGATTTTTAAATTCACGTATTGGGGCACTTCAGCGCCTAAAAATTTTTCTTGCTCGGTATGTACGAGTACCTCAACTTCTTCTCCATCTTTAAGGAATTGTGGCGCATTGATTAATTTAACATCAATTGGGATTTGTTCATAGGTCTCCGTATGCATGAAGTGATAGCCAATATCATCTTTATACAGATATTGGTACTTATGACGTTCTACCCGTGCCGTTGTAATTTTATGACCTGCAGAAAAGGTATTGTCAATGACCCTACCTGTAGATAAACTTTTCAATTTTGTTCTCACAAAAGCAGGTCCTTTTCCAGGTTTGACATGTTGAAATTCAACAATCGAGAACAAATCATGATTATATTCAATCACTAACCCATTTTTAATATCAGCAGTAGTTGCCATAATATCCCTAATTTCCGGGGCTGTAAGCCCATTTTAAATAAATAGAGGCCCAAGTAAACCCACCTCCAAATGCAGCTAAAATTAAATTATCACCTTTTTTAAGTTGTGCTTCATAGTCCCATAAACAAAGGGGAATGGTACCTCCTGTCGTATTGCCGTACCGAGAGATGTTCATCATGACTTTATCATCCGGGACCTGCATAAGTTTGGCTGTGGCATCGATGATTCTTTTATTGGCTTGATGGGGAACTAACCAAGCAATATCTGAGCCCTTTAAATCATTTCTATCCATGATTTCTTTGGCGACCCCCGCCATTTTAGTCACGGCAAATTTAAAAACGGCAGAGCCTTCTTGATATACATAATGCTCATGGTTTTGGATGGTATCGAGACTCGCTGGATAGCGACTTCCCCCCGCCTTGATATTTAGATATTGCTCTCCTGAACCATCAGATTTTAGAATGGCATCTTGGATACCTAAACCCTCATGATTGGGTTCTAGCAGGGCAGCCCCAGCTCCATCTCCAAAGATGATGCAGGTGGTGCGGTCTTTGTAATCTAAAATGGATGACATCTTATCGGCACCAATGACAATAATTTTTTTGTGCGAACCCGATTCAATAAATTTGGCACCTGTACTCAGGGCGAATAAAAAGCCAGAGCAGGCCGCGGCAAGGTCAAAACCGAAGGCGTTTTTCGCTCCTACCTTTTGAGCAATGAGATTAGCTGTAGCGGGGAACGTCAAATCGGGCGTAATCGTGGCACAAATAATCGCATCAATTTCCTCAGGGGCCGTATTGGTTTTTTGGAGAAGCCCTTTAACAGCTTCTACGGCCATAATAGAGACGCCTTTTCCCGAGCCCTTAAGGATTCGCCTTTCTTTGATTCCTGTTCTGCTTACGATCCATTCATCATTGGTGTCCACCATTGTCGCCAATTCATCATTGGTCAAGACATAGTCGGGGACGTAGCCGTTGATACCGGTAATAGCAGCCGTGATTTTTAACATATATCGTTTGATCTGCTTATTGAATTAAGATGGATGATTCAAAGTCAGACCGCTCAGTCTCTAAGCTAAAACTTCTTTTTCAATAACTACCTTTCCTTTGTAATAAAGTTTACCCTCATGCCAAAAGGCACGATGGGGCAAATGGGC
This sequence comes from uncultured Cyclobacteriaceae bacterium, assembly GCA_905479015.1. Taxonomy (GTDB): domain Bacteria; phylum Bacteroidota; class Bacteroidia; order Cytophagales; family Cyclobacteriaceae; genus UBA4465. The sequence continues at coordinate 24,591 of CAJQKV010000017.1, forward strand.
CTCCCCCGTGGTTGGACAGATGATGTAATTTTTTGGAGAAGCTTTTACATGAGTTCTTCTCTTGTCTCTTCTTGTTTTCGAAATTTTTCGTTTTGGATGCGCCATTATATTAATTATTAGATTATAGTTTTATTTTTTTCAGTACTTCCCATCTTGGATCAATCTTGTTTTTCTGTTTTTGATCATTAAAGGAAGGGGTTTCGTCTTTGTAGACTAAATCAGCTCTTTCTTGGCCTCTTAGCCTAGGATGCACTTTTTTCATTGGGATCTCTAGCGACACAAATTCATATATGTAGCCAGAAACATTTAATATTTGCATCCCCATATCTATGGTACTTATTTCATCGCTTAATTCTTCACTGGTCAAACCAAATTTTACGATGTGCTTTTTTTGACAAGTTAAGGATTCTCGATAACTTTCTGAAGAGACATCGCAGATCAGCAAAACATCAACTTCAATGGTGAAGTTTAAGGCCATCATGGACTCAGATTTATCCATAACCAATGAGGCTTTACCAAAGCCTTCTTCGACCAAGTTATTTTCGAAAGTTTCGAAAAAATCGGGCACCAATTCAAATTGAAAATCGTGTGTACCATTTTCAAGTCGCGCCAAATTGATCTCAAAAGACTTTAAAACACTAGCTTTCACTTAATTAAATTTTTAATAACCGCAAATTTATGTAGAATGCCCCGATAATCCCAATGAATTCTTCATTAGAAATAAGAATCAATGATCTTTATTTTGAGCCAAGGTACCTGCCAGTAACAATGCATGGGTCATAGAGCTTGGGTCAGCCATGTTTTTACCCGCCAAATCAAAAGCAGTGCCATGGGCAGGCGAAGTCCTGACCGCAGGCAGTCCCGCTGTAAAATTAACACCTGAACCTTTTGATAATAATTTAAAAGGAATCAAACCTTGATCGTGATACATCGTTAAAATACCATCATATTTTAAATATTCATCGCTTCCAAAAAAACCATCAGCAGGGAAGGGCCCTTTGACAGCGTATCCATTAAAATTAAATTGATCAATGACCTTATTGATTATATTTTGTTCTTCGCTACCCAATAAACCATTTTCACCTGCATGCGGGTTTAACCCCGTTAAAGCCACCTTTGGGGTTTGAATACCAAAATCAATGCGTAAGGAATCGATGAGGATTTGTAGCTTTTCTGAGATGAGTTTTATCGTAAGGCTTTCCGCTACCTTTACAAGAGGGATATGCCCAGTAACGACGGCCACCCGCAGCCCATCTTTTACCATGAGCATGAGATTTTCACGGACTTTAAATGCGGCGGCAAGGTATTCTGTATGGCCTGGAAACGAAAAACCTTGCTCATTAAGTAGCTCTTTGCTTAAAGGTGCGGTAACCAAACCATTTATTGATTCGTTTTTTAAATCAGCAACGGCTGTTTCGAGTGATATTTTGGCATATTTACCTCCTGTAGCGTTGGGTCTACCTGGTGTGATGATGACGGGTTTTTTCCAAACGGGGATTACGTTTATTTTATATTGATCGGCTTGTTGAGGTTTTGCGATGAGATTAAAATTCAAATGAGACTTTTTAAGTAACTTTGAGTAAAAATTTAGCGCCTCGACAGAGGCATAAATGATAGGGGTTAGTCTAGAAAAAAGAGAAGGATTTTCTAAACTTTTTAAAGTGACTTCTATGCCGATTCCGTTGAGATCTCCAATACTTATTCCGATGATTGGTATAAATTTGTGATCGAGATTATTAGGACCCATTTAGATTTGTTTAAAGGGGACAAAATTACATTTTTTTAGCCATTACCTTGAGAAAATTAAAACCAAAAAAATATTTAGGTCAGCATTTCTTGAAAGATGAGACGATCGCCCTAGACATTGTGGCTGCGATAGGGAAAGGATCAGGAAGTCTGCTTGAAGTAGGTCCTGGTATGGGGGTGCTCACACAGCACTTACTACAAAATGATCAGTTGATGACCTTTGATCTTGATGGAGCTTCCATTGATTATCTGAAAGAAAAATACCCCGATCATGTAGAGAAATTTCAGTTAAAAGATTTTTTGAAAGAAAATTTAATGGAGTATCAAACTCCCATTCGGGTGATAGGAAATTTTCCCTATAACATCTCTTCCCAGATATTTTTCCAAGTTTATGCACATCACGACCGTGTTGAAGAGGTCGTATGTATGATTCAAAAAGAAGTTGCAGAACGAATTGTCTCTAAGCATGGGAACAAAGTTTATGGAATATTAAGTGTACTGTTACAAACATTTTATGATATTGAATACTTATTTTCGGTAGATCCTGTGGTATTTGACCCCCCGCCAAAAGTAAATTCAGCAGTGATCAAACTGGTGAGAAACAATCGCTTGGACTTCGACGCAAAGACGTTGAAACGTGTGGTTAAAGCAGGATTTGGGAAGCGGCGTAAAACCTTGAGAAACGCATTAAAAGAGTTAAATTTGCCCGATACTTTGACTGCGCAAGAAGTTTTTAATAAACGCGCCGAACAGTTATCTGTTCAAGATTTTATTGATTTGACGGCAAAAATCGAGAAGGCATGGAAAAAATAATGGAATTTGAGTTTTCGAAAGAATTTCTAGAGCGTTTCAAGTTAGCTTTAACTGATCGAGATGATGTTTACATTCAAGATTCCTTAGAAGGGGTCCGTTCTGCAGATATTTGTGAAATACTTACTGAAATAGCCATTGAAGAGGGTAAATATGTATTTGATATGCTGTCTTCAGACATTGCCGCAGATGTTCTGGTAGAATTAGAGGAAGATTTCCGTGTGGAGTTCATGGAATATTTCTCCATCAATGAGCTGGCTAATTTTATTGAAATACTTGATTCCGATGATGGTGCAGACTTATTGAACGAAATGTCCTCCCAGCGCCGAGAGGAAATCTTGGAGCAGATCAAAAATGAAGAAAAAGCAGGCCATCTTTTGGATTTGATTCGTTACGATGAGGATGTAGCAGGTGGGCTAATGGCCAAAGAGTTGGTCAAGGCAAGAGAAAATTGGACGGTCAAAAGATGTATTGAGGAAATTAAGATCCAAGCGGAGAATGTTGAAAAAATATATTCTGTTTATGTGGTAGATCAACAGGACAGATTAAAAGGGAGGGTGAGTTTGAAACGTATTCTTTTAGCAGATGATGATAAAAAAGTAGCCGAAATATTTGAAGAAAACATTATTTCTGTGGGCATATTCCTTGAGGCGCAAGAAGTAGCCAATATCATGCAAAAATATGACTTAGATGCTGTACCTGTGGTGAATGTGAGGGGAAAGCTCGTAGGCCGAATTACCATTGATGATGTGGTAGATGTCATTACTGAATCGGCAGAAGAAGAAAGACAATTAATGTCTGGAGTGACCTCAGACATCGAAGAAGATGATGGGGTTTGGGTTATTTCCAAGGCACGACTTCCTTGGTTAGTGATAGGTATGACAGGAGGCTTGATTGCGGCACAAATTGCTGATTATTATTCAGGCACACTCAATGTAATCGCACGTTTATCTTTATTTATACCCTTAATCATGGCCACAGGAGGTAATGTAGGTATTCAATCATCGGCTATAGTTATTCAAAGTTTAGCTGGAAAAAACGGGTTCAATGATACTTTGGGAAATAGATTGTTAAAGATGTTTTACGTTGCCATGGTCAATGGGAGCATTCTTTCCTTAATGGTCTTTGGAGCGATCATGCTATTGTTTAAGGATCAATTGCTCGCTATTACCGCCTCCATAGCCCTGCTCAATGTGGTGCTCTTGGCTTCATTTATGGGGACCATTACGCCCCTTCTGTTAGATCGGTTTGGGATCAATCCAGCCATCGCGTCAGGCCCATTTATTACTACGGCAAATGATCTTTTGGGGCTCACGGTTTATTTTTCCATTGCCGTCTTTTTGTACAATTTATAATGGCCTTAGATCAAAAAATTTTGGTGGTGGACCAAATGCATGATTCGATTCATGAGGTATTTCGTCGTATTGGTTTTGAGTGTTCCTATCGCCCTGAGATCACGCGAAAAGAAATGATACAAATATTGCCAGATTATGTTGGACTGATCATTAGGAGTAAGACCATCGTTGATCATGAATTGATCCTCAAAGCTAAAAAATTGAGGTTTATAGGTAGGGCTGGGGCTGGAGTGGATAATATTGATGTGGACTTATTGGCTAAAAAAGGCATTACATTATTCAATTCGCCAGAAGGCAATCGGGATGCGGTAGGTGAGCATGGAGTTGGGATGCTACTGATGTTGTTAAATAAATTGAGGTTAGCAGACAAAGAAGTGCGTTCTTATCAGTGGGATAGGGAATCTAATAGAGGCCATGAGTTGAAAAATAAAGTGGTAGGTATCTTTGGTTTTGGATTTATGGGGAGCGCTTTTGCGGAGAAATTACGTGGGTTTGATTGTGAGATAATAGCTTATGACAAGTATAAAAAAGGTTACACCTCAGATATAAATTATGTAAAAGAAGTTGATCTCACTGATTTTAAGCGAAGGACTGAGATCTTGAGTATTCACATCCCTTTGACGCATGAAACCTCTCATCTATTCGATTACGATTATTTGAGTTCTTTTAGAGATCTTAAATACATTATTAATATGGCCAGAGGCGAAGTATTGTCTTTAAAAGATCTAAATGCAATCATGTGCGAAGGAAACTTGAGTGGAGCGGCTTTGGATGTGTTGGAAAATGAAAAGTTGAATACGTTGACCTCAGAACAGCAAAAGATCTATCAAAGTTTGTTTGATCACGAGCACACCATTTTTTCACCACACATAGCAGGATGGACTTATGAGTCTTACGAAAGAATCAATCATGTTTTGGCAAAAAAAATTTCTGAGCTGAAATTTTAATTATAATGGCCGATTTTATTTATATTTGCTTTTTAATGCTAAAAGCACATTGAGGCGGTCCATGACCGTTCTTTTTTGTTTAGGGTGTTTCTCAAAAACATTTTTTAAATATGTCAGTTAATTATTTCTCAAAAGACGGCCTGCAGAAGATCAAAGATGAATTAAAAGATCTTCAGACCAAAGGACGCGCCGATATGGCTAAGCAAATAGCGGAAGCTAGGGATAAAGGAGATTTGAGTGAAAATGCTGAATACGATGCTGCCAAAGATGCTCAAGGCCATCTTGAGCACAGGATCAAGCAATTGGAAGCCATCGTAGGAGATGCACGCGTACTGGATATCAATGCGGTTGATACGTCCAAGGTAGGTGTTTTGAGTTTTGTGAGAATTAAGAATCTAAAAAACAACGCAGAAGTTAAATATCAATTGGTCGCGGAAGAAGAGGCCAATTTGGCATCGGGTAAAATTTCTGTTAAATCGCCCATTGGTAAAGGTTTATTAGGAAAAAAAGTAGGTGATTTGGCGGTAATGAATGTGCCGGCAGGAGAAATGAAATTTGAGATTTTAGAGATAAGTTACGACTGATATGCCTTCTGTATTTTCTCAAATTGCAAGGCATGAAATCCCTGCTCACATCGTGGCTGAGGATGAACAACATTTAGCCTTCTTAGACATCAGCCCATTGGTCATGGGGCATGTACTCGTGATTCCCAAAAAAGAAGTTGACTACATTTACGATTTAGAGGATGATGAAATAGGAGCACTCCACATCTTCGCAAAAAAAGTAGCCAAGTCACTGAAATTAGCCATTCCTTGCTTGCGCATTGGCATCAGCGTGATAGGCTTAGAAGTACCCCATGCTCATATACATTTAATCCCTCTCAATTCGATGGAAGATATTAATTTCAGTAGGATGAAATTATCACCTTCCAATGAAGAATTAGAGGTAATTTCAAAGAAAATAATCGCGCAATCTTAGGATTTAATTCTTTTGGGATTGTCACTTAAAAAAGCACCCCAACCTTGGGTCTTCTTCGTATGCGTATTGCCCTGAAAATGGTGACAAAGGGCAACGGCCAATGCATCAGTGGCATCTAACAGATAATCTGTTTTCTTAAATTTGAGCAAGTTTTGAATCATGGCCGCTACTTGTTCCTTAGAAGCATTACCATTTCCTGTTACCGATTGTTTTACCTTTTTGGGCGCATATTCATTGATAGGTATGCCGTGCGCCAGCGCAGCAGCCATCGCGACCCCTTGGGCCCTACCTAATTTGAGCATTGATTGTACATTTTTACCGAAAAAAGGGGCTTCAAGAGCGACTTCATCAGGCATGAAGTCTTCGATAATTTGATTGACCCGATCGTATATTTTTTTTAATTTTAATTCATGCCCAACATACTTTTTCAGATGAATGACACCAAATTGTAATAATTTAATTTCCTGCTTTTGAACGACGATGACACCATATCCCATGACACTGGTCCCGGGATCTAATCCTAAAATAATTTTGCTTGCTACTATTTCATTTTCAATCGCCATGGCTACAAATAAAGGGGATCCTTGACAGATTAAAAAGTTCAATGGCGGACCTCTTGGGATTTTATTGAACTTGTTTCTTAAGGATTGCACATTTTTTTCAATTGGGATTGGATATCGATATCAGAGGGCATTTGAATTTTATTTTTTGGTTTTGATGTTAAGCGATTACTTTTAAGTTTGCGACGACCTTTAACGATGACTGGATGACAAATACTCAATATGAAATAATAGATGCGCTCTATTTCGTGATTCCTTTTGATGAATTATTGGCGCAACTCGATTTGGACGAAGGGTCCTTGGTAGTTGAGCTTCATAAACTCCATCAGAAGGGTTGGATTAGGGTTTATGATGCCATTGATCAAGAACTTGAAAACCATGCTTTACGAGATGATAGGTTTACAAAATATCAATTTCTTGCGAGCAAACAAGGATTAATTGCGCATAATTTTGATGGGTAATGGCCGTTATGACAGGGTGAAGAAACGATGAAAAAACAGTATTTTTAGTGAGGGGCCATTTTTTTAATAAACCACCCAATTGGTTAAAATTCATAACCCCCGGGCTTACTTGGTTACTGCCCAACGATGATAAAATTATTTATTTGACTTTTGATGATGGCCCCGTCGAAAAGGCAACACCCTATGTGCTGGATGTTTTAAACGATTTTAAGGCAAAAGCGAGTTTTTTTGTGGTTGGGGAAATGGCTGAAAAAAATACAGCATTATTGCAGCGCATGGCTGCTTCAGGTCATCTTATTGGGAACCATACTTACAAGCACCTCAATGGGTGGAAGACCCCTGCTCAGATTTATTTGAAGGATGTACTTAAGTGTCAGCAATTCATTGATGCGATCGTGCCTGCATCTTCCATAAAATTATTTCGTCCTCCTTATGGTAGGCTGACTAAAACCCAAATGGGGATCCTTAAAAAGGAATATAAAATTATTCTTTGTGAAAAGATTTCTGGAGACTTCCAACCCAATTTGGATTTTCCAAGAGCATTACGTTTATTATACGAGACTCAGACGGGAGATATTGTGCTTTTTCATGATAGTATTAAATGTTATCAAAATCTTGAGATTTTATTACCCAAATTTTTAGCCTTTTTTTCTGAGAGAGGGTATACATTTGAAACACTAAACATGGATTGAATCATGCTGATAGAAACACATGCCCACCTCTATTCAAAAGACTTTGATGAAGATGTGAATCAAGTTATTCTTCGTGCCAAGGAAGCAGGAATTGAGAAAATACTCATGCCTAATATTGATAGCCAAAGTATTGAACCTATGCTTGGGCTTGAAACGGCTTACCCTAATTTTTGTCTACCCATGATAGGATTACACCCTTGCTCGGTCACCAGCAATTATGAAGATGAATTAGCGAGGGTATCTTTTTGGTTAAAAAAACGAAAATTTATAGCGATTGGTGAAATAGGAACCGATTTATACTGGGACAAAACCTTTTGGCCAGAGCAGCAAAAAGCATTCCTTCAACAATGTCAATGGGCTTTAGATTATGATCTGCCCATTGCAATTCACAGTAGAGCTTCAATCGCGGAGACCATTGATTTAATTAGACCCTATGTTGTCAAGGGGCTCAAGGGTGTTTTTCATTGTTTTTCTGGCTCGATTGCCCAAGCGGCTGAAATTAAAAACTTAGGATTTTATTTGGGTATTGGAGGGGTTTTGACTTTTAAAAATGGAGGTTTAAATGAGTTAATGGCTGAGATAGGAATTGATCATGTTATTGTGGAGACAGACAGTCCTTATTTAGCGCCTAAACCTTTTCGAGGAAAGAGAAATGAGCCCGCCTACCTAACGCACATAGTTCGTGAGTTATCTTTATGCTTAGATATGAATATTTCTGAGATTTCTCAAATCACCAGTCAGCATGCTAAGACCTTATTTCGATTAAAATGAATTATAAAATCGTTAAAATCCGAACCAGCCATAATTTATCCGGACAGCGTTCCATACTTATTATATACACCGGAGGTACTATAGGTATGGTTCATGATGAATCTGGAAGTTTGGTGCCCTTTAACTTCATTAAAGTAATGGAGCGGATCCCTGAGTTATCTAAGATTGAAGTAGGATTGACGGTGATCTCTTTTCCAAAGCCTATTGATTCTTCCAATGTTAGCATCCGCGACTGGCAAGCTCTTGGATACATCATTTACGAGAATTATGATCAATATGATGGATTTGTTATTCTCCATGGAACCGATACGATGGCTTATTCAGCGTCTGCCTTAAGCTTTATGCTTGAAGGATTGGCAAAGCCTGTTATTTTTACGGGAGCTCAAATACCTATTGGAAATTTGAGATCAGATGCCCGCGAAAATTTAATTACGGCCATTGAAATTGCTGCGGATCAGCGAAATGGTACGCCCCTAATTAAAGAAGTTTGTATTTATTTTAATTTCGGGTTATTTCGGGGTAATAGGTCCCAAAAGATGAAGAGTAGCACTTTTGCTGCTTTTGAGTCTCAAAATTATCCACTACTTGCAGAATCTGGAATTGATATAAATTATAATGAGGCTGTTTTGGCAGCACCCAATGGCTTAGCCCCTCTTCGTTTGCATCAAGATTTAGATGACAATGTTGCCCTTTTAAAGATATTCCCAGGACTCAATGAAGCAGTGCTTGAAAGTATTTTAGGTAGTAAAAACCTCAAAGGACTGGTCATGGAAACCTTTGGATCTGGAAATATACCGAACGAACCTTGGTTCATTGAATGCTTAAAAAAGGCAGTCGAAAACCAGATCATTATTTTGAATGTGAGTCAATGTAGCGGGGGCGAAGTAATTCATGGAAGATACGAAACCAGCAGAAAATTATCAGAAATTGGGATTATTAGTGGAGGAAATATTACTACCGAATCTGCCATTACCAAGTTAATGTTGTTGCTGGGGAGCAAGAAATCTCCAGAAATCATCAAGAATTTGCTTGTAAATCCTATGAATGGTGAAATGGATTGATGAAAGGATAGATAAATAAATCTAAATTTGGATAAGGTGTTTTTTCTTGATTTATTTGTTGTCATATTTAGTATGTAAGAAGAAGTGGTATTCAAAAGGAGAGGTGGCCGAGTGGCTGAAGGCGCACGCTTGGAAAGCGTGTATATCCTTACGGGTATCGGGGGTTCGAATCCCTTCCTCTCCGCACTAAATATCTAAAAAAAAGGGAAAAATTAATTTTAACTGTGACTATTCAATTGATTATGAAAAAATTTTTAAGTTATTTTATTTTAGCTGGCTTACTAGCCACCGCGTCAATGACTGCTTATGCCCAAGACCAGATGGACACGAGTGAGATGGTAATATCCGAGGATACGCTATCCATGGCATCCCCTGATTCTGTGATGGAAGAAGAAATAGTTGAAGAGGTTGCGGTAATGGAAGAGGAAGTAGTAGAGGAAGAGGCAAGCTTTCATCAGGTGATCAAACAACAATTTATTGATGGAGGTCCAGAATTCATGGGCATCGTGTTGATATGTTTGATCTTAGGCTTGGCCATATCCATTGAGCGCATCATTCACTTGAATTTAGCAACTACAAATGTATCAAAGCTGCTTACCAATGTAGATGAAGCATTGAATTCAGGTGGGGTAGAAGCGGCCAAAGAAGTTTGTAGAAACACTAATGGGCCCGTGGCTTCCATTTTTGTTCAAGGCTTAATGAGAATGTCCGAAGGAGTTGAAATGGTTGAAAAATCAATCATAGCCTACGGTTCGGTCGAAATGGGAAAACTTGAAAAAGGAATGGTTTGGATTTCGTTATTTATTTCTTTGGCGCCTATGTTAGGATTTATGGGAACAGTGATAGGAATGATTGACGCATTTGATGCCATTGCAGCAGCCGGGGACGTATCTCCGTCGTTAGTTGCAGGAGGTATTAAAGTAGCGCTATTGACGACCGTTGGAGGTTTGATAGTGGCCGTGATTCTACAGTTATTTTATAATTATTTAGTTTCAAAGGTTGATTCTTTAGTCAACAGCATGGAAGATGCTTCGATTACTTTAGTCGATATGTTGGTAAGACATAATGAAGGTAAGTAAACTGAAAAATTAAAAACATATGGATTTTATAGACATTGGATTAATAGGTAGCTACGTCTTAATAGGACTTTGTACCTTGGCCGCAGTTCTCATACCGCTTTACCAGTCATTTGGAGATCCCAAATCATTATTGAAGTCAGGAATCGGAGTTGGCATCATGATGATAGTATTTCTTTTTGGCTATTTCTTAGCCGATGGAAGTTCTGTTGGTGTGGATGAAACTACTTCTAAATTTGTGGGCGCGGGTATCATTACTACCTATGCCTTCTTTTTTCTTGCTATTGCTGGGATCATTTATACAGAAGTATCTAAAATTTTTAGCTAATATGCCAAGAGGAAAGAAAAAACTTCCAGAGGTTAGCTCGGGTTCGATGGCAGACATTGCTTTTCTGCTCTTGATCTTCTTTTTGGTGACGACAACGATTGCCAATGACAAAGGGATTCTCTTGAGGTTACCACCTCCTCCAGATCCGTTACAGGAGCAATTAGATATAAAAATACCGGACCGGAATATTTTTACCATTTTGGCGAATTCAAAGGATCAATTACTTGTTGAAGGAGAACCTTTTGAAGGGAGTATGGACGATTTAAAAAATGACGTGAAGAAGTTCATTTTGAATTTTGGAAAGCCTACGCCTGATGGAATCGAAATTTATAACAGTTTACCTCCTCAGATGAAAGCTTTTGTCAACGCTAACGGCAGGAATCCGGAGTCTTCGGATGATCCTACAAGTCTTAAGTCAATTGTTTCTTTTAAATCGGCTAGGGGTACCAGTTATGATCTCTATGTGGGGATTTTAGATGCGATGAATGCTGCTTATAATGAAGTGTATGCCTCTCGTGTCGGAATCACAACTGAAGAGTGGTTGAGCCTTGATAGGAGTAATAGTATGCAGAAAGAGATGTACAATCGTGGTCGTAGTGGTATTCCAAGAGCCATATCCATTGCTGAACCAGATTAAAATCAGATAAGTTATGCCAAAATTTAAGAAAAACTCAAAGACATCCGAGGATATTCCCACAGCTGCGTTGCCGGATATTATTTTTATGTTATTGTTCTTTTTTATGGTGACCACTGTTATGAGAGAGACAGATATTATGGTAAAGCAGAAAATTCCGCGTGCCACCCAGTTGACTAAAATAGAAAGAAAGTCGTTGGTTAGCTATATTTATGTTGGGGAACCCAAAAATGTCAGTCTTTACGGCTCAGAGCCAAAAATTCAAATTAATGACGTATTCATCACAGAGGAGGACATCATCGGTTTTGTGAACACTGAGAAAGATAAGCTTGACGAAGTTGAGCGAGATCAGATAACCATGTCTATGAAAGTAGACGTGGATGTTAAAATGGGAATCATATCAGACGTTCAGCAAGAATTAAGAAAGGCAAATGCACTCAAAATACTTTACAGTACGATAAAAAGAGTGGCTGAGAAATAAGTTTAAATGCTTTCATAAGAAAAGGGCGCATAATCATATGTGCCTTTTTTTATGCCTAATTATGTGATTTTGGTTCTAAAAAGGGGCCCCATTCGTTTTGCTTTTGATGATTTAGATTCTTTAAAAACATAATAAAAGAAGGCTTTATTGGTTTTTTATGGAGTATTAAATCGGTCTCACTGATGAGCTTGTCTCCTTTTTTTGCGTTACAATAAAGACATGCGGTTACTAGATTTGTCCAAACAGATTTACCACCCCTTGATCTTGGAATGAGATGGTCAAGTGTTAAATCTTGGGTTTTACCACAGTATTGACATTTATTTTGATCTCTTTTAAAAATATTATGACGGTTCAAAATAACACTCCTGTAAGGTAAGTTGACATACCTGTTGAGTTTAATTACAGAGGGATAGGGATAGCTTTGACTGATACTTCTTAAGACGCGACTTTTTGATTCGCTGACGAGTTCGGCTTTTGCATTAAAAATTAAAAGGAAGGCACGGTTCACATGACAGAGGGCCAATGGGGTAAAGTCTTGATTTAATACCAGTACCCCCATCATCAAATAAGCTTAATTTGTTTTAACTCTCGGTCATGATCTTTTTTCTTCATGCTTTCCCTTTTATCATGTAGCTTTTTCCCTTGCGCTAGGGCTATTTCCATTTTGGCTATTCCTCTTTTAATAACATATAATTTTGTGGGGATGATGGTTAATCCTTTTTCCTCTGATTTGGCTCTAAATCGTTCAATTTCTTTTTTGCTGAGCAATAACTTTCTCTCTCGGGTAGGTTCATGGTTATAAATCGAACTTTCTTTATAGATCGCAATATTCATAGATCTCACAAAAAGTTCTCCACGAATGACGATACAATGTGCTTCTTGCAGTGAAACTTTGCCTTCCCTTATAGATTTTATTTCACTTCCTTGTAATACAATACCGACTTCCAATTTTTCAATGAGAATGTAGTTAAAGGATGCTTTCTTATTGCGAATAGAGATATTATCAGAAAATCGGTTTTTATTATTTTTCATTTTAAAAACTCATTCTAGGTTGGGGGGCATCTGTTAACTGGCCAAAAGATTTATTTTGAAAATAAAGATGACCTGAGATAGCCACCATGGCTGCATTGTCAGTGCAATATTCGAACTCCGGTATGTAGCTCATCCATTGATGCTTTTGACTCAGTTGCTTAAGCTGGGTTCTTAACTCCTTATTTGCGGCAACCCCCCCTGCAATGGCAATTTGTCTTATACGGGTCTTCTCTGCTGCTAGTACTAATTTTTTCATGAGCATTGAAATTAGATGTTTTTGATAACTCGCGCAGATATCTTCTAAATTTTCTTTTATGAAATCAGGGTTATTTTTCAAATGATCTCGAAGAAAATATAATAACGAAGTTTTAATTCCACTAAATGAAAAATTCAAATCTTTTATTTGAGATTCTGAAAATGGAAATCTATCAGGATTACCGGACACAGCATATTTATCAATTTGTGGTCCGCCTGGATAGGAAAAACCTAGTAATTTAGCTCCTTTATCAAAGGCTTCACCTACGGCGTCATCAATGGTACTTCCCAACACGACCATGTCGATAGCACTATTTACCTTCACAATTTGGGTATGACCACCACTCACGGTGAGACAAAGAAAGGGAAATATAGGGACCGGTGTTTCAATAAAATGAGCCAATATATGTGCCTTCATATGATTGACGTTAATAATAGGGATGTTTAAGGCAAAAGCCAGACTCTTTGCGTAAGAATAACCCACCATTAGGGCTCCTAATAAGCCAGGTCCTTGCGTGACGGAAATGGCACTTAAATCTGAAAATTTAACCTGTGCGCCTTTGAGTGCTGATTCCACCACCAAAACAATATTTTTTTGATGCGCTCTGGAGGCCAATTCAGGCACTACACCCCCGTATTCTTTATGTATGGATTGCGTAGCGATGATATTATTCATTACTTTGCCATCAATGCAGATTGAAGCAGATGTTTCGTCACATGACGATTCAATACCAAGTATGATGGTTTTCATTTATATACCCATGATTGAGTTTGAAAAATAGCCTTGCAAATATAGTTAGATCCCTCCTAAGATATTTGTTATATGCTCTGGGTTTACTTTCATTTATTTTGATGGCTTTAATTATCTTTCTGCAGTTTTCCATTGTGCAAGAAAATTTAGTGAGGTCGTTTATAGCCGATGTGTCACAAAGGAGTCATTATCCCATCAAAATTGAGGCTATAAATATTGATTGGTGGGATCGATCTAATATCTCCCATATCCAGGTTTTTGACTTAAATAAAAATCTTATGCTGTCATTTGATGACGTAGAAATAGATTTTAATCTAAGTGATTTGTTTCGAAAGGGATCCCTCAGTTTAGAGCATATTTATTTTGATAAAACCAGGATTAATCTCATGAGATATAAAGAATCTGGTGTGATCAATTTGCAATCCTTTCTAGCGGCCTTGAAGACCGAGGATAAGGTTAATCAGAGTGACCAAATATTACATATCGGAAGTGTGATATTTAAAGACTTACAGCTTAATTGGAATGATCATCTTCTAACCCAACAGACGCTATTCTCGTCTCCCTTTAATCTAAATATAAGTGATCTGAAGTTGATAGATATTATGGCTTCTGCTGATAGTATCGGTTTTTATATGGATACTTTAAAAGCTGATTCATCTGTTTTTTCAAGTTCTTCAATTACGGACTTTAAGGGTTTTTTTGGTTTTACTCGAGATCAAGTTGACCTCTCTGGAATGCATTTAAAATGGGGAGAAACAGAGATTAATAGCGAGGTCAACTTGAGATTGATTCATGGAGATTGGACCTCGTTTAAAAAGGATAGTGTTTTTATAGAGATGACTTTGAGTCCCTCTCTAATAGATACCAAAGATCTAAACCTTAAGCTGCAAAAGCATCTAAAGGACCGCAGAAGAATCTCTTTAGAGATGCAGATGAAAGGTTATTTGAATGAGCTTCAACTCTCAGGTCTTTCTGGAACATTGGAATCAGGGAGTCTGTTGAAGGCTCGGGGTAGTATCAATTGGATGGGGGGTATTGATTCTGCGATTTTAACGTTAGACCTTCTCGATTCTTATTGGGTTCAAGAAGATTTAAGAGGCTATCTTAAAAATTACCATTATGGGCCGCTTCGCTTTGCTGGTAGGATTCAGGGCAATAAAGATGAAATGTTGATTCAAGGCAAGGCAATTAATGAACATGGCAACATAGATCTTGATCTTAATGTGATGGATCTTTTAAGTCCTGAAAACATTTCCTATCAAGGTAAGGTTGATTTTGATGATTTTCAATTGGGTAAGATACTTGATGATTCAAGATTAGGAAAGAGCCGTGGAAGATTGAAATTTCAAGGATCCGGTATTAATCCTAATACGATGAATTCAAATTTACTGATTCAATTAGAAAATTTCATTTTTTTAAATAAGGCCTACCAAAACATAGGAGTAGTTTTAAATAAAGAATCAGATAATTACCAGTTCAGCTTTAGTGCTGATGATAAGGACTTGAAAATGGCGGGTGAGGGAGTGTATCTTCATCAGAAGTCTACCCAACTTGAGGCAGACTTCGTAATCAATTATGCAAATTTGAAAGCGATGAATTTTTCCAAAGAGACTTCAGCACTCTCATTAAATGCTAAAATTAATATCAAGGATATTCAAAATTCTGGCTTAATAGGGACTTTCGTTTTGGATGATATCCAAACATTGAATAAGGGGGGGGAGAGGATTTTTGACCCAATTTATATATCAATAGATACGACAGAGGCGGAAAGAGTAAAGATTGAAAACTCAATCTTTACTCTTTCCGCCTCTGGTAATTTCCCAATATACACCGTTATTTCTGATTTGATATCTGAGGCCCGTTTTTATAAAGAACAATTAATATTTAATGAAAAAATATTAAAGCGGCCCCCATTAAATACTTATGAAATTAAATTAAAAGTAGCCCTGGAAGACATGGGTCCTCTGGGAAGGCTGACTGAAATGGATCAGGTAGGGGGAAGTTTGAGTATTGATTTAGCCTACCAACGGGGCATTTCTTTTTCTGGAAATATTTCCACCGAATTATTCCAACTAGATACCCTGAAATTTCTGAATAATCAAATGGAATTTGACTTTGAGACAAATGAGAGGAATCATATTGACGGTGAAGTGATATTTTCTTCAAAAAAGCAGAAATGGCCCCATTTCCCAGAAACATCTGATCTTAATATTTCATTAAGTTTAAATTCGGATACCTTAACAGGAGATATAAGGTTAGCGCAACCATCGAAAAACTCATCTTTAAGTTTGAATACACAATCTATTTTTGGAAGGGACGAAATAGCGAGTAAATTCTTGACTTCGGAGCTCAAGTGGCTAGACAAGACTTGGAAAATTAGTGAAGAAAATCAAATCATCATTTCCAAAGAGCAACTCTGGCTCAAAAATATCGAAATTTCTGATGACCTTGATTTTATAGGATTAGAAGGTGTAATATCAAATGATCAATCCTCTCAACTTTACTTTGAAATAGCACATTTTGATTTGCAAAATTTAGCTTCTATTTTGCCCCGTAAGTGGGAGGGTATATTGTCATCCAACGGAAAAATAGAGCGATTGAGCGTGGAACAGCCATGGCATATAGATGGTCAACTCAATATATTAGGATTCCAATTTGAAGAGGTTGGAATTGGTGATTTAGAGGGAGTTCTTGATTGGAGATCACGTGAGAATGGATGGTATACTGATATTAAAATAAGATCTGATTCAACTGAAAAGGGGAGGTTCTTTGGTTATGTCTTTCCTAGTAATCAAGAGGATCAACTTGATTTAAATGCGGAATTTAAAGAAATGCGAATTAATTGGTTAACGCCATTATTTCAAAAGAAGATTTCAGGTATTGATGGGTATGCTTCAGGAAAATTAAGAATTCAGGGCCCTATCTTTAATCCTAAAATCAATGGGCAGGCTACTTTGTCTAAGGGAGTAGCTACGGTCGATTATTTGAATACTGAGTATAAATTTTCTGGAACCACTCAATTTGATCAAAACATAATTTATTTTGATCAAATTGAAATATTTGACAGGTTTGGATCTCAAGGCTTTGTCACGGGCCAAGTCACACACGAAAACATGAAAGGTAAGACTTTAGATGTGAATGTAGACTTTCTTAATTTAGAACTCTTAAACACAAGCGGCAATCAAAACACCCTTTATTATGGTAATGCCTTTGGTAGTGGGGATGTACGCATAAATGGTCCATTTAATAATCTAATTTTCGATGCAAATATTCAAACAGATGAAAAAACGCGTCTAAAAATACCTATTGAAGATCAAATGAACTTTGAAAAACAAGATTATATTGTTTTCGTGAAACAATCAAATACCATTACTTCATCTAGCGATGTTGTAAAACCAAAAAATAGTAATCGAGGTTTTCAGGTAAATATGAATCTAGAGATCACTCGAGATGCATATGGGGAGCTGATTTTTAATGAACAAACGGGAGATATCATCAGAGGCAGGGGGCAAGGAAATTTGCAGTTAAGTGTTAATTCTGATGGTCTATTTGAAGTGCTTGGTCAATTTGAAGTACTGGAGGGGGCTTACAATTGGACTTCAAATGTTTTAAATAAAGAATTTAAGATTGAACCGGGAGGGAGGGTTTCCTTTTTTGGAGATCCGTACCAAGGAATTATGTCCTTAGAGGCTAATTATAGGCAATTGGTAGATCTTTCATCTTGGGCAGGCCAAACTAATAACTTTGGTAAAAAAAGTCCCATATTGGTCGTTCTTAAGCTTAATGGACCTGTAGTTAATCCTGAAATTGATTTTGAACTTAAGTTTGAAGAGAACAGTACCGTATCTAATAGTGATACCGATTGGTATGATATCCTTACGGCCATTAATTCAAATGAGCAAGAGTTGAAACGTCAAGTTTTTAGTTTGCTGATTTTGAGACAATTATCACCTAGCAATCAACTTCCTTCCTCAGGACAAATAGGGCAAGGTTTTGGAAACAGTGTCAGTGAATTCATTAGTAACCAATTGAGTTATTGGCTGAATCAGGTCGATGATAACCTTGAAGTAAGTGTAGATTTATTAAGTCTAGATGAATCGGCTGCCGAGACGGTTGAGTTGAGATTGGCCTATACTTTTTTAGAGGGACGCTTACGTTTGGCCGGAGCAAGCGCGGTAAACAACACTCAAAATCAATCGAGTGCGACTAACAATATCATAGGAGATATGTCTTTTGATTATTTCTTGACTGAAGATGGAAGACTAAGGTTGAAAATCTTCCGACAAAACAATCCCTATAATTATGCAAATGAGAATTCAGCGGAGGGGGGTATTAGTTTGCAATATGTGAAATCATTCGATAAGCTGAAAAGGTTATTTATGAATGATATTAAAAAATAATTTTCAATTTCTGGAGGGCATCTTTTTTAGATTAGATTTAAAAAACGGGGCCTTAATCGTTAAGTTTGTAAAGCAAGCGAGCTCATCGCCTCAATATTGAGGAGGAAAGTCCGGGCAGCATAGAGTACCGTACTTCTTAATTGGAAGTCTTTTTTTAAAGGAGATAGTGCAACAGAAAATATACCGTCTTGATTTGTTCGAGATAAGGGTGAAAAGGTGAGGTAAGAGCTCACCGGTCTCAGCGTGAGTTGAGGCGCATTGTAAACCTTACGGGCTGAAAGGTCAAATAGATCTTGCGATCAAGAGTTACTCGCTCATGCAAGAAGGGTAGACCGTTCGATTCCAAAAGTGATTTTGGAACTAGATAAATGATGGGACAGTATTAAGATTTATCTTAATAGAGTACAGAACCCGGCTTATTTGCTTGTTTAATTTTAATTGAATTAATATGTCTCATATTTTAGTTGTTGATGATGAAAAGAGTATTCGAGATACTTTAATTGAAATTCTTGAATTTGAAGGTTATACCGTAGGACAGGCAAGCGATGGTGAGGCAGGCCTAGCTTATTTAAAGCAACATCAAGTTGATTTAGTCCTTTGTGATGTTAAAATGCCTAAAATGGACGGCATTCAACTTCTTGAGTCAGCGAATTCAGACGGGATATCAGCTCCTTTTATTATGATAACTGCTCAAGGAACCATTGAAACTGCAGTTGATGCGACTAAAAAAGGAGCTTTTGACTTTATTGAAAAGCCCCCAGACCTCAATCGATTATTGATAACCATTAAAAATGCCCTTGACAAAAGCCATTTAATTCAGGAGACCAAGGTACTTAAAAAGAAAATCAACGGAACGATAGAGATGATCGGTGACTCACCCGAAATTAATGGTGTTAAATCCGTGATTGAAAAAGTAGCTCCTACTCAAGCAAGAGTATTAATTACAGGTGAAAATGGTACAGGAAAGGAATTAGTGGCAAAATGGTTACATGAAAAAAGTGATCGATCATATAAGCGTTTAATTGAAGTAAACTGTGCTGCTATTCCTTCAGAGTTAATTGAGAGTGAATTATTTGGTCATGAAAAAGGAGCTTTCACCTCTGCAAACAAGCAACGTATTGGGAAATTTGAACAAGCCCATCAAGGGACTTTATTTCTAGATGAGATTGGCGATATGAGTTTGGCCGCCCAAGCGAAAGTACTTCGGGCGCTTCAAGAAAATCAAATCACAAGAGTAGGTGGAGAGAAGTTGATTAAGGTGGATGTCAGAATTATAGCGGCGACCAACAAAGATTTGAAAAAGGAGATTGCTGCTGGTAATTTTAGAGAAGATTTGTATCACCGACTCAGCGTTATTTTGATCGAAGTACCTCCTCTTAGAGAGAGATCTCAAGACATAGTCATTTTGACAGACTATTTTCTAGAAGAAATATGCAGAAGCTATGGCGTACCTTTAAAGCCGATTAAATTGGAAGCTCGTAATTTGCTTACCAACTATATGTGGCCTGGTAATATAAGAGAGTTGAGGAATGTTGTTGAACGATTGATAATACTTTGCGAAAAAGAAATTTCAGCCAAAGACATTAAATACCATACCAATATGACGAACAGTATTAAGCTCTAGCTAAATCTGTATGCTCAACATTTACCGTATCTACTTGTGAGTACGTAGGGCATAATTTTTGCGTACAAGCACCCATAGCAACCAAAACGAAACTTATTATTAAAAACTTTTTCATGGTGTTCTATTATTTGTAGTGTGAAGTTATTTTATTTTTTTGAGAAATTTTATTTTTCAGGATTAAATTTATATGAATTTACCGCTTTTTTTTGCAAAAAAAAGCGGTGTGATTTAGAATAATTGGTTGCACCCTCTGATCTCGCTATCATCAAAACGACCCATTACTTTAAATTTAAAGTCATCCACTTTTCTACCCAGGTCTTTGGTTTCAATAAAGGCGCAAGTACTGATATTGGCTAAATCAATAATATTGATACCTCCTGTCATATCTTTTTTGGTAAGGGTAAAAGGATCATTGATGTCTCGAATCAAACACCTTGCCCATGCAGGAAACATTAAGTTTCCATTTTCTTTTGCATAGGCTTGCGAATAGAGTTCAGTCATTCCATATTCTGTAAATAGGTTTTTAGGATGGAATCCTTGATCTATCATATGATGCAGTTGTTCTCTCACTATTTCTTTTTTCCGACCTTTCATTCCTCCTGTTTCCATTATAGATAAGTTTTTACTGCTCGGTTTTTTAGCCGCAAAGTCCAATAATGCATAACTCACACCAATGAGGGTTTTTTTTGTGGCGTCATTGAATATATGATCCATATTTTGGTCGTCTATATTGATGTATCCTGATCCATTTTGAGCATGAGTAAGGAAGTGATTTACCATTTCGACCAGAGAAGAATGACCCTGTTCTAAATAGGAGGGAAGAAGGGCTAGAATGATCTGTTGATCCAATGGGCCATAAAACTGCTCATAAGTTTTTTTGGTCATTTGACGAAAAAAGTCAAGGTCACGCACCAAATTTTTACTTTTTTTCCCTTGTGTGGTACCGCTAGAAATAAATACTTTCTCAGCGTTCCATTGCTCTGATTTTATTTCATTTTTTTTGAAAAATTCAATAGGTAAAAATGGAATATCTTCGATCTGCAGAATTTCACTCTTTTCTATTTTCAAATGGGAACAATAGGACCGATAAATTTCGTTAGTATGGTACTGATAATCAAACAATGCGAGACTTCGGTCGCTGAAGTTATCATTTGTAATATCTAAAATGGTATTTTTGAAGTCTTGATAAAAACTCATATAATGAATTAATTATTCAGTTATAACAAAGCGTAAAGATAGAATTACCTTCGATTAAATAGGTAAATACCTTTACTTTTGCCTGTATAAAATGTTAAATAGTATACTCAAATATTTTGGTTATTGCCTTGCTTCAATCTTATTGCTTGGCTGTTATGATGCTCCGTATTTTCCTGAAGAGCCCGCTATTTCCTTCAATCAGATTGAGTTTGTAGAGGTCGATGGTGCTGCTGATAGTTTGATTTTGACTTTTAATTTTGAAGATGGAGATGGGGATTTAGGCCTTGCTATTGATGAAGTTTATCCACCGTATCACATTTTTAATTATGTAGTCGAGGAGGTTGATTCAGAATATTTTTTGATAAAATATGGTCAATTGAATTTTAATGAACCCCTTATTTTGGCAACTTCCTATGACGGTGAAGTGATTTTATCAGGCAATTATGACTTTGATCAATCATTGCCTGAATATGGTTGTTCAGACTATTTAGTTACCACTGATTTAGATACGGATGAAGTGGACACTTTTTTAATTAAAAAAAATATATTCAACAAAAATATTTACGTCAATTTTTACAAAAAAATAAGAGGAGCATATCAGTTAATTAATGATGATTTTAGTCAGGGGGGATGCGTTGAATTTTTTAATTCACGGATTCCTGTTTTTGACCAGGAAAATATAGGAAAATCATTGAAGGGAGATGTTTCTTTTGCGATGCTCTCTCAAGGATTTCAACAAACATTTCGAAACGATTCGATTAAAATGAGTTTTTATATTTATGATCGAAATTTAAACAAAAGCAATATAGCTGAGACCCCAGACTTTGTTTTGATAAACATTACTAGAAATTAGTTTAGAGGTCAGGATACTTATTAGGATCTTTATCATTCATTATTTTATAAACTACCTCAGTAATTTCTTCCGCATTGGGTTTCGAAAAATAATCACCGTCACTTCCATAAGTAGGTCTATGATTTTTTGCAGTTAAAGTTTTAGGTGATACATCAAGCCATTGATAACCCTCGTCTCTCTCCAGTACTTGTTGCATCATGAAGGCCGAGGCACCTCCAGGAACATCTTCATCAAGAAATAAAACGGCATTGGTTTTTTGTAGCGACTTTACAATGGTCTTAGAAAGATCAAAAGGCAGTAGGGATTGAACATCAATTACTTCTATAAATATGCCTAGCTCAGTGAGTTCTACTGCGACCTCCAATATGATTCGACACATAGAGCCATAAGTCACTACCGTTAAGTCCTTTCCTTCTTGTAATATTTCAGGGATACCTAATGGGGTTTTTATTTCGAATAAATTATCTGGAATTTTTTCTTTAAGGCGATAACCGTTGAGGGTTTCAACGATAATTGCGGGGTCATCGGAGGCCAGGAACGTATTATAAAATCCAACGGCTTGCGTCATATTTCTAGGCACCGCGACATGAATACCTCTTACGGCATTCAAAATCATTCCCATAGGAGATCCAGAATGCCACATGCCCTCTAGTCGGTGTCCTCTCGTTCTTATAATGAGAGGTGCTTTTTGACCTCCTTTCGTACGGTGATGTGTGGTCGCCAGATCATCAGATAATATTTGAATAGAATACAGTAGATAGTCCAAGTATTGAATTTCTGCAATAGGTCTTAGGCCGCGCAAGGCCGCACCAATCCCTTTTCCGATGATCGCACTTTCTCGAATCCCCGTATCAATGACCCGCAGATCCCCGTATTTTTCTTGCATTCCTGCAAACCCCTGATTCACATCTCCTATTTTACCTACATCTTCACCGAGCGCGATAACCAAGGGATTATTTGATAAGTGGTGATCAAAACAAAGATTGAGTATTTTCCTCCCATCTACCCATTGAGCTTCGTTATCATAGATAGGTTCGACTCCTTTAATGTTTAAGGCGGAATCTTTAGATTCACTTGTCAAATGTGAACTATAGTCCTTGTAATATTTATCTTTTTTTGTTGCCAACCAATTTTTTAGATCTTCTTTATTTACGTCTTCATACTTCGCTAAAGCCCGAATAATGGATGTACACGCTTTGACGATATCTGATTTTAAAGGGGAAGTATTTTCCTTGAGGTCATTATAAATATTGGTAAGTTCTATTTTATGCTGGGACGCATTGATCATTTTTCCAATCAGAGCTAAGGCTTGTTTTTGATCTGATTTAATTTCCTGAGAATAGTTGGCTGAAGCCGTATTACGTGCATTTTTAACAGCTATTTTAGCTTCTTTTTCAATTTCAGATAGCTGGGCTTCATCAGCAATTTTTTCGGCAAGGATCCACTCTCTCATCTTTAGGTTACAATCAAATTCCCTTTCCCAATGTAAACGATCTTGGGATTTATAGCGTTCATGAGAACCTGAGGTGGAGTGTCCTTGGGGTTGAGTGAGCTCTGTGATATGGACCAAACAAGGCACATGGTTCTCTCGGGCAAGGGAAGTAGCTTTTTCAAAAGCAGCAGACATTTCTGGATAATTCCAACCTCGAGCAACCAAGATTTCAATACCATTGGTATCCTTTTCACGTTGAAAGCCCTTCATTACTTTTGAAATACTTTCTTTAATGGTATGAAGGCTATTGGGCACGGAAATGCCATATCCGTCATCCCAAACTGCCAACACCATGGGTATTTGTAGAATTCCTGCCGCATTCATGATTTCAAAAAAGTGACCTTCAGAAGTGGACGCATTTCCTATGGTACCAAAAGCTACCTCATCTCCATTATTTGAGAAATGAGTAAAGTCGTCGAGTGATTTGTTATTTCTGAACAATTTAGAAGCAAAACCAAGACCCAGTAAGCGAGGCATTTGCGAGGCTGTGGGCGAAATGTCAGAACTTGAATTTATTTGAGTTGTCAAATTTTTCCATTGGCCTGAGAGATCAAGAGAACGCGTACCATAATGGCTGTTCATCATGCGTCCTCCGGAAGAGGGCTCATATTGTACGTCCGCGTGAGCATAAAGTTGAGCAAAGAACTGTTCAGGCGTCAATAGGCCCAACGCCATCATTAAGGTTTGATCTCGATAATAACCCGATCGCCAATCCCCTTTTTTGAACATTTTAGAAAAAACTATTTGAGCAACTTCTTTACCATCACCAAATATGCCAAATTTAGCTTTCCCCATGAAGACTTCTTTTCTTCCGAGTAAACTAATCTCTCTGCTTTGTACAGCTAAAAGATAATCTTCTAAGATTTTTTCTTTGGGGGAAATGATTGTTTTGTTTGGGTTTAAACTCATATTTACCTCGAGCAAAGGAGCAACATTGATCTAGGTGCAAGATAATAATAAATCACTATATCTGGATGATTCATGGCCAGTCAGGTTTTTTTTCTAAAAAAAATAAGGCCTTTAAACAAAATTAAAAATCAATTTACATCAAGAAATCCATATAAAATAGATGTGAATTTTCATTTTTCATTTTGTTTATTTCCCCAAATAAAATATATAAAAATCACTATTTTTTCTTTTGAATTACCCGCTTATATTTACCCTAAAATCAACATGTTTTAAATGGTGTAATCATGATAATTGGGATTCCTTCCGAAATAAAAAATAATGAAAGCAGAGTGGCTTTAACTCCTAGTGGAGCAAAAGAATTAAGTAAAAAAGGACATCAGGTTTATGTTCAGTCTGACGCAGGCGCAGGTAGTGGATTTTTGGATAAAGATTATCTTGATGCGGGAGCAAAAATACTTTCTCACCCTTCAGAGATTTATGAAATTGCTGAAATGATCATGAAGGTCAAGGAACCCATTGAATCAGAATATACTTTGATTCAAAAAGGACAATTGGTATTTACCTATTTTCATTTTGCCTCATCAAAGCCACTGACTGATGCCATGATGGCAAACCGATCAGTTTGTCTCTCTTATGAAACGGTAGAGAGGTTAGATAAGTCCTTGCCCTTACTCATTCCCATGTCAGAGGTGGCTGGTAGAATGTCTATACAGGAGGGGGCCAAATATTTGGAAAAGCCTTTCAAAGGTAAGGGCGTTCTCTTGGGAGGTGTGCCTGGTGTTCCGCCTGCCAAAGTCCTGATTTTGGGAGGAGGTATTGTAGGAATGAATGCCGCCAAGATGGCGGCGGGTATGGGTGCAGATGTCACCATTATGGATGTGAACTTGTCTCGCTTAAGATATTTAGATGAGATCATGCCAGCCAATGTCAATACGTGCATGAGCAGTGAATATAATATCCGAAATTTAATTGGGATATGTGATCTCATTATAGGAGGCGTCCTGATTCCAGGAGCTAAAGCACCTCATCTCATTACAGAAGACATGCTCAAGGATATGCAACCGGGAACGGTATTGGT
Source organism: uncultured Cyclobacteriaceae bacterium (assembly GCA_905479015.1). Taxonomy (GTDB): domain Bacteria; phylum Bacteroidota; class Bacteroidia; order Cytophagales; family Cyclobacteriaceae; genus UBA4465. Next base: position 50,082 of record CAJQKV010000017.1, read on the forward strand.
TGATGTAGCGGTTGATCAAGGAGGATGCATAGCCACTTGTAAGCCGACCACCCATGAAGATCCAACCTACATCATTGATGATGTTGTACATTATTGCGTGGCTAATATGCCTGGAGCGGTACCTAAGACCTCTACTTTAGCATTGACCAACGCAACCTTACCCTATGCCCTATTACTGGCTGATTTGGGATGGAAGAAAGGTTGTAATTCAAATGAGGAATTAAAACGGGGTCTAAACATCATTGATGGAAAAATTGTTTATCCCGGAGTGGCAGATGCTTTTGGTTATGAACTGAGCGCTTTAGATCTATTTCTCTAACAAAAATGCGGAAATTCTGAGAGTTGTTCATAAGCGCTACCAATGGGATTTTTTTTCCATACATAATGTTTCATTCCATTCGTAATGGCTAGATACTGGGCATCTAATGCAGCGTTGTAGCCACTGATCTGTTGGAGGGTGGTGGCTGATAGCTTAACAGTGGGGGCCTTACATTCAACCAAAAGATAGATGGCACCTTTTCGGTCATATATGTGAATGTCGGTCCTTTTTTGTTGTTGTAAATACAGATGGCCTTTTTCAATGTTGATCAAGGCTTTAGGGTAATTGAGGTTTTGTATGAGTAGGTGCAAAAAATGCTGCCGCACCCATTCCTCTGGAGTAAGCACAAGCTCTTTTTTACGGATTTCATCCTTAATGTAGGCCACATCATCTCGCCAAAGAAGTGTTGGATTTATTTCCGGGAGATTAAGCTTAGGAAGTTTGAGATTTTTCATTTGGCATTTTAACAAAAACAAGAAAAGCCAATCCAATGATAAAAAACAAACCCAAGGCTAAGGTACTGTTTCTCATGCTTCCTGTAATTTGTTCGACCAGACCATAAGTAAAGGTGCCTAATACGACACTGACGTAAAAGGTGACGTCATAAAACGAGAAATAAGAAGTGTGATCTTCAGAATGAGAGGATGGAATGAGCTTTGAGAACGTAGCCCTTGATAAGGATTGGATACCGCCCATGACCAAACCAACCAACGCTGTAATGATATAAAATTCATTCACTGTAGTAATGGTATATCCATAAAGACAGATGCCTATCCAAATTAAAATCATGCTGACGAGTGAAAATATGTTACCCTTATATTCAGAAAGTTGAGCAAAGAGAGTAGCACCTAAAATAGCTATGAATTGAATGATGATGATGGCTGGGATAAGTTGGGCCGCACTCAGGGCAAGCTCCTTCGTGCCAAATAATACAGCCAAGAGCATAATGGCCTGAACCCCCATGTTGTAGAAAAAATAGGCGATTAGATAAATTTTCATGTTTTTTAAGTTTTTCAAATTCCAAAAAACCTTTTTCAGTTCGCGGTATCCATTACGAAGAATATCTCGATGTATTTTTCGATGAGAATGATTATTTGGCAGCCATTTAAAGGGAATTTGGGCGAATCCAATCCACCAAATACCTACCAGAATAAAAACGAATCGCGTGGCTATGCTGACATCTGAAAATCCAAACAGCTCATATTTTTGGGTAATTAAAATACTTATCAAGAGCAGGACAACGCTTCCCGCATAACCATAGGAATAACCTTTGGCACTGATCCGGTCAGTCATGTTTTTTGGGGCTATTTCAGGAAGATAAGCATCATAAAAAACCAATCCAGAACTGTATCCAATGGAGGCTAATACCACACAAAAGATACCCCATTCAAGGGCATTCTCATCTGTAAAAAAAACCAATCCGATACAGGAAAAGGCACCTAAATAGGTGAAAATTTTTAAATATTTTTTTTTGTTACCTGTATAATCTGCAATGCCTGATAATATGGGGAGCAACAAGGCGGAAATTAAATAGGATAGTGAAATAGCATAACTATACAGCACAGAGTTAACCATTTCGAATCCAAAAAAGTCAACTTTATCTTCGTTATTTACACTCGTAATCGCCGTATAATAGATCGGGAAAATCGCTGTGTTGATCACAAGGTTGTATACCGAATTTGCGAGATCGTAAGTGCACCAAGCTCGGATGACACCATTTATTTTTTTCATGTTACCACTAATTTAACCAATTATGGTTGATTGCAAGCCATTAAGAGGAGGTGTAGTCCCAACTATTCTCAGAACTTACATAAGTAGGGTTGTTTGAGTAGACACTTAACAGTAGGAACAGAATCACAAAGCAATCCTTTGTCGAGATTAAATGACTTTCGATGTTTTGATCTTGTGGATCATCCAGTCAATCCATTCTTTTATGACTTCTTTTTGCTCTAAGTCATTGTGCGCTTCATGAAAAACGCCCTCCCCTAATTTCCATTTGATATAATCTGGGTTGTCAAGGGCCAACTTCATGGTAGCTTTGTAATCAATGATCGCATCTGACTGACCATGGAAAACAAAGCCACTTAATTTAATTTCACTTTGATGTTCCATAAGGTATGATGCGCCAAAGTTAATAGCAGAAAACAAACCTGCAGAGATTTTAAAATTAACCAAAGGATCATTATCGTATAGTCTTGAGACTTCGGGATCTTTGCTCAGATGTAAACTATTGAGCCCGTTGGACTGTCTCATTTTTGGCCCAATTCGCGCCATTAGTTTACCTAATTGTTCTTTCCAGCGAGGGGGTGTAAAGGCCAATTTAATCCAAGGAGCAGAAACTATGAAGCCCGATAACTCCTTGGATTTATCTCTTATTACATAATTAAGTACGAGATTTCCACCCATACTATGGCCGAAAAGAAACAAAGGTAAATACAGATGTTCAGCTCGAACTATTTTTAAAAATTCTTCAATGTCATTAATTAGACTCATCAAATCAGGCGCATGACCTTTTAAGCCTCCTGATTTTCCATGGCCTCGAAGATCCACACCATAGACATTGAATTTTGAAGCATTGAGTGACTGCATCACGTGTCGATATCTACCGATATGCTCGCCAAAGCCATGAATAATACAAACCATACCGATAGGGTGCTCTACCGTCATAGATTCGACATACAAGTTGATACCGTCGCGTGTTGATACCTTCAAGGGTTCCATCTTAATTATTTTTTAATCAAAGAGGTTGTTGTTCAAAAGGACTTTCATGGGAGCAATAAAATTTTATTAATTTTTAGCAATTAATCTGTAATCACCACTTTATCCATCACGTCACCTTCCTTAATCATATCGATGACCGTTAAACCTTCAATCACTTTACCAAAACAAGTATGTTTTCTATCGAGGTGGGCCGTATTGGTTCGACTGTGGCAGACGAAAAATTGTGAGCCACCTGTGTTTTTCCCAGCATGAGCCATCGAGAGGACACCTTTATCATGATGTTGGTTATTTCCTGATAACTCACAATCAATGGCATATCCCGGTCCTCCTGCGCCAGTGCCGTCTGGACAGCCACCCTGAATGACGAAATTAGGAATGACACGATGAAAAGTAAGGCCATCATAGAACCCTTTTTCGGCTAGATCGATAAAATTTTGTACCGTTTTTGGTGCATCTTGCTCGTAAAACTCAATTTTCATAATACCTTTTTGGGTATGGATTTCTGCTTTTTTCATATTATTTAATTTACACTGATCATTTCTTTAATGATGATTAAAAAATCATTTTATTTGCAAAAATAACATTAAAAACACGATGGAAAGAATTAGTTGTTTTATGATTTGTCTTTGGGCCCTATTTTTTAAAACTCTTGGCCAGATAGACGAAAATAAGGTTACCCGTTTTGTTTTAAATTACTCAAAAACTCAGGACGTGAGAGCGGAAGCCGTAAGATCGATCTTAGACAGTGCGCAATATATTCCAGAAATTATTGAGCGCATCAGCCGACCAGCAGAGGGCATTTCTTGGAAAAGGTATAGAAAGATATTTCTTACCAACGAAAGAATAACTAAAGGCGTAAATTTTTGGAATGATCATGAAAGCACCTTGAATGCGGTCAGTAAGGATACGGGTGTCGAAATCGAATATTTGATTGCCATTCTTGGGGTTGAAACCTATTATGGTGAGAAAAAAGGAGCCTATAAGGTATTGGATGCTTTGTATACCTTGGCTTTCGCATATCCCAAAAGAGCGAATTTTTTTACCAAAGAATTGGGTGAATTCATTACTTTGTCCATTACGCAAAATTTAGATTTATACAACGCCGAAGGTTCCTATGCAGGGGCCATTGGGTATTGTCAATTCATGCCGAGTAGCTACCGCGCCTATGCCAAAAGTTTTGATGGATCTAAAGATTGTGACCTAGTCAATAACGTAGACGATGCGATAGCGAGTGCCGCAAATTATTTAAAGATGCACAAATGGGAAAAGGGTCAAAAAGTGGCTATTCCAGTTAATAAAATTGCTAAAGATATCAGCTCAAGTCAGCTATACACCAAGCCTAAAAATACCATTGAGTATTATAGAGATAAGGGCTATCTGGTGGAGGGTCAAATTCAGACAGACTTAGTTTCACTCATCGAACTAGACAATGAGATTTCAAAGGAATATTGGATGGGCTTCCATAATTTTTATGTGATTACTCGCTACAATCACAGCCCACTTTACGCGATGGCGGTACATCAACTGGCGCAAGCAATTCGCACATTAAGGAATTGACTTTTTGATCAATAATCCACAAGATCGACCAATAAGGACTACCTACTTTATCAAAGTCCTGCCGAACGAGCAAACACAAATAACGAAAAATAATTAAGGTTAACATTTGAATAGGAAATATTTTTTACTGATCTTCCCATTACCATGCGAACATCTCTAGTATTAATTTATGACTGACACAATGGAAAAAATAGGATTAATAATCTTTTCAATCTTTTTTTTGGGTGATCTTAATGCCCAAAAAAATGAAACTGTGACCCTAACCTCAGAACAGTTTAAACAAATAAAAGCCAAGGCAACAGAATTGTATCGAGAGTTAGATCGTGTGACTCCTGGGGAGGAGGGTGCGCCACCTTCAGATGCCTTCGTTCTGTTTGACGGGTCTTCGTTGGATCCATGGCAAAAGCCATTTTTTGAGTACAGTGGAAGTATGGCGGAGTATGCTGAGCGGTTACCTGCGCTAAAAAGAGGCCCCTACAATACACGTCCAGCAGATTGGCAATTGGAAAAAGGTGAAATGGTGGCTGTACCCGGGGCGGGCCACTTGGTGACCAAAGAACTTTTTGGAGATGTTCAATTGCATATTGAATGGTTGGCTCCAGAGAATACCACTAAAAAAGGTCAGGATTACAGCAATAGTGGAATTTTTTTTATGGGACTTTACGAAGTTCAAATACTGAATTCCTATGATAATGAAACTTACAATAATGGTCAAGCGGGCGCCATTTATAAGCAACATATCCCCTTAGTAAACGCCACAAAACCGCCGGGTAACTGGCAGCGGTATGATATTGTTTTCAGTACACCGAAGTTTTCTGAAAGGGGCGATTTACTTAATCCAGCAAGAATGACCGTCTTTCATAACGGGGTGTTGATTCAAAATAACGTTTCGTTATTGGGCCCCACCTGTTATATCGGTCAATCGCATTATATGAAACATCCCGAAGAATTACCTATTCTCTTACAAGATCATGGAAACCCAGTGAGATTCCGTAATATTTGGGCGAGGAAGTTATAGCCCTTACCACCTATTTTTATTTATGTAATTCATCATAAAGAGCCACGCAATGTGTGTGTCTTATCAGGATCTTACCCACTTAAGCTGGTATGCCTTACCGTTTATATAAGTTAAAAAGGGATTTCAATGGGCGCTCATTAAATTAGACTTTACATAGTGGCGTTAACTTCTCATACTTTTAAATAATCAGCATGCTAAAAAACACATTTTCAATATTTGGACTTTTGGTATTTTTCCTGTCCAATGCACAACCTGATGTTGTGGACAAACAACGGTTTTCATTTGAGCTAGAGCTAGAAATCAATGAAAAAATACCCAGTCCGAAAACATTTTTAAACTATGATTTAGGTGCTTCTTTTACGCTATATGCCGACGTAGAAGCTTACTTTAAGGCCCTTTCAGCCTCTTCTGGACGTGTTTTATACCATGAGTATGGACAGACTTACGAGGGTCGACCTTTGATTAATTTAGTTATCTCCTCCGAAGAAAACATAAAAAATATAGATGAAATTAAATCAAAGCACATGCAATTCCTGCAAGGAGCTGAAGCGGACAAAGCAGTTTTGAAAGGTCAACCTACTTTTACTTCTTTTAGTTACAACATTCATGGCAATGAAGCCTCATCGACTGAAGCGGCGATGCAGGTAGCCTACCGCATGGCGGCAGCTCAAGACGATGAAACGGAGGAAGTACTCAAAAACTCAGTAATCATCATGTATATCTGTATCAATCCTGATGGTCGTGATCGATACGTGTATTGGTATAAATCTATGAAAAGATTAAAAAGGCCAAGTAACGAGCCGCAGGACATCGAGCATATGGAAGGTTGGCCAGGTGGGAGAACCAATCATTATTGGTTTGATGTCAATAGAGATTGGGTCTGGCAAGTACACCCAGAGGCAAGGGGACTATCCGAAGAGTATCAAAAATGGCTGCCACAAGTACATGTTGATTATCATGAGCAAGGTTATAATAACAATTACTTCACGGCACCCGGCACCACGCCGAGAAATCAATTGCTTCCAGATACTTATGAAGGATGGTCCAAAGTTTTTGGGGATGCAAACATCGCACAATTTGATAAGCATCAGATCAATTATTTTACAAGGGATCGTTTTGATTTCTTTTATCCAGGATATGGATCAAGTTATCCGAGTGTTATGGGCGCTATCGGGATGTTAACCGAACAGGGTGGTGGATCTGCAGGGGGCCGAATTGTAAAGACTGAAGATGGGGTGAATCTCACCCTTAGACAAAGGATATTTGATCACTACACGACCTCTGTTGCAACCATCAAAACCTCGGTTTTGCATCGTGAAAGATTGCTTGATTACAGCAAGAGAGCATTGAACCCCGACAATAGTAAATCTAAGATCAAAGCTTATTTTTTTAGTGATCATGAAGTTTACAGTAATGACCTCGTCAATATATTGATCCGAAATGGGATCAAAGTAGAACAGGCCCTTGATGATTTTCAGATCACAGCTGCCCAAGACTATCGTTCAGGACGCACCCTAAAAAAAACCTTTATTCAAGGGACTTATATTGTAACCACTCAACAGCCTAAACATTTGTTAATCAATACGATTATGGCCCGTAATTTGGAGATTGAAGATTCGGTGATGTATGATATGGCCACTTGGTCAGCTCCTTTGGCTTATAATTTAGATGCATATTCCACAACGGGAGGGTATACGGTCAAGACCAAACAGGTGAGTCAAGAAGTTGCGTTCAACGGATCAGTGATCAACAACGAGGCTCAATATGCTTACGTGATTGACTGGAGTCAGCGGAATGCACCCCAAGCATTGGCCCAGTTATGGGCTAAAAAATACAATGTACGTTCTGCATTTGAGCCTTTTTATATGGGTGATCAAACATTTTCTGCAGGTACTCTGATTGTGCTGCGCGGCAGAAACTTGGAGCGCAAAGATCAAATGGACCAGGAAATAAAAGCAATAGCTCAAAATGCAGGGGTTGAGATTATGGGATTCAACAGCGGTCGGGTGATGGCTGGTATGGATTTAGCCAATGGTAGAAATGTGCCTATCAAGCAACCTAAGGTGGCCTTACTGGTAGAACCTCCCTTTAGCACTTATACTGCTGGGCAAATTTATTTTTTATTTGATTGGCAAACGGGTCTGCCTATCGATCGCATTAAAGCGACGGCACTGCAGCAAAGCAGCAGCCCAAAATTTGGAGGTAGATCAAGAAGCGTTGATTTAAAAGATTATGATGTCCTCATTTTACCTAATGGAGGAAGTGGTTTGTCTGAGTTATTTAAAGAAGAAGCATTGGATGAGATCAAGGATTGGGTAAATGAAGGGGGGACACTCATCGCCACCGAGGGAGCGGCATCATTTTTCACCAAGGAGTCTTCCGACTTCACAGAAATTTCCCTCAAAAAATACCCAAAAGATTCGAGTCTAATGGCTCGATCGCTCCCGTATGATCAGCGAACAGCATATGAAGGTAAAAAAAGAATACCAGGGACGGCTTTGAATGCTAAAATAGATATCACTCATCCCCTTGCCTTTGGACTTAAGGCCGAGCTCTACACTTTGAAATTTGGTACCGATGTACTGTTGTCAAATGCAGCATTGGAAACCGTGGGAAGTTATGGCACATTGAATCAACTGAATGTGGCGGGTTATGCCTCCCCAGAAAATCTCAGCCATTTGGCTGGGAATACTTTTGCAGGAGTGGTAAGTATGGGTAGGGGAAAAGTGGTGTATTTGATTGATAATACGCAATACCGTATGTTTTGGATGGGCCCTTCCAGAATGATGCAAAATGCAGTCATGCAAATACCTGGATATTAAAACCATTATTTAAAAAGAAATATTGTAATGAAAAATCTTCGATTAATTTTTTTAACGTGTCTTGTGCTGCCGCTCATGGTTTTTGCGCAAAAAAATAAAAAAGCCTCTCAGGTTGCTGAAAGTCTTGTTGAGGCTGAATTATTTTCGGGTTTAAAATGGAGAAATATAGGTCCTTTTCGAGGAGGAAGGAGTGTCACTTCTTCCGGCGTAGTTGGAGACCCCATGACTTATTACATGGGCAACACTGGAGGAGGGGTTTGGAAAACCTCTGATGCCGGCCAAACATGGAAGAATATTTCGGACGGTTTTTTTGAATTGGGTTCTGTGGGAGCCATAGGTGTGTCAGAGTCAGATCCCAATGTGATTTATGTAGGCATGGGTGAGCACGCGGTCAGAGGAGTCATGACTTCTCACGGTAACGGGGTATATAAGTCTACCGATGCGGGAAAAACCTGGAATCATATAGGACTAGAGGGTACCATGACGATCTCAGATGTCATCATTCATCCAGCTAATCCAGACATCGTATTCATTGCTGCACAAGGCGCTCAGCATGGACCCACTCAAGAAAGAGGCATTTATAAATCCATAGATGGTGGGCAAAGTTGGATGAAAAAACTTTTTGTTGCAGATAATGTTGGTGCTTCATCTCTGAGTATGGATATGAATAATCCGCGCATACTTTATGCTAGTATGTGGCAGCACATTAGGTATCCTTGGACGATGGAATCAGGAGGTGCAGGATCAGGTCTGTACAAGTCGACAGACATGGGGGAGACCTGGAATCCAATGAGTGAAGGACTCCCAGAAGAATTTGGCAAATCAGGTATATCTGTTTCAAGAGCTAATGGCGATTTGGTATTTGCGGTAATTGAAGCTGCGGGAACTAAAGGAGGTGTTTATCGATCGGAGAATGCAGGCAAAAGCTGGAAGCAAACCAGTACAGATCGGGTAACCATAGCCAGGTCGTGGTATTACATGGAAATATTCACAGATCCTTCCAATGAGAATGTCGTGTACGTCTTGAATGCGCCAGTCCTCAAATCGATTGATAAAGGGAAGACCTTTCAGCCGATATCCGTTCCTCACGGAGACAATCATCATCTATGGATTAATCCTTTGAACCCCAAAAACATGATTAATTCTAATGATGGAGGTGCCAATATTACCTTCAACGGAGGTGAGAGTTGGACGCGACAAGACCAACAACCCACCGCCCAGTTCTATCGGGTCATTACGGACAATAAGGTGCCCTATCATGTGTACGGTGGGCAGCAAGATAACTCTGCCATTGGGATTGCAAGTAGAACGAATGGTCGGGGAATCACATGGAAGGATTGGTATTCGGTTGCTGGATGTGAAAGTGCTTATTTAGCTTTTGATCCGAATAATCCTGAAACTGTCTTTGGTGGCTGTTATCAAGGGATCATCGATCGATGGTCAAGATCAACAGCGGCGTCAAAATCAATAAAAGAATATCCGGAATTGAATCTAGGAAATGTACCTAAAGATTTTAAATATAGGTTCAATTGGAATGCACCTATTATAAGTTCACCTCATGATCGCTCGGTAATTTATCATGCAGGAAATGTGGTATTTAAGACCCTTGATGGAGGAATTAATTGGGAAGTAATCAGCCCCGATTTAACGAGAAATGATAAAGCACATCAAGGGCCCGGTGGAGGACCTTATACCAATGAAGCTGCGGGCGGTGAAAATTATAATACCCTTATGTATTTGACAGAATCGCCACATGAAAAAGGAGTTTTATGGGCGGGTTCTGATGATGGATTGGTTCACCTTACGCGTGATGGTGGCATCAATTGGTCTAACGTTACCCCCAAAGAATTGCCGGAAGCCATCGTAAATTCTATTGAAGTTTCTCCCCATGATCCTGCGACAGCTTACATAACGGTCATGGCTTATAAATTCAACAACTTAAAACCGATGGTTTATAAAACTTCGGATTATGGCGTGAGCTGGGTAAAACGGGTTTCCGGCATTGATGATCAAACGGTTGTAAGAGTCGTAAGGGAAGACAAGGAAGTAGAGGGATTACTTTATGCGGGAACAGAAGCAGGGTTATATATATCATTCAATGGAGGCGTATTTTGGCAAAAAATACAGCTCAATCTGCCCATTGTTCCGATCAATGATTTGACCATCCAAGACAATGATTTGATTGCAGCTACTGCAGGTCGATCTTTTTGGATTTTAGATGATTTAGGAGCTTTTCAGGGCTCAAAAGGAAAGTTTAAAAAAGACTTAATGTTATTTCAACCTAAAAAAACGTATCGAATATTCGGCGGATCAACGGATGAACCGAGACCTGGTTTGGGTCAAAACCCAAAATCAGGTGTTCTGATTGATTATTATCTATCAGAAAAAAAGGACAGTGCTTCTTTGCATTTAAAGGTGATCAATAGCGCAGGGAAAGTAATAAGAAGCCTTTCGAATGGGCCAGAGGAATTCGTGAGTTGGCCCGGAGGACCCCAAAAACCAGTATTGATGCCTACCAAGAGAGGCGTAAATAGAGTCGTATGGGATTTCACAAGGGCACCGCTCCCATCCATTGATAAAGTCTTTGTTTATGGAAATTATTCTGGCGGTCATGTAGCTCCGGGAACCTATACCTTGAGATTGATATTAGATCAAGATTCGGTAGAGACCACTGTTGAAATATTGGCAGATCCGCGAGTTCAAGCCACCCTCAATGATTATGTTTCACAACAAGAGATGATGATTTCAATTGAGCAGGCCATCAAAGAGATCCATGAAGCGGTCAATGACATGCGTTCAGCGAAATCTCAAATCGAGTATTATCAGTCGATGCTTGAGGAAAGCGCCGTCGCCCCAGAAATTATCGAATTGGGAGGAGACATTATCGCTCAGATTGAGGCATGGGAAGGAGCATTGATCCAACCCGATCAGAAGACTTTCCAAGATGTTATAAATTTTCATAATCAGTTAAATGCACAATGGATGAATTTGAAGGATTATGTAGACAGTGCAGATCCCATATTGACCGCAGGTGCCAAAGAGCGATTCAATGATCTCAAAGGCCAATGGATTTTATTTCAGCAAACAAAAAATCAAATCATCAATGAAGAGATGGAGCAATTCAATCAATTGTACAAAGCGCTTGACCTACCGATGATTATGATTCCGAATCGATAAACATGCCTTTAATAATAAATATTAATTGGCAAGAAGACCCTATTTTCATCCTTAAAATAACCTATGAAAGAGATTCAAGATTTAATTAAATCGGGCGCAACTATTGTAGATGTACGTTCTAGGGAAGAGTTTGAACAAGGTCATGTGACCTCTTCCTTAAATATTCCGCTCAATGAAGTAGTGGCTAGAATTGATGAGTTTAAAAGTATTCAACAACCCTTTTTAGTATGCTGTTTGAGCGGGGGACGCAGTGAGCAAGCTACCGAATATCTTCAATCGATGGAAATAAAATGTTTGAATGCGGGGGGCTGGCAACAAGTGCAAAGTTGGCTTAGTGACTAGTCAAAGTTACGCTAAGGATGCCGATGAAACCCTCATCAATAACTAGGAGGTGTAAGGCCAAGTGACAAGAGTTATAGTAATTCTACTCGATTCCGTTGTTGACGTATTTGGCGAGTAGCTGATAGATGTTTCATGAGTCTTGAAATGACCACACGAGAGGTATTTAACTCAATGGCTATTTGTTGATGACTTTTAGTGATGGTAGAAGAACCCGACGCATGCTTTAGATCGAGTAAATATTTGTACAACCGATCACCCATCTTCATAAATGAGATGCTATCAAATGTGGATAAGAGATCATCAATTTTATCATTCGTACTTTGGAAAATAAATTTTCTGAAATTGGGGTATTTGACAATCCAGGCATCCACCTTATTACCAGGCACCATCCAAATTTCTGTAGATTGTTCAACAACAGCGCTGATACCTGATGAACTCTGGTTGATGATTGAATTGACTGCGAAGCTACAAGTTTCTCCACTTCCTGTATAAAAAAGAGTAATTTCATGGCCTTCATCGTCACTCCGATACGCCCTGAGTCTTCCAGAGAGAATGAAGGGCAAATAAGCTACTTTCATACCTGAGCTCAGCAAATAGGCTCCTTTTTCAGCTTTTTTTAATCGCCCACAGGTAAGAATTTCTTCAATTAAGTGCTCTTCGAAATCTTTTTCTTTGAGGAGGCTTTTTAATCTGATCTGATGGGTGTGCAACAACTTTTGTTTAGCTTTAGGGGATATTATCTAACAATAAGCTAAGTAAATATACAAAAGAATAAACTAAAAAAACATCTTATTCTTAATGGTTACATTTATTTTTAAAATTGACTGTATCAAGAAATATCAAAATAGTTTAATTATTTATGAAGCATCAAGAAGTGCCATAAAATTAACCAACTAATTGAAAGGGGTGAGGTTGATTAAGGGGATATATAAGGTCACCATTAAGCATTCTTATTGTATAGGTACAGAGAAGTGAGTGATTTCGAAAGGGTTCCCTTTAGCTTTACGAGGGCTTTTCAGCCCATTATTCCCATAGTATAATCCCTTGATTTCACTGAGACGGGATAATTAAAAGGGCATAAGCCAGCTTCAAAATTCTTTATTTTTTTAAAATAATAATAAAGAGAATCCTATAAATGCTTTTTTGAATCGAATGATAATTTTTTTTGATGGACTCAAAGAAAGATTGACTCTTGACCGATGATGTAAAAATGAGTACTGCAGCCGTCAATTTTTGAATTGAGATGTATCTTAGTCACATAGATTACAAAAAAAGCCGCATATATGAGAACAGCTATCTATTTAATCCTCTTTATTTTTATTTCCTACTCTGAGATATTAGCCCAGCGATCAAACAAAAGTGCAGTAGAAAAGCTCTCTAAAAGCGTTTTCGAAGAAACGACTTTGACAGGATTGAAATTTAGGTCGATTGGACCCGCGCAGACCTCAGGTCGCGTATCTGATTTTGCAATCAATCCAAATAATTTTAAAGAATATTATGTGGCGGCAGCCTCAGGGGGTGTGTGGAAAACGGTCAATGCAGGGACCACATATATTCCTGTTTTTGATGAGGCGGGCAGTTATTCGATTGGTTGTATCACCATGGATCCAAACAATGCTAATGTGATTTGGGTTGGAACAGGTGAGAACAATAATCAAAGAAGTGTACCCTATGGTGATGGCGTATATAAATCCATAGATGGGGGTGAGACGTGGAAAAATATGGGACTCAAAAGCTCTGAACACATTGGGAAGATTTTGGTAGATCCAAATAATTCTAATATTATATACGTAGCGGCCATTGGTCCTTTATGGAGTTCGGGAGGAGAACGAGGGGTTTATAAATCGGTCAATGGGGGTGAAACATGGCGTTTAATGCTGGGCATTGATGCGGATACGGGGATCAATGATTTGATCATGGATCCTCGTGATAGTCAAGTCATTTATGCAGCAGCCTATCAACGCAGGCGACATGTATTCACTTATTTGGGCGGAGGTCCGAGTTCGGGATTACATAAGTCAGTGGATGGTGGGACTACGTGGGTAGACATCAACAAAGGTTTACCTGAAGTAGATATGGGAAGAATTGGGATGGCCATGGCACCTTCTGATCCAGAAGTAATATATGCCATCGTTGAAGCTTCAGAAGGTAAAGGTGGTTTTTTCATGAGTACCAATCGCGGAGCCAGTTGGAAAAAACAGGGGAATTATAGCACCAGTGGTAATTATTATCAAGAGATCGTGGTAGACCCACAAGATGCACAAACGGTTTATGCCATGAACACGTGGATACAAGTTTCGCGAGATGGAGGTAAAACCTTTAAGGTGTTGGGGGAAACCACCAAACATGTAGACAACCATTGCATGTGGATTGATCCTACCGATTCCGAGCATTTTTTGGTAGGTTGCGATGGGGGTATTTATGAATCTTGGGATCGGGCGGAAACGTGGCATTATAAACCAAACTTACCGGTTACCCAATTTTATAAGGTAGCGTTGGACAATGCTTACCCTTTCTATCATGTATACGGAGGTACTCAAGATAATGCCAGTTTGGGTGGCCCGTCGAGGTCATTAAGTGATAATGGGATTTCCAATGAAGAATGGATCAATACCCATGGGGGAGATGGATTTGAAACCCAAGTAGATCAAGACAATGCCAATATTATTTATGCTCAATCCCAACACGGTGTTTTAGTTAGATATGATCGTTTGAATGGCGAAGAGCTGGGAATCCAACCGCAACCTCGAAAAGATGAAAATGCCTATCGATGGAATTGGGATGCGCCCTTGGTCATTAGCAACCATGACAATAAGCGCTTGTATTTTGCGGCCAATAAAGTTTTTCGTACTGACGATCAGGGGAACAGCTGGAAGGTGATTAGTGAAGACTTGACTGCTAACATTGATAGAAATAAGCTTGAAATCATGGGGAGAGTGTGGGGCATTGATGCCATCGCAAAGAATCAGTCAACTTCTCAATACGGAACCATTGTCGCTATGGATGAATCGCCACTCAATGAAGACCTACTTTTTGTGGGTACCGATGATGGCTTAGTTCAAATCACCGAGAACATGGGTGCTTCATGGACCAAAATATCTACGATTCCAGGTGTGCCTAAGCAAACTTATGTAAATATGTTATTGGCCTCTCCGCATGATGAAAATGTGGTATTTGCCTGTTTCAACAATCATAAAAAGGGAGATTTTTTGCCTTATGTATATAAAAGCATGGACAAAGGAAAGACGTGGACATCCATCACAGCAAACCTACCTACAAGAGGGTCGACCTACGCCATAGCGCAAGATCATATAGATCCCAATTTGCTCTTTGTGGGTACCGAATTTGGTTTGTTTGTCAGCAATAACGGAGGGGTTTCTTGGATTCAAATGAAATCAGGACTACCGACCATTGCCGTTCGTGATATTGCGATTCAAAAACGTGAAAACGACTTAGTTTTAGGCACCTTTGGTCGGGGTTTTTATGTACTAGATGATTATTCTGCCCTACGAAACAGCAATGAAGAAACATTAAGCGCGCCCGGGGTTTTATTTTCTGTGAGAGACCCTTTGCTTTATGAGCCCAGTTATCCCATGGGTTTGCCCGGACAATCATTTCAAGGGGACAGTTATTACCGAGGGGAAAACCTACCTTCTGTGGCGATGTTTACTTACTATCTGAAAGACGAGATTCAATCTATACAAGAGCAGCGACGTGAACGAGAAAAGAAACAACAAAAAGAAGGTCTGAATGCAGTTTACCCGAGTTATGAAGCACTGAAATCCGAACGCACCGAAAAGGCACCTCAAATTGTTTTTACGGTGACCAATGCCCTAGGAAATGTAGTTAGAAAAATAATGACGGCACCTAAAAAAGGCATCCATCGGATGTACTGGGACATGCGTTATGCGGATACAGATCCCATTAATTTGAAGACCAGTGCTTTTTATAACCCTTGGTCAGACAGTGATAAAGGTATTTTAGTGGCTCCTGGAGCCTATCAGGTAAGTATGTCAAAAATAGTCAGAGGTGAAGTGATCGCCATGGGAGATCCGATAGATTTTACAATCAAAGCGCTAGATAATAGATCCCTCCCCGTTACAGATCGAATGATCTTGGATGGCTTCAATCGCAAGTTACTCAAGCTATCAGGTGCTGTAAGCGCTGCCAGTCAAACGTTGCAGGAAGTAAAAAATCAATTAAAGTATATTGACGCTGCTTTGCTAAAGGCAGAGATTCCATCAGATCATATTTCCTATCAGTTAGCCGATCAAACCGCCCAAAAAGTAGTGGAATTAAATACGGTATTGGGGCGAGATGCCGTAGCGCGAACCTTAGATTTAGATCAACCGCCGAGCTTGGGAAGTAGGATGGGTAGATTGGTTTATATGATGTTTTCATCCACTTCAGAACCGACACAAACGAGTCGTGATGGGTATGCCATTGTGCTGGCTTCATTTAAACCATTATTGGCTGAAATAGAAATGCTCGTTAATAATGATTTAAAGGCATTACATGAGCAGTTGGCGTTGGTGGGGGCACCCTATACCCCTTATGCTTTACCAAAAGTGCCTATATTTGACCATTAGAATAAAAAAGAATAGCGAAATGAAGATAAATATGATATGGGCCATTTTTTTTATGCCCATGTTGCTGAGCGCACAATCAGGAAAGGTATTTGATCAATTGACACTGCCCAGCAAAATACTTAAAATGGAGCGAAAGTATGCTGTATATCTACCGCCGGACTATGAGACTTCTCAGCGAGATTATCCCGTCTTGTACCTCCTCCACGGTATGTCAGATAATCAGACGGGATGGGTCCAATTTGGTGAGGTATTACAGATTACAGATGCAGCCATTCGTGCAGGAACTGCTACGCCTATGATTATTGTCATGCCAGACGCAGACACGGAAGTGATTGGCTATGTAGATCGGCCCAATGGCGAGTGGAGTTATGAGCAATTTTTTTTCGAAGAATTTATGCCCTACGTGGAAGCCACGTATCGCATCAAAAAACACAAGCGTTATCGTGCCATTGCAGGCTTGTCGATGGGTGGTGGAGGTAGTTTTTATTATGCACTGCATCGCCCTGATTTGTTTCAATCTGCCTGTCCACTCAGTGCCTATTGTGGTCCTTTGACGATTGAAGAAGCACATAAGCATTATGAGTGGAATGGCCTGAGTGAAGTCAGTGAAAAGTACTACGAAGATTTCTATAACAAATACGGTGTGGTACACCTCATGAATACTTTACCCAAGGCCGATATTCAATCAGTGAGGTGGTACATAGATTGTGGAGATGATGATTATTTATTTGAGGGGAGTTCACGGGTACATATCGCGATGAAAAACCGCGGCATACCCCATGAATATAGGGTGCGAGATGGGGCACATAACTGGACTTATTGGCGCGAAGCCTTGCCTTCCGTACTTACTTTTGTCTCTCAAGGATTTCATCAATATTAGGAAAACAGGTACCTCTGAAATCCTTTGAAGCTAGGCTAGGAGGGGCTGAATATCCTTAGATCAATTGGAGTTTGGCCAGGTACTGATCATGCGCATCGGTATGTAATATCTCTAGTTCAAATCCAGCTGCTTGGGCCGCTTTATTTAAATGAGTGGCATCTAAGTAGAGCCAATCAAACCAATCGCCTTGCTCCTTGTCGTATTCATAGCGGTATCGAATTTCTCCATAATAATGCTCAGGCTTCGCAAGTCCATCGGCATAGAGGTAGGCAATGTCCGAGGAGTCGAGTAGGAGCTGACCTCCCGGGTTGAGTAGTGATTTACATTTATTAAAAAAGTCAGGAAGCTGATCCAGGGTACCGGCAATACCAATGCCGTTCATCAGGAGCAGTAGGGTGTCATAGGTGGCTTGATGTTGACGATAGTCCTGCTGGACCACGTGTTGTACACCTGAGCGCTTCATGGTCTCCACGCAACCCGAAGAGCTATCTAGGGCGGTGACATTGGCACCAAAACTTTGTAAAAAGAGGGCATGAGTACCCGCAGCGGCACCTATGTCTAGTACGGCACCCCGGCAATGGCTTAAGGCCATATTTTCGAGATCACTGAAGTCTTCGGCTTCCTTAAAAAAAACATCTATGGGCATAATGTCGATGGGTCCATAAGAATTATGGAGCTTTAATCGCGTCGTTCGGTCACCGAGATAATAGGCGAGAATGGCTTTTCCGTGAATATCTTTCATACTTATGGACACGTATTTTTTGCGAATAGGATGATCAAAGATAGTTAAGACTGTTCTCGCGCGACGATTAAATAAAAATCATTGCCAATATCTTTGTAGCCTTGTTCATAGCAAAACCTGTATTGGTCTCCGTTTTTAGTGGTATAGATATGCGTAAAATACTCGAAATCAAACCCTTTTTTTAATAACTGATCTCGATGTTTTTTGGCTTTACCACTTGGATTGAAGGCTAGCAAAATACGCCTGTTTTTAGCCAATAAATTATTGACATTTCGAATGTAATTGGTGGCCACCGATTTGTTTTTATTGTTGTAGGCATTGCGACAACCATCTGAGCAAAACTTTTTATCTACCCGACCAAAGACAGGTCTCTCACATTCCAGGCATTTTTTTTGTACTTCCATCTTATTAGTTCTAAGGATCTAAAGTATTGATTTCCAGTTTTAAAAACAAGTATAAACGTTTACAAACGAATCATAAATGACTACAAATGGGTAATTACCGAGTCTTGCTACCGCCCCCTATCAAATTTGTATTCGTCAATTGAAAATCACAGTTGACAAACAAAATAAATTATTTTTCATTTAAATTTTATAAGCATGATTACTTTAAGAAATAGTGTACAACTCATCGGAAGATTAGGAAACGAGCCTGAAATCAAAACTTTTGACAGCGGGACCAAAAAAGCTAGCTTTTCGCTCGCCACCAACGAGAATTATTACAATAATAAAGGGGAGAAGGTGGAGGAAACCCAATGGCATCAGGTGGTAGCCTGGGGCAAGAAGGTCGAGATCATAGAGAGTTACCTCAAAAAGGGAAGTGAAGTGGCCGTACAAGGCAAGCTGGCCAATCGATCTTATGAGACGCCCACAGGGGAGAAGCGCTATGTCAGTGAGATCAGTTTGAATGAACTATTGATGCTCGGCAAGAAAGATTGATCAAGGGTTCTTTAATCCTCAAGCCACCTGCCGAATTGGTAGGTGGCTTTTTATATTCTTTTAATGCTTTCAAATGAGTCATTTGAAGCGAGTAGGTAAAATGTATAGCGATGATAAACGAAAAAGAAATTAATAGACTACTTGTCGTACGGGGCTACAGTAATAATACCATCTGTACTTATTTAGCTTGTCTTCATTATTTTAAAAATTACTTTAAGGGGTTTGAAATAGATCAGCTCACCAAGGATGATATATTGGCTTATTTGTTTCATTTAATCCAAGAAGATTATTCCAAAAGCATGCAAAATCAACACATTAATGCCATTAAATTCTATTTTGAAAAATGCTTGGGCAGAAAAAAAGAATATTACCACATTGAAAGGCCTAGACAAGATAAAAAACTACCGGTAGTCCTGAGTAAACATGAAATACAATCATTGTTTCAGGCCACTCACAATTTAAAACACCTTACTGCATTGGCGGTGATCTACTCATGTGGGTTAAGGGTTTCTGAAATCATCCATTTGAAAATCAAGGACATTGATAGTCAAAGAATGGTGATCAATATCAGAAAAGCCAAAGGAAATAAAGACAGACAAGTTCAATTAACAAACCAAATATTAGCATTACTCAGAAGATATTATAAAAAACATCTTCCAGTCAATGAGCTGATTATGGGGCAAAAGGGCGGTCCATATTTGGCGTCAAGTATTCAGAAAATCATCAAGCGGACTGCACTTAAAGCTAAAACATATAAGCCCATCACACCACACACACTGAGACATAGCTTTGCCACACACCTACTTGAAAATGGAACAGATATTAGATATATACAATTCATTTTAGGACATAGTGATATCAAGACCACTCAAATTTATACGCACGTAACTTCGGCCCATTTGAAAAACATAAAGAATCCTTCTGACGATTTAAATTTTTTCTAACTTCACACATAAGGAAAATAAACGTAATACGTATATTTCCTCGTTGGCATTTATTGACGAAACGAACTAAAAAATAATAAAATGAACAAATTAATAACAAATAGAAACTTAATAATTGCGAATTTTTCGATTGTATCTTTTTTTGTATTCATTTGGCTAATTAACTTTTACAAATTAGATTTTACTATAATCGGGGTATTTAGAGAAATATTGACAATACCATTTTTGATTGCACAAATTGTGTTTTTAGTTATCGGAATTCAATACTTGACAAAAAATAAAAGGAATTTTATATTAATAGTAAGTTTTTTATCATTGGTAATTTGTTCAGTTATTACAATTGGAAGTTTCTTTTAAAATCGAATATAAGCAAGTATATGAGAAACTGAATTGAAAGCGGAATTTAGAAAGTTTGTGGAATAAATCGTTGACCGAGTTTACTCAAACACTGAAAACAAAAAAACAATATGAAAAATTTATTTATCTGCTACTTAATAATCTTATCACCTATTGAATGCTAACCTGGCTAAGTAGAACAGACTTAGTGAATCCAA
>CAJQKV010000018.1 GCA_905479015.1 uncultured Cyclobacteriaceae bacterium
ATTAATTCATTTAACAACAACAACGCTAGACACCCATGATGACATAAATGTCAAGAACTTTACAGACAGTCTAAACTATACTCAAAACTTAGACACCCAAGTAAACCTTCCCAAGATGCAGGCAGGTGCTTTGGATGTTGCTTGGTTTATTGTTTATACAGGCCAAGGGGAGCTGACGCCAGAGGGATATAAAAAGGCAGCAGAAAATGCCCAGGCCAAATTTGATGCCATACATCGGTTGGTCGAGGTATATGGGAAAAACAAAATTGCATTAGCAACAACCTCAAAAGAGGTAGATAGCCTTCGTAAAATAGGTAAAAAAGTGGCAATGATTGGGGTTGAAAATGCCTTTCCAATAGGTGAAAACATCGAGGAAGTAGCCCGCTATTATGCGATGGGGGCACGTTATATGTCTCTGGCGCACAATGGCCATAATCAGTTTTCGGATTCAAATACTGGGGAATTTGACAATACCGCCAAACACAATGGAATCAGTGAGCTCGGAAAGCAAATCATTGAAAAGATGAACTACTACGGGATCATGGTAGACATTTCACACCCTTCAAAAGAAGCCATTCGCCAAACGATTGCCCATTCCAAAGCTCCGGTGATTGCCTCCCATTCTTCTGCTAGAGCGTTGAGCGACCACCCAAGAAATTTAGATGATGCGCAGTTGCAGTGGGTAAAAGATAGTGGCGGGGTCGTTCAGACCGTTGCCCTAGCTGCCTTTTTAAATAAAGAAAAAGCGGCCGCCCATAAAAAAGCCAAAGACTCCCTTCTAAAAGCAGACCCCAATGCCGACTTGGCCGCCCTAAAAGCAACCTACCCTCCCGTAAATGTTTCAGATTTTGTGGATCATATTGACTACATAAAGAACAAAATAGGAATAGACCATGTAGGGATTAGCTCCGACTTTGATGGGGGCGGCGGAATTGAAGGGTGGAAAGATGCCTCAGAAACGTTTAATGTAACCCTTGAACTTGTAAAGCGTGGGTATAGCAAAGAAGAAATTGCAAAAATATGGAGTGGAAATTTACTTCGTGTTTTAGACCGTGTGCAGGCAGTAGCTCAGGAACTACAAAACATCGAGTAGCCCTAGCGAAGTTTTCTTTCAAACCATTCCAAAAGGGTTCCAATACCCTCGCGTACCTCTGCAGTAGATGCTGTATGGTGGTTTACCATGATTGAAAACACGTAGGTTTTCCCCTTTGGATGGACCCAATACCCTGAGAGGTTGTGGTTGTGGCGTAAGGTTCCCGTTTTTGCATAAAGAGCCGTATTGGAGTATTTTTTTAATGTCCCTGAGGTTGCGCCTTTTGGGAAATACGATTCAATTGTTTGCCATCCCACGGTTTCGTGGATTTTTTGTAAAACACGAACTACGGTTCTGGGGGTGATCATATTGTACCGAGAAATCCCGGAGCCGTCTACCCACGCTATCGGGTCGGGAAGCCAGGGCTTCCATTGGTCCAGCAGCAAAGCAATGGCTTTTTCTGGGGTCATTCCATTAAAGTTTTTTTGGGAAATCATAAGGAGTAGTGCCTCAGCAATTCCATTATCACTGTCTTGTAACAAGGCGCTATAAAGGGTCTCTTCCGCTGCGGTATATAAAAAATTCCATTGCGGCTCCGCGCTATTTCCATCCGCCACTTGAACCGGTTGCCCGATTTCATGCTCAAGTAATTTCACAAAAAGGGAATCGCTTGTGATAAAAGGGCGATACAGTGTGTCTCCAGCCGTCCATGCAGCAGGGTTGAAGTGAAAAGTATTGCGATCATACGCTCTTTTAAACGCCTTTCCCAAGGAGTCTAAAACAGTTTTAGACGCAAAGAAAGAAGGGCTCATTTTGAGTTCCTTAGCGTCTATTTGAGCCTGGAGGGTGTTTCCATAAATAGGAAATACACTGGTCTCGGCAGCATAATAATAGGAATAATCATCCCATGCCCAACCGCTCCCATGTGGCTTGGGGGAATCTTTATTTACATGATAGTTCCACAATCCCTTTTGATTAAAAAAAGCGTCTAGAATAGTATCCTTGTAAAAAGGGTGAAATAATAAGGGGTAGCCCGTACTCTTGAAGTGAATGATGCTGTCCTTTTCTTTGAAATAAGAAACTGCAGGAAGCTCCTTAAACTGTTGGCTAGCGCCCAAAAAAGTAAGTAGCTTGGTGTTGGAAGCGGGCGTCATATAGTGTGCCGCCTGATATTGTGCCATAGGCGTTGCCCCTTCCAAAGGGGAGATGCTAATGGCTACATGGGCCTTTTGAAAGGCCTCAATTTTTTGCACCTGCCGCCCCACACGCTTTTCCGAAAGGCGCTGGCTCCAAAGGGAAGAAACACAAACAAAAAGAAAGATGAATAATCGCTCCCGCATCCCGTAAAGATATTAAAAAGAGTTCTACTCAAGTTCATATTATAGAAAGCACCTTCATTACCTAAATTGGTCGTGATCCCAATCGGGATTCCTACGCAGACACCTTTATGGAAGGCGTCATGCAAATCGTAAGGTAAGCGGGCAATCGCCACTGTTAAAGATACTTCCCTCTTTTTAGAGGGGAGTTTTTAAAACCCGAAGGAAAGTCCCCCAAAGAAATTTCTCCCCGGCGCAGGCTCATAGTGTCTCCCCCCAAAAGCGTTTAGGCGGATGTTGTCAAAATAAAAAGT
>CAJQKV010000019.1 GCA_905479015.1 uncultured Cyclobacteriaceae bacterium
ATTCCGAACAGAGAAGTTAAGCCCGTCCGCGCTGATGGTACTGCCGTAATAGGTGGGAGAGTAAGTCGTTGCCAGACTTTATCAAAGCCCTTAGGAAACTAAGGGCTTTTTTTATGACCTATTTTATCAAATGAGTTGATCCTTTATTTATTCTAACATAAACTTGTGGTCGATGACGTTTTTATATCCATCTGTCCTTTGGGGTTTATTGCTCATGCTTATCCCTGTCTTAATCCACTTGTTTTCATTTAGAAGAGTGGTAACTGTCATTTTTCCGAGTATTTCATTCATGGAAGAGCTTAAAAATGAAACCGGTAATAGAACGAATTTGAAGCATTTGCTGGTGCTAGGTTCAAGACTGCTCTTTATGTTTTTTATAATCATGGCCTTTGCACAACCTATCCTAACGGATCATTCGAGACCTGACGATGGAACTTTGATATACATTGATAATTCACGAAGTATGTCGGGAGAAGTAGTTGCGGGTCAGATCGGTTTAAATAAAGCTTTGGAGTTGAGTGATGACTTCATCAGTAGGGCCCCCATTGATGCTAAATTTCAAGTCTTGACCAATCACTCTCCAGTGGCTTTATCATGGCTCTCCAAAGCGGGAGCCTTGGACAAGTTGTCCGATGTGCGTCTCTTGGACGATCCAAAGAGTTTTTCACAAATTATGCAGAAGGCTTCAGCGCTGTCTCAAAGGATGTCTTTTTTTTATTTATCAGATTTTCAAAAATCGACTATAGGACTTATTGAAGCTCCAAAAGAGATGGATTGGCAAATTAAATTGATAAAAATAGCTGTAGATAATGTTTCTAATATATATGTTGACACCGCCTATATAGAAGTAGCTCAGATTTATGATGCGCAAAAAAGAATAAGAGTATTACTCAAAAACAGTGGCAATAAAGATAGGAAAGCCATACAGCTCAAGCTCATATCAGGGCAGCAATTGATTTCAACTTCATCGGTTGACATCAAGGCTGGATCAGAATCTATTGTGATATTATCTTTTGATGAGGGCTATATCAAAGAGGGACAGATGAAAATTGAGTTGGTTGATTATCCTGTTTATTTTGATAATACTTTTCATATGTCGTTTCCCTTGGCAAAAATCAATAAAATCGTGCATATTCATCCTAAGGGATATTTTACTAGAGCAATTGAAAAAGTATATGGTAATAAAACCTATTTTGAATATACCAGAGTTAAAGAAGACGCGATTGATTATGGAAAACTACAATTGGCAGATTTTGTCATTTTAGATGGCTTTGAAAGCATTCCTCAAAGTCTTGATGCATATAAGGATTATAATGATTTTTTAATTGTACCACCCAAGGAAATAGAAAAGCCATCTTATCAAAGATTTCTTTCTAGATCTGTACATTTAGTTCAGGATTCAATACTCATTGGATTAAATATTAAAGATATAAATGATCCATTTTTTGTGGGGGTATTTAATACCAAAGAGGCGGATATAGGGCTGCTCAAAGCTAAAAGAAATATAGAAGTTAAGGGCAGAGTGAACGTACTGGTGCAAAATGAATTTGAGAAAGCCTATTTGGGCAGTGTGAAAAATAATGATCATTATATTTATTTTTTCTCATCACCTTTGACTTCGGAATTTACTAATGTTACAAATCATGCCACTTTTCTACCTTTAATGTACAAAATGTCGATGTCGGGTAATCGTTATATTCATCCCTTATATTATGATCTTTCCGAAGATTATGTAAGTATTGCTACCCGAGATTTTGATTCTTCTAAAAAATTAAGGGTCTTAAACGGTGCTACTGAATGGATTCCAAATTATCAATATGTAGAGGGAAGATTACTGTTAGAATTACCTCCATTTGGTTTAAAAGCAGGACATTATGAGATCATAAATGGGGATAGTTTGATTAATAGAATGGCCTTGAATGAATCAAGAGTGGAATCTGAGATGGGGGCGTATACCCATTCAGAATTAGCCGAATTGGATGCGAAGAGTCAGCATATAGATTTGATTAATGTTGAAAAAACAGAAAATTTGACTATTAATGAAGGTTTTGGAGACTCCGCAGAGGACTTATTTAAAATTGCATTAATTTTGTCCTTATTCTTTATTCTGTCAGAGGCTTTATTTATTCGATTTCTATAAAATGAATGTAAGAAATGTAGTTGTAAAAGATACGCACTCGTCCCACCACGGGCAAGAAGTAGATATACGGATAGAAAAAGGCATTATTGAGTCTATTGTTGAGAGTAAAATCAAGGCAGATGACCCAAAATTGATTACTCCGGGCTTGATGGACTTATCAAGTCATTTTAATGATCCCGGGACAGAATATAAAGAAGACTTGATTACGGGTTTAAAAACGGCTTGTGAAGGGGGTTTCACAGATGTTTGTATTCTACCCAATACGTTGCCTACAGCCGACAATCGAAGTACGATCGAATACATCTTGACCAAAGCGAGTCGGCAGGTGACTTCAGTCCATCCATTAGGTGCTTTGAGTAAGGAACTGAAGGGTGATAGCTTGGCAGAGATTTTAGATTTGAGAGCATCAGGTGCGATTGCCTTTACCGATGGTGTAGTCCCTATCATGAATGCTGAACTATTATCAAAGGCCTTACAATATGTACAAAAATTTAAAGGCCTTGTGATCAGTAGGCCGCGAGATTTAAGTCTGTCAAGAGGGGGCCAAATGCATGAAGGGAGCGTAAGCACGAGTTTAGGATTGGTGGGTATATCGAGTCTTTCAGAAAAGGTCATGATTGAAAGAGACCTTTCTATTTTGGCCTACACAGGTGGGCGGCTTCACATCCATGGTATTTCCACTTTCGAATCTGTAGCCTTGATTGCCGAAGCGAAAAAGAGTGGATTGGCGGTGACTTGTGATGTGATCCTCCATCAATTATGTTATTCCGATGATCATTTGTCTTCCTTTGATCCTTTTTATAAGGTAGATCCGCCTTTACGTACCGATAAGGATATTCAAGCATTGAAGAACGGTCTGGCGAATGGGACTATAGATGCCCTTTCAATCGATCACCTGCCACAAGATGAAGAGAGCAAAATTTTGGAATTTGACTTAGCAGCATTTGGAATGATCGGGTTACAAACTGCTTTTTCTTCGTTACTTAGTTTGGCTTCAAAAGAATTACCCTTAGATATGTTGCTTGAAAAATTATCTAATGGCCCCCGTCAGGTGCTGAAGTTGCCCAAGATAAAGATTGAGGAAGGAGAATTTGCTAAATTAACGCTATTGGATGCCCACTTAAAATGGCAATATAATGAGGAATCAAACATTTCTAAGTCCAATAATTCACCTTTATTTGGCCAGCTGCTTACGGGTAAATCTGTGGGAGTGATCAATGGTGAAAAAGTGTATTTCCCAAGCTAAGCTATGAAACAAGTAGGTTTTCGATATGCCGGTGTTGCGGCATTTCTCATGATAATTGTCTTTTTGGTATCCTACTATATCGGAGTACATCCTTTCATAGAAATGAGCCATCTTTTTTTCGATTTATTCATTTATGGATTGGTGATCTATTTTGCACTGAATGAATTTAAAACGGTAAATAATGAAGGTATTTTACATTTTTGGCAAGGGATGAGTATTGGATTTTTTGTAAACATATTTTCTTGTGGAATATATATGGTATTCTTATTTTTAATAATGAATTTTGATGAGAATATTTTGATCACTTACCAACAGCAAGCTGTTGATTTTTTGGAAATTAAATCAGCGCAATATATTGAGGGTTTTGGGGAAGAACAATATCAAATTCAGTTGGAAACCATTCAAGAAACAACTATTTTAGATATGGTATTGATGGGGGGAGTCAAAAAATTTATATCGGCCATGCTGATTACTCCAGTACTTTCAATTTTAAAAAGAAAAACTTAACTTATAGAATAATATGAAAGATCATGCTTTAAAATCTGGAGTGATACTTGGCGTCGTTGGGATACTGATTTCCTTGACGGCTTACATCATAGACCCTTTATTGATGATAAAATGGTGGTTTAGTCTCTCTTCCTTAGTGCTCTTTATCGGCCTAGTTAGTTATTTTGGTATTCAATATCGAGAGATTTTGGGTGGTTTTGTGTCTTTCAAAACAGGATATATTTATTCCATCATCACCTTTGTCTTGGCAGGACTTATTGGGACGGCCTTTAATATTTTGTTGTTCCACGTTATAGATCCTGACCTACCCCAATTAATTTCGGAAGCCATTATTGAGCAAACCATAGAGATGATGGAGGGTTTTGGTGCCAATCAAGAGATCATCGATCAAGCGATTGAGGATGCAGACACACCGGCTAGTTTTACGGTGATCGGGCAAATTAAAAGTTTTGGAATGGTTTTGATTTTCTATACATTGATGTCCTTAATCTCAGGGGCGATCATCAAACGTAAAGAGCCCGAATTCTCAGAATAACAATCGTGTCAGTGGCTAAAAACAATGTTTCTTTAATTATACCTGTATTAGATGAGCAAGAGTCTATAGGAGAGCTATATACTTGGATCAAAAAAGTACTTAAAACAGAAAATCTTAAAGGAGAATTGATTTTTATCGATGATGGAAGTACAGATGATTCTTGGAAAGAAATATCAAAACTGGCAGCCACAGATGATCACGTTCAGGGATTGAGATTTACGCGTAATTATGGAAAAAGCGCGGCCTTGCACGCGGGATTTCAAATTTGCACGGGAGACGTGGTTATTACCATGGATGCAGATCTACAAGATTCTCCAGACGAAATACCCAAATTGCACCGAATGATCATGGAAGAAGGTCATCATATGGTCTCAGGATGGAAGAAAATTCGGCATGATCCCTTCGAAAAAAGAATTCCTTCCAAATTTTTCAATTGGGTGACTCGGATTTTTTCAGGTATTAACTTACATGACTTTAATTGTGGATTGAAGGCCTATCAAAATCGCGTGGTCAAGGGCATTCATTTGTATGGTGAGCGACACAGATACATTCCTCTTTTGGTTAAATGGAATGGTTATAAAAAAATAACCGAAACTGTGGTAGTGCATCAAGCACGGAAATATGGGATGACTAAGTTTGGATTTGAGAGGTATATCACGGGCTTTCTCGATCTGTTGTCGGTCTCTTTTATTACGCGTTTTCGTAAAAACCCAATGCACTTTTTTGGCTTATTGGGTACCATTAGTTTTATGAGTGGATTTGGGATTACCGTATTTCTGGTTGTAGATAAAATCCTCAATCAGCATTACGAATTACCGGTTCGGGATGTAGTGGATCAACCTGTGTTTTTTCTTGCCCTTGTGGCATTGATTATTGGGGTACAATTGTTTTTGTCTGGCTTTTTGGCAGAAATGATTATGCAAGCAAGCCCCAATAAACATGACTATCAAATAGAAGAAGAAATTAAACCGAATGCCTAAGTACTCCATAATCATTCCGGTATTCAATCGACCGGATGAGATAGATGAGCTGTTGGCCTCCTTGATGAAACAATCCTTTGATGACTTTGAGGTTATTCTGGTAGAAGATGGCTCATCCAAGACATGTCAAGCCATTGCAGAGCATTATGCAAATCAGCTAAACGTTAGGTACTTTTTTAAAGAAAATGAAGGCCAGGGTTATGCGAGAAATTATGGCTATCAAAGAGCAGAAGGAGAGGTTTTAATAGTATTTGATTCTGATTGCCTCATTCCTCCCAATTACTTCCAAGAGGTAAACGACTATTTAGGCTTGCATCAAGTAGATGCTTTCGGAGGTCCAGATACTGCTCTTGATTCATTCACTCCGATACAAAGAGCCATCAGCCATACCATGACTTCTTTTTTCACCACGGGCGGCATCAGAGGACGAAAAAAGCAAATAGGGACATACCATCCGAGAAGTTTCAATATGGGGATTACCCAAAAGGTATTTCAAAAAACAGGGGGTTATCGTATTCCATTTATGGGTGAAGATCTTGAATTCAGCATCAGGATCATCACTGCAGGCTTTAAGACAGCATTGATTCCCAATGCTTTTGTGTATCACAAGAGACGGACCAATTTGATCCAATTCTATAAGCAAATTAATTATTTTGGAAGAGCGAGAATCAATCTGACGCGATTTCATTCGGGTCATTTAAAAATAGTGCATTTGTTTCCATTGATTTTTGTACTGGGATTTTTAAGTGCCTTTATCTTGAGCTTTTTAGATCAAAAGCTAGGTTTTTTGGGGATTGGATGCTATCTTATTTATTTATTACTGATCTTTCTAGAGGCCTTATTGAAGTCAAAAAGCTTGAAAGTAGCCCTTTATGCTCCGTTGACAACATTGATTCAAATGTTGGGCTACGCAGTAGGATTGATTCACGAGGTGATTCAGAAATTTAGGGGAATTGATCCCAACAAAAAGTACATTGATCTTTATTGATTGGGTTTAATGGCACGATGTATGATTTCACCTTCAGGGAGCGCATACTTTTTGACAAGGCTAGGCTCAAGTTCACCGATGAAATTTTCTTCTATTACTTTAAAACCAGTACTACGGATACGATCGGCATAATCTTTACCATACATCCGGACATGATCATCTTGCCCAAATAATTCAGTTCTTTTTTTAGGATCTTCAAGGGTAGGATCTTCAATAGTTTTTGCAATAAGGGGCTTGAATATTGGGATTTGAAGAATGGCCCAACCCCCAGGTTTTAATACCCGGAGCATTTCACTCATAGCTTTTTTATCATCCTGAACATGTTCCAATACATGATTACAAAAGAGGATGTCAAACGTATTTTCTGGAAATGGAATATCATGGATATCCATTTTTATTTTAGCCAAAGGAGACTCTATATCCGCGGTCAAATACTCGAGTTTAGGTAGTGACTCAAACCTTTTTATATAGCAAAGTTCGGGGGCAACATGAAGCATTTTTGCTGGTGCAGTAAAGAAGTCAGTTTTATCTTTGAGAAAAAGCCACAAAAGGCGATGTCGTTCCAAGGACAAACAATTGGGGCAAAGGGCATTGGGCCTACCAATTCGTCCATAGGGAAGAAACTTCCGAAATGAATGTAAGCAGACGGGGCACGCAACCTGGTTGCCTATATAAAAAACAGCAAGGATTTTTAGCACATAATGGCTAATCAATTGAAGTTGTTTTCTCGGAATTGTTTTTAAAAAGTAACTGATTATATATTTCACAAGAGTTAAATTAGAGGCAAAGATATTTAAGAATGGGCTATCTTCTAGTTCGAATTGATGAAAATGGATTTACTAAAATATTTTTGTGCTTGGATGTTAATTGTAATGGGTCCAATGTCCATGGGCCAAGATCAAGGAAGTTCTGCTTTTAGTCCAGAAGAAAGCATAGGAATGACCCCTAAAATGATCAAAAAAAAGGTAGCGAAAAGTCAAAAAAATATTGAGATTATATTCAAAACAAAATCAGGGAAAGTACTTTATGGAAATCCATGTCTGAGAGAATTTACAAGGGATATGGGATTCGAATATGCCTTGCAATCCACTAAAATGTCCATCAGTTCCGGAGCATGGAACATGCGTGGGAACAACCTAATCGTATATACCAAATTGTTCTTAAAAAAGTCTCCCTTTTGGAAATTGATTCTCAATAATCAGGTCAAGGACTGTAGAAGAAAAATGGGTGATTTTGTCGGTTGATCAATGGCAAAAAATATTTTCGGCTTGTATCCCCTTTTCTAATGCGATCAAGTATTGTTCACAAGCCAAAATAGATGCATCTAGCAACAGATGGGCTTTGGCATTGATCAGGTGGCATCTCCTTTTTCTGGCCATACCCTCAGATTCCATTTGGTTGCTTTTAAGGCTTGAATTGGATTATTGGTGTTCAGATAAGCCTGGGCAAGTCCATTGTAGAGGCGATAATGACTTTCAGGTAAATCGTCACTTTTCAATAAGATCGCATAGGCTTTACCATAAAAAGCTTCATAATATTTTTGAGCATATTTATTGGCTGTTTCATAATAAATTAAGGCCGTTTTGGCATCTTTCATGAGCTCCGTATGAATTTCGGCTAGCGCTACATAGGTATATACCGTTCGGTGTCCAAGGAGTAATATTTTTTCAAGTGATCGGATGGCTGCTGAACCCTGTAAAGTTGCACGATAGGATTGCGACTGCCAATTGAGTAATTTAATTTGATTGAAAGGGGTATATTTTTCTAGTAAATTAAAATGGGCTAAGGCTTTTTGATGGAAGCCGTCCTGATGATATTGGGTCACTTGGGCCACCAGTTGAGCATAGATATTGTGTTCAAATTGTTCCATATCTTTTTCATAGGGGAGGAGATATCCTTTTAGTTCACTTAATTTAGATAAGGTCGCATCCCATTGTCCATCGGCATGAAATACAGTGGCTTGGTAGAATATAGATTGTCTTAATTCTAGTTTTTCAAAGAATATTTTTTCGTTATAGGCATCTCGTACACTGACAAAACTTACGACCAATAAAGCAATAATGAACACAAAACCAAAGGCGTATAATGTTGATTTTCTATTTGCTTCCCAATCAATTTCTGTTTTTACATAAGGTCGAAAAGGTCCTGTTCTGGATTGATATTTATAGGAGTTGGGTTCTTTTTTTTGAGCAGTAGATGGATATGAAACTGTTCGGGGGGTAATACTAAAGTCATAATTTGCCCGAGATTGAGGCTGGCCCAAAACTTGATAGGCCGTATTAATTCTTTTAAAGATCTCCTCTTTATCAGGACTACCATCATTTTTATCGGGATGATACTGGAGGGCCTTTTTTTTAAAGGCTGTTTTAATTTCTTGGCTACTTGCCATTTTTGAGACACCTAAAAGATCATAGAGTGTGATCATTTGTAGTAGTATCCCATGATTATTGAATGAATTTATTGGTGAGGTAATATCCCATGGCTACAAACAATAAACCACCTAAAACA
This sequence comes from uncultured Cyclobacteriaceae bacterium, assembly GCA_905479015.1. GTDB lineage: Bacteria > Bacteroidota > Bacteroidia > Cytophagales > Cyclobacteriaceae > UBA4465. The sequence goes on from CAJQKV010000019.1 coordinate 8,905, forward strand.
CTTAAAAAAATATAACTCAAGGCCATGACTATATTCCCCGATTTGAGCAGGGATAAACTTTCAAATGAAAAACTTGAGAAGGTAGTAAATCCTCCACAAAATCCGGTGATAAGGAGTAGTTTCCAAAGGGTTTGATCCTTCAAGGATAGGGCCATAAGGACACCAATCAACAAAGAGCCCATGAGGTTAATGCCGAAAGTAGCCCATGGAAATAATAGATTCAATAGGCCCATTTTAATATTAATCAAATGGCGAAGCCCACTTCCGAAGAAGGCACCTAACCCCACAAGTAATACATCCTTAATCATAATTGGTGCGTCATATATTCATTTATTTCTGCCCTTAATTCTGGGAAAAAGTAATTAAAATCTTCTTGATATTTGATAAAATTTTTCTTTAATTCAAGGGCTGCCCATTCCATCTTAGATTCAAATTTAGTTCTTCTTGACATGCCTGTCAATGCTTTGTCTATTCCTTCTAAAGTACGGTACTCATACAGCCAATTATCTCGCTTCATGAAATGGAGTACATGATGGGCCTTTTCAGGAAGAATCAGTTTATTTTTATCTGTGAGGCTATAAAAATGGTGTGTAAAATCTTCTAAGCCGGTCAATCCATATCGAGACCAATTCAAGGCCAAGAAGTGATCGTAGTACATATCCACAATAACAGGGGCGTAATGGCCAAATTGGGGTCTCAATCGAATTTTACTTTTTTTGACAATAGCATGCGTATCTGTATAATGATCAATATAGTGATGGAGCTTGATGCCTTTTTGTATTTCGGGATTGTATTTTTTTTGATCCTTACTTCTGACAAAATCGCCTAAAAAATTCCCTACTTTTAATAGGTCGTTGTCTCCTGAGAGGAAAATGTGTGCTAAGTAGTTCAACGTCTGCTAAAAAATGAGTGTAAAAGACAAATAAAACGGGAGTTAGTTTTCATGGGACTAGAAAATGATGAATAAAAGCAAAATTAAATGATTTTGTATTAAAAAGTAGCGCAGACATTGTGATCCTAAGTCGGTTATACTTATTTATGAGATCTTCCAAAATAAGACTGAGTTATTCCGATGATATGAATAGAACCTGAAGGTAGAAATTGATGTATTCTCAAAGAAAAGGACAAAACTGATGTTTCCACTAAAATCACACTTACCACAATCCCTTAAATTTTAAAGAAAGAAATAAAAGAACAATTACATTTGTATCAATGAAAATTTACGGAGTGGCCTTCCTTGCAGCTTGTTACTTGATAGGACAAGTAATCGGAAAATACATTGGGATTGGTCTAGGTATTGGAGGTAATGTAGGTGGTGTCGGTATTGCAATGATCTTACTAGTGCTGATCAATGATCGGTTTTATAAGAAAATCTCTTTACACGTAGAGACCCAAGCGGGAGTGCTTTTTTGGAGCAGTATGTACATACCCGTGATCGTTGCCATGTCGTCGATTCTGAATGTCAAGGTGGCTCTTTCGAATGGATGGGTAGCTATCTTTTCCGGAATCTTAGCTACTTCATGTTGTTATTTATTGATTCCCTTAATTTCTAAATGGTCACAGTTGAATTTAAAAGAATCCATAGAATGATAGGCGTGGATGTTTTAGATGAGGTATTTATCAAAAATGGATTGATCGTGGCCTTTTTGACCGTGGGAGTGATGTTGTTTTTGGCCGATTGGATGTCAAAAAAAATATTCAATAAACGGATTCCAGGGGTAGCGATTGCTATATTAGCAGCTCTTGTGATGGCCTACTTCGGAGGTGATAAAGGGATTTCAAATCATTCTTTTTTTTCGGGTATGGCGCTGTTAGGAGGGGCAATGTTCCGCGATTTCACAATAGTTGCGACCGCTATGGGGGCCAACTTGTCTGAGTTGCGAAAAACGGGATTACCCGGAATTATTTCATTATTCATAGGTGTAACTGTTACCTTTTTTGTGGGGGGATCGATTGGATATGCTATGGGCTATACGGATGCCGTGAGTTTCACTACGATTGGGGCAGGCGCTTGCACCTATATCGTCGGACCCATTACTGGGGCTGCTATTGGTGCCTCTTCGGATTTAATTGCGATTAGCATCGCAGCGGGTGTAGTCAAAACAATTTTTGTAACTATTATTACGCCCTTAGTGGCCAAAAAAATAGGATTGGATAATCCAAGTACAGCCATGATTTTTGGAGGAATGATTGGCACCACGAGTGGGGTAGCGGCAGGTTTAGCGGCTACAGATCCCAAATTGGTACCTTATGGTGCGTTGACGGCTACCTTTTATACAGGAATGGGCGTTTTACTATGTCCTTCGGTCTTTTACCTTTTGATGGTTTATTTATTGTGATCGTCTGATAGATCAAGAAGGTTATTGGTTGGGAAGGCTTTATAACGGCAAGTCAAAAAAGATCCAGATTAAATCAGTAGAACTTGATAACTCAAAAGCGGTGGCACTATGTGGTCCGTTTCTTTCTCTCTAGACAAGGTAGTCCCCAGGAGAGAATTAACCTTATTTATATAAGATATTAATTAAAGAGAATTAACAAATATGACGGACCCACATCAGCATTTTTCTCAACTGCTTGAACTCCTTAAAATAGAGCGTCAGGAAGATAGAGATCAATACGAGACTAAAATTCGTAATAAATCAATAGATCAGCGCAAGTCCGATGGGGTTACTTGTTATCCACTACATTTCAAAAGTTTTAAGTTGGGGATAGGGGATCATTGCATTTTAACCTTCGGTTATGTACCAATGAAGGGAAAGCGACATATGTTTCAAGTGGGTGTTTCGTCCAGCCTTTTCGTAAATAAAGATCAAAAAACACATTCATGTCAGGGTATTATATCCAAGGTGAAACCCGATGAGATTGCCATTATGCTCAGTCGAAATGAAGCACCAGAATGGCTTGATAAGGGAAAAATAGGTTTGGATTTGCTCTTTGATGAAGCTACTTACGATCAAATGGAAAAAATGCTCTGGATCTTAATGGACAATACCAAAGGGAGAACGGCAGAGATGATTCAATATACATTGGGCAATGCCCGTCCTAGGTTTGAGGGATTACAGGGAATAACTTATCCAGATTTGAATACCAGTCAAAATGAAGCCTTAAACCAAGTCAATGCAGCAAAAGATATAGGCTTGATTCATGGCCCCCCTGGCACAGGTAAAACAACTACCTTGGTGACATGTATTAGACATGTCTTACAAACAGAAAAACAAGTGCTGGTCTGTGCACCAAGTAATTCGGCAGTTGACTTAATCGTTGAAAAACTCCATCAAAAACAAGTGCCGGTCACAAGGCTCGGTCATCCAGCTCGGGTGACTGAGGAGATAGAAAAACATACTTTAGATGCCCAAATCACCCAAAATCCACTGTTCAAAGAATTAAAAAAAATAAGAAAAAAAGGAGAGGAGCTTAGGCGACTGGGGAAGCAGTATAAACGCAGCTTCGGTCGAGCAGAGGCCCAAGAGCGTAAATTGATGTTGCAAGAAGCCAGATTTTTAAAGGCTGAGGGGCGGAGATTGGAAGATCAGATGGTCGAAGGCATCTTAAATACGGTTGCCGTGATTGCGTGTACTTTGGTAGGCGCTAATAATCAACGTATTTCTAACATGCGTTTTAAGACCGTGTTTATTGATGAATCTTCACAGGTATTAGAGCCTGCCGCATGGATAGCGATCAGTAAAGCTGAGCGCGTCATTATGGCGGGAGATCATCTGCAGTTGGCACCTACCGTTAAATCTAAGGAAGCGCTTGCCAAAGGATTTGGGAATACTATCTTTGAAAGATGCATCAACGCTTATGACATTGATGTAATGCTTACCCAACAGTATCGCATGCATCCAGAGATCATGGCGTTTTCCAATCAACATTTTTATCAAGGCTTATTGACGTCCGATCCTTCTATTTTGGAGCGACCGTTAAAGTTTGAAAGGACGACTGAGTTTATAGATACGGCGGGTTGCGGATATGAGGAGGCATTGAATAAAGAAACCTTAAGTACTTTTAATCGTGAAGAAGCTAGTTTTACGATTAATCAGTTGAAAGAAATCGTTGCGAGTCATGATCAGCCGGAAAATTACAGTTATGCCATTATTGCTCCCTATAAAGCTCAGGTAGAATTATTAAGATATTTTTTGAGTGAACTTAAATATCCACCTGCCTTATTAAAACGAATAAGTATCAACTCCGTGGATGCTTTTCAGGGTCAAGAAAGAGATATTGTTTTGATTTCTCTGACTCGAAGTAATGCTCAAGGCGTTATAGGATTTTTGTCAGAAGAAAAGCGCATGAATGTAGCCATGACACGTGCCAAATATAAGCTTTTGCTTATTGGAGACTCGGCGACTTTGAGCAGACATAGTTTTTTCGATAAATTAATCCAACATTACCAAGCGCAGAATCATTATAGAAGTGCTTTTGAGTTTCTTTATTGAGTATTCCATCATTACCTGATATTAATTTGGCGCATACTTTTGGTAAAAGAGGTTTGTACTGCTTCCTGATTCAGATGTTTTTGGTTTTTAACCACCCATTGACCGCTGATCAAAGTACCCATCAAATCGTTGGATTGACCTGAATAAACTAAGGTAGCCAAAATGTTTTCGGGTTTTGATACGGATATTAATGGAGCATTGGCATTTAAGATGACTGCGTCTAGGGACTGACCCACAGTAAGGAAATTTGACTTTTTTTCTCCCATGGCTGTTCTTCCATTATGCCAAGCCATGTCCACAGCAAATTTTCCAGTATCTCCTTGGTGCTCAGAAGTGAACTGCGCACGATCATGAGTTTTGGTACGTTGACCGTAATCAAGTATTCTGAGTTCTTCTATGGGATTGAGATTGATTTGACTGTCGGTACCGATGGACCACTTACCTCCTTGATTTTGAAATGCTTTGAGTGAGAAAATACCATCGCCTAGATTGCCTTCTGTTGCAGGACAGAGCACGACTTGTGCTTGGCTCGCAGCAATTCCCTTGACTTCTTGAGGATTTAATTGAGTACAATGAATGAGATGAAATCGCTCATTCAAAACGCCCTGATTTAACAACCATTGGGCAGGTCTTTCTCCGTAAAAATCAACACAGGCGTCTACTTCTTTCAGCTGTTCGGCGAGATGTAAATGGATCGGAGTATCTGTGGGCCCTTCTTTAAAAATGCGTTCCATGGAATTTTTATCGGCAGCTCTTAACGAGTGGACGCCAAAACCCATTTGGGCATTTTCATAATGTTTGATGGATGCAGCAGAGGCTTCCAATAAGCGAAAATAATCATCAACATCTTTACTTAAGAATCTTCTTTGATGGGATTCTGCAGGCAGGCCAAACCCTCCTTTTTGATAAAAAATGGGGATCAAAGTAATATGAATACCTGCGGTTTTTGCTGCTGAAATCAATCGCTCTCCTAGTTCGCTTATATGGGCATAGGGTAGGCCTTTATCATCATGGTGTAAATAGTGAAATTCAGCTACCGAGGTGTAACCGTTACGAAGCATTTCCACGTAAAGCATGGTGGCTATGGATTCTAATTGTTCAGGATTGACTGATAGGGCTACTTCGTACATAGCATGTCGCCAAGCCCAAAAATCATCTTTACGAGATCGGTGGGTGTGTATTTCCGCCAAACCAGACATGGCATACTGAAAGGCGTGTGAATGGGCATTTTGAAATCCGGGCAAAAGGTAGCCGTCAATGTACTCATCAGAGGTACCCTTTGGATCGATTTTGGTAATTTTTCCGTTAGAATCAATAGTTACAAATGAATCCAATAACCAACCTTTTTGTTGTAAAATACCTTTTACCTGATACGTTTTCATTGCGATGTTATGAAGTAATATTTTTCAATTAATTAGGTGCAATTTTCATTCAAATTCAAATTATATTTCACCTGTAAGTAAGGCAATGCTCATTAAAACACCGTTATAGAATGCATGAAATAGAATACTCCAGATCAATCCAAACCGAACACGTAGATAGCCTAAATTGATGCCAATTAATATTTGAGGAGCTACTAGGATAGGTGCGAGTAAATAGATATTGAGGGAGGGCTCAAAATTCATGATATGCATGAGTCCGAATGCCATAGTCATAAGATAAAAAACCCGTCCGTAAAATTTATCCCAAACTTTTCGAGCTGTTTTAAGAAGGCTTCTTTTTTGACCTAAGTGAAGGGCTACCCCTATATGGATACTCCATAAGATCAAAAAGTTAGATCTGAACCTTAAAATCAATCTAAACATTACTTCTTCCAAAAGAGGTGCCATGATCACGGCAAAAAAGAAGATCAATACAGGTTCCATTTCTTGGAAAATTTTCTGTAAACTATGCATATCCTCATCCCATAGACCCAATTGTTCCAATCCACCGACAAGGGCCATAAGGACTAAAAGGGGAGGTATTTGGATCAAAAAGAGGGCTCCGCAAGTGCCTATTTTGAGCTGAAGGGATGCTTTATCCTCAGACAGTTCGACTGGTTTTTTGATAAAACGCCAAAGGGCATGAAAGGTCATTACAATTACGTCAGACATGTGAGTTTAAAATAGTTTGTATAACGATTTTTGAAGATTGATCTGATGATCGATCCACTTGCCTTATCATGATTGTGGATGGCAAAATGAATGCGAAAACAATGTGTTTGATTACAGTGGTTTAAAGATAATACTTAAAATAGTTTTAACGGAGATAATAAAAAAACAAGATATGATGAGAGGGAGGTAATGACTTTTTAGCGGTCACCTATTTTCACTGTTTTTATAGGTTTTGGATTACTTAAATGGTCAAGAAGCTAAAATTTATTTTAATTAAAATAAGAAGTAGAAGGGGTTACGCTAATAGGTGTTAGAAAATTAGTAAACTAATGTTTTAGTATTTGGATTTAGACAATTAAGCGCTGAATGATTAATAACTAAAAGGCTGAATAGGACAAACGATAATATGGTTGATGATGACCTCTTACTTTATTTTAAACAGAAAAGTCACCTTATTATTGAGGCGATGACTCACTCTTTTCGAGTTTAAGCTAAGGAGAATATATTATAAAAATTCATATAATTGAATATTTTATTAATATTTTCATAGTGTTATGTTTGATTTAATAAAAAATTTTAAATAAATATAGAGAAATAGTATATTTCGATGTAAAGCGTATAGATTGCGCGCTCAAACAAATTAAAACTATTATTTCTTACCATTATGAAAAATTTTATTTTACCATTACTCGCGCTACTTTCCTTAACCTTTTATTCTTGTGGTGATGACGATGTAGCTATGGACGGCATAACTCTTGATAGGGGTTCTGTTACCTTCACTCTTGATGGCGAAAGCAAAAATTTCACTTTGCTTAATGCATTTACCATTGATGATACTGATAGCACTGTACTTTTAGCCTTTGGAGATTCTGATACAGAGACACTGGGTTTCGTTTTTGATTTACCTACGAGTTTTCCGTCAGAGCTTGGAGATGAAGCAATTGGTACTTACTCTGTTGATGAGCTATCTTATGGAGCTATTTCGGGTCTTGTGGGATCTATAGAACTCAACATTAGTAGTTACGAAAATGATGTAATGTCAGGGACTTTTTCAATGACTGGGATCAAAACTTCAGAAGATGCTGCTGCTAGGGATTCAGTTATTGTGACAAATGGTATTTTTGAAAATATACCAACATTAGGCTTATAATAGACAGAGCAACAGAAGCAAATAGAAAGACCTTGGACAAATGTTGTTCAAGGTTTTTTTATGTGACTCATTTTCTATTTTCTGGCATCCAGGCTATTTTTTCAGGCTCGACTTACTTTTAGATCACGAGTAAGCCCAATTCTTTTAACTTTTCCATTGAGGCAGACTTATAAAATTGTTCGAAATCACCTAACTGGTGAGACTTAAAATCATTCATAAAATCTTGAAAAGTCGTTTTTTGATAATGCGCTGATGGCATCAGACCAATCAATGTGTGGTTCAGCCATTGAGCGATTTTCAAATCAAATACTAGGGTGTCTTCATCTGACTTGGTTACCAATGATAGCTGGCCTATTTCTAACTCTTTCTTTTTAACAACGTTGCATTCAGGTTTTTCACCCATCCAAATGAGCTGTGATGTGGCAGTGGGTCGTTTCTCAGGATTTTTTTCAATTTCTTGTAGAATAAAATGAGGAGGAATGGATGGTGCCGGAATCTTGAAGTCGAACCATTTGGAAAGGGCCAAATCAAAGCCAGCACCGTTCATATAGTTATATAATGAAACTCTAAGCCCCTCACCAAATAAGCTATGATCAGCTCCCAGAGGATCTTCATGACTTAAATCATTTTTGGCAAAGCCCAGATGTTCTGGCCCTGAAAAACTGACCCCAAATGCAGTAGGATCTAGACCTACTGGTGCATGTGCAGTCATGGCAAACTGGTGCCAAAATCCGGATTGTATGATGCCGTTTTCAAATAGCTGACGCACCATTTCCAATGAATCAACTGTTTCTTGTGAGGTTTGTGTAGGAAAACCATACATTAAATAGGCGTGAACCATGATGCCAGCATCTGTAAAATTTCTGGAGACTCTGGCGACTTTGCTCACCGTAATGCCTTTTTTCATTTTGGCCAGTAATCTATCAGAAGCGACCTCAAGTCCTCCGGAAACGGCGATACATCCGGATGCTTTTAGTAATCGACACAGCTCACTGGTGAATCGTTCCTCAAAGCGAATATTGGTCCACCAAGTCACATTCATCCTACGTTTGATCAATTCAAGGGCCAATTCTTTCATGATCGAGGGGGGTGCAGCTTCATCGACAAAATGAAAACCACTTACTCCAGTTTGATCAATCAGGGTCTCCATACGATCACAGAGTATTGTGGCACTTATGGGCTCATAATTTTTGATATAATCTAATGAAATATCACAAAATGAGCATTTTTTCCAATAGCACCCATGCGCCATGGTCAACTTATTCCACCGACCATCGCTCCAAAGTCTATGCATGGGATTGGTTACTTCGATGACTGATAAATAATCATTCAATAAGAGGTCTGAATAATCAGGAGTACCGGTTTTATGGAATGATATATCTACATCGGTACTGCCGTTGACGTATTGTACTTTTTGATTGATCAAGCAAAAGGTTCTTTTCAACTGCTCAATAGATTTTTTCCCAGCTAAATATTCTATGATATTTCTCAAGGGCCTTTCTCCATCATCTAAGCTGATGAAGTCCAAGACCTCAAAAACTCGAGGATCAGAGAGGGATCTAAGTTCGGTGTTGGGGTAGCCACCTCCCATAGCGATTTTAATTTTTGGATAATTACGCTTAACAAATTGTCCACATCTTAGGGCACTGTATAGGTTTCCAGGAAAGGGAATAGAAAAACAGATGAGTGTGGGGCATTCTTTTTGAATAAGTCCATCGAGCAACTCTAGGGTAATGGTATCAATGAGGGTAAGTGGCTCTTGTAACTTCGAATGAAGGGTATCATAAGAGGATGCTGACATCCCTAGACGCTCCGCGTACCTACTGAATCCAAAATAGGGATCTACTGCCTCACTGATTAAATCACCTAGGTCTTCCAAGTACAAAGTAGCCAAGTATTTGGCTTTATCTTGTACCCCTATGGTACCAAAAGACCATTCTAAATCATCTATTTGTTCGAACCTACTGGCTTCAGGAAGGAAAGACCTTTCACAAATGGTAAATGCCAAAGTTGGATTTTTATGTTGTAAGAAAGTGATGACTTCTTCGATGATTTGAACATAGCTATGTTCTAGCCTAATGATTCTCAATGCGTTACTTGAGAGGTTTTGTTGCTTCTTTGCTTGAGCAAATATTTGCCTCAACCCCTCTTTAGAAAAAAGGCGCAAAATTACTTCAATACCCAAATCCGCTTGAAATGATGGGATGCCTAGCGTATTTAGATAACCTTTGATATAGGTAGTCGCAGGATAAGGGGTGTTGAGTTGTGTAAATGGAGGGGTAATTAATAATAACTTTGCCTGGCTCATGATCTTTGCAAGATCGTTAAAAGAACGCTGATTTTATTTTTATAAAGAAGATTCATCGTTGTCTTTGAGAAAATTTATCCTTTATCCGAGATCGACTTGCGTTTTCAATTAAAGAATCTACCAGAACTTGGGATGTCTTTGAGCATTTTATTGGGCTAATGCCGCTCGAATTTTATGATAAACATCACTGTTTTGATAAAATCCAGAAAACTGAGCTGACTGAGGACCAAAAGCTAAAACAGGAATTAAAGAGGCACTGTGACCGGTAGTTGAAAATGTGGGTACGATGAGGTTATAGTCATGTTTATCTTTACCTTTCGAATTTTGTCCAGTGACCTTTGATGAGAGGGTAAAACCTCCCGTTTCATGATCTGCAGTAACAATGACCAAAGTATTGCCCTCTTTTTCTGCATAATCCAAGACTGAACCTACCATTTGATCAAAGTCCAACAATTCTGTGATAAGATATTCAGCGTCATTGTCGTGGCCGCCCCAATCAATTTGAGAGCCTTCTACCATTAGAAAAAAAGGTGAAGAGTTTTCTTCAAAATAATTCAACGCCTTTTGTGTGGATTCCGTTAGAAAATTACCTCGACCCTCAATCATTTTGGGCATATCTTCTTCTCCTAATAGGAAGGCATGTCTTTTGCTTCCATCGATCTCCTTTTCAAGATGGTCGGTATGAACCTCAAACCCCGCACTTTTAAGTAGATTGAGAATGTTTTTGCCATCCTTACGGTTTTCGAAGAATTTTAATCCACCACCGGCAAAAAAATCAATGGGTGAGGTAGCCATTTGTGCGGCTATTTGCTCTTCCCAATCTCTGGAGGCGACATGGGCATAAAATGAAGCAGGTGTGGCATGGGTGATGGAGGAGGTTGCAATGAGACCTGTTTGGTAATTTTCTTTGGAGAGTAATTCGACGATATTCTCTACGTGTTGCTTGTCCATGTCAACACCAATGGCCCCATTAAATGTTTTGATACCCGAGGCAAAAGAAGTAGCTCCCGCGGCAGAATCTGTGATCTTTGAATTTGCCGCAATCACATTGCTCAATCCAATCGTTTTGAAACGCGCGAAATTAGGTAGCTGGTCGCTAAAATAAAAACTTGAAGAAAGTTGACTGAGTCCCATGCCATCCCCAATTAATAAAATAATATTGAGTGGTTGATTCGCCTTTATTGCGGGGTTTTCTGTTAATTTAGGTGGGGTTCCTTCACAATGACAGGCCAATAAGAGGATAACCAAAGCCATCCAAAGGTTGCATATTCGCATTTTTATTTTCACTAGTTGTAATTTATTGTAAAGTTCATTAAATCAGGTGACTTAAGTTTTAATCCCGTATTATCATTTGAGTATTTTCGTATCTTATCAGATAGATGAGTAATATAGTATGAGATGCATTCTGATTTGTATTCAAGACCATTAATGTTCTTTACTTTTTGGATGAAGGGTATTTTAAAGTGAGCAACTTCAACTTTCACCTCTTGAATCATCTTTTGTGGTCTTTCAAAATCATTTTTAAGTAAAAAAAGCGGATTGAATTGGCACCTTAATGTCAGAGAGGGGTTTGCTTGAGGGCCCCTTCAAATGCCTCGAAAAATTGATTTACATTTTGGATGGTAAAACAAAGAGGGGGCTTTAATTTCAATACATTGTCTTTGGGCCCATCTGTACCCGTGAGGATGAGGCGCCTTTTTAATTCATTTTTTATTTTTGAGGCATAGGCCGTAGCCGGTGCTAAGGTGGTTGGATGCACCAGTTCTAGCCCAAGAAAGAGTCCTTGATTTCTAACATCTCCGATCTGAGGGTAATGAAGGGCCAAACTTTTGGCACATTCGTCGAAATAACTACCGACTTGTGCTGCATGTGCCTGCAAATGTTCATGTTCAATCACATCGAGTACGGCATGAGCTATTTGCATGGAGACGGGATTGCCTCCAAAGGAACTGAAAAATTCCATGCCATTATCAAAAGATTCACTCAATGCCAAAGTAGAGACCACCCCTCCTATGGGATGTCCATTTCCCATGGGTTTTCCAAGTACGACCAGATCCGGTACGATGTCATAAAGTTCATAGCCCCAGAAGACACTACCCATACGACCAAACCCTACTTGTACCTCATCAGAGATACACACAATTCCTTTTTGCTTGAGATAAGGGTATAAGGTTTGTAAATAACCGCCGGCAAGGGGTACTTGCCCTCCACAACCTGATATAGGTTCAGCGATAAAGGCCGCTGGAGTGATCCCTTGTGCCAATAGATTATCAATGATGGCAATGGCTTCTGATGCATAGGCTTTACCAGAACTTTGCAAGCCTTGGTAGATTTTTGGTAAGGGGAGTACAGTTATATTTTCATTAACGCCATCGCCTCCTTTTCCATCAAATTTGTAAGCGCTGATATCGATTCCCATGCGCGTGTGCCCATGATAGCCGTCTGCCAATACCAAAATATGCTTATTGGAAGTATGATTTTGAGCTATGCGAATCGCCAGATCTGAGGCTTCGCTGCCAGAATTTACAAATATTACCTTATCGAGGGCATTGGGAAAATACTTCAAAAGTCTTTCGCTATAGCCCATAAGGGCCTCATATAAGTATCTGGTATTGGTGTTCAGTTTATTGATTTGCCTTGCTGCCGCTTGAGTGACTTCAGGATGGCAATGTCCTACATGTGGGATGTTGTTGTAGGCATCTAAATAGGTATCTCCATTGGCAGCATACATATACTGAAAGGCGGCAGAAGTCATGTGAATGGGATCGTCAAAACTTAGACTCAGCGCACTGCTGAGATGTTTTTTTCTCTTAGAAATAAGTGTGGGTACAGAATTTAGCTGTTGAAAGCCAAGAGGTTTCATGAGACTGTTCCTAAATAGAATAGGATTCATTTCGAACCATTTGGACAATAAGGCCCAAGCTTTATTTTCAGTTACAAAAATATAATCCTCGGTATTACCTTGAGATCGTTCTTTGTTTGAACTGATGACGCTCACGCACAATCGCGCAGGGATCAGATAATAAAGGAGCTCAATTTCTTTTTCATCAAGTTTCTGTATTGAAAGATAACCTTCTATCAAATCAACCGCTCGGATAAGTGGGGTAGGAGTATCCAGGAGTAAGTAAGCCATAGCAATGGCCAGATCACATATTTTAGGGGCATAACATAGATCACCGAAATCTATGATGCCTTTGATCTCGTTATCTGAAACCAAAACATTCCAATCATTTAAATCATTGTGAATGATTTGTTTCGGAAGTTTTCGGAGTGGATCAGCACAGACTTGCTTGTATTGTTCTAAAAAATAATTGACTATTTTTCGCTGACTGGGATCAGAAATTAGGTCCATATCCTCAACGCTATCGAGACAGTTCATCAGATTCCATTTGTGATCATACGCTTCGATTTCTACAGTTTTGTAGGAACCTAAAGATTGGTGTGACAACGCAATTATTTTCCCAAAATTGAAGCTCAATTCAGGTGTAGCTTCAACATCTTTGAGAAAGATACCATTGATGAAACAAAGCATTCTAGAGAAACTACCATCGGGATAGGTAATGAGTTTGTCGTAGGAAGGACTTGAAACTTCTATGGGCAGCTGTGCTGATAAATGAGCCATGATTTTATTTTCAGCTTCGATTCTTTTGAAGCTTTCAGGATCCATATGATGTTTGACAAGATACGTTTGCCCAGTAAGATCTTCAACTTTATAATTGGCACTGCCATACCCTGCCAAGCGTGTTATTTTGGCGGGTGAGATAGGATAGGGTGCGAACAGGTCATAATTGCTCATTATTTTAAAAATAGATCATCCTCTGGTTTTTTCAAATCAGGGTAGCGTTCTTGTTTTTTTAATCCATCATTCAATCCCAGTCACATC
>CAJQKV010000020.1 GCA_905479015.1 uncultured Cyclobacteriaceae bacterium
CATTCATCTGTCTGTTTTGATCACTCTAAATTATATAACAATTCATATAACTCATGGGTTCATATTTAGAATGTGTTGGTTTTGGTTAAATGGTTTGATAAGGTTGAAATAATTTACAGGTCAAGGATTCAGTTTATCCCAAAAAATGATCTCATTTACCGCAATCAAATACATTCTAAAAAAAAATAAATTAACTCATTGATCAACTTCATAACCTTGAAATAGTTAATGATCACATCAGAATTTCGTGAAAGTGGGGGAGGACATCTAAGCGTTCTTCTTGGATCAAAAAATTAAACAAGTAGCTGTCTTATTTTATTTATGTCAATGCTCAATTCTGTTCGCTTCGTTTTCAACAAATTACTTTTATAATGATTAGGAACAATAGTAAACTAAACTTATACTTTATCATAACTAATTGATTATGAACAATTTTACTTATCATAAGCTAAGAATTAATCATAAAAAATGGAGATCAATCAGTTTTATCTCGTGAATGTTTTCGGACAAGATAACATAAGGCTACAATTTCTTAATGGAAATGGGCTAAAAGATTTGAAAATTAAGATTTGTTAAAAGCATAAATTTCATTTTGAAATTTATGCTTTTTTTGAGGTAGATATTCACTTTATACTTAATCCAGTAATAAAATCTTATTACTTTATTTGAGAATAGCGCATTTCTAAATCAGCTTGCAAGCCATTTAACCTATTGTAATGCGCTTGATAATCAGTACCATTAAAATTTGCCGCAAAATTTGACGAACCAGACTTTTCAGAGAGAACTTGAATATTTGCATATTCTGCTAAAGCCTGTTTACATTTTCCGAAGTCTTGAAGCCACAGGTAAGCCTCTGCAATATTTAAATATAAAAAGGTAGCAGCTGCATCAGATATTCTAGCTTTTTTATTCATTGGAATATATTCCTCAAGTTCTGCATTGAAAACATCTATTGCTTTCAATAGAGTTCCTTCGAATTTCTCAGCATTTTCTGGTTGCATTTGAAGACCATAGCCACCAACGAGAGATCGCGCAGCTAAAGTTATTGCATCATAATTCTTTTTCTTAGCCCTAAGTGTATAAATCTGAGTAGTCATGCTTTTATTCATGAAACCATATCTGTTTGATAAAAAAAGACCAAGGTTTGATAAAGCATTATCTAATGCCTTTCTTTCAGCGTTTGGAAATTGACGCTTTTCGACTTTCTGTTGTGTATTTGCATTTACTCCTCTACCTGCGAGTTTACCCTCAAAATTTTCTGCGTCTGTTTCAGTATGACTCCCATCAAAGCTAAAAGCCTCTTTTAGACCTTTATCATCTGTAATAACTATATCTATACTAATATTTGTATTTACATCTATTTTCCACAACTTATTACCATTTATATCTACCTTTCTAGCAGAAGAGCTGGTAATTGGTTTATTAACAGTTATAGTGACATTAGCAGCTGCATCATCTGATATTTCAAGACCTTCTATCTGAATACCACGTGTTATTCTTTCTTCTCCATGAATTGTAGGAAAATATTTATTTTCGGGAAGATTACCTTTATCTATTGCTCTTCTTTTTAGTTTTTCTTTTGCTGGAAGTGCCTTCCATTCTTCCATTTCTGCCTCATATAATACCAATTGCTCCTTAACTTCTTCTTCGTAAACAAGAGATGCATTAACGCTAAATGTACCACTTTCAGAAAGAAAGTTAGAAGGCGGTTGAAAATATGTAAATTCACTTTTAAACGGAACAGGCCTTTGCGCATTTGCGAAAAGCCCAGAAATGAAGATCAAGCATAAGAAAAGGTGGAATTTTAATTTCATGATAATAAGATTTTTTTTATAATGATTAGAATATTGGTAATTTAATTTAAAAATTTTATTTTAATTAATTATTTCCATATTAACTAATTAATCATATTTTTTTGTGGATATGATTAAATTGTAAGTGCTACTTAAGCTTTTTAGATTACTTAACTTAGGCCTTACAGAGAGAATTTATAATTTTAATATATATTGAGAATAGAATAGTCATTATTAAAGATTGAGTTGGCTTATCATTCTACCGATAAGGTGTACTATTTAATAAGTATTCAGTAAGCAATCAAATTGTAGGGCCGTATTTCTCGTGTAAACATAATATCAATATATGATCAAGCGGTTCTATGATCGTCAAGCGGGCAGCAACACTAAACTGCTATTTTGTTATATAATTTATATTATGTTAAGTTATTGTTTTGAAAAGTATTTGAGATAATCAACATACGTCCATTAGGCCTATTGTGAATTATCCTATAAATTCCTCTTCTATGCACAGGTTCGTAAAACGTTACCAAAATCAAAATAACAAATTTTTTTCTTGTGATGGCTCAACATGATAAGACAGCGCATTGCGGCATTACGCAATAATAGAGTGATCCTTCTGAAATAGAATTACAATATAAACTTAACCCGCTTGCCCTAACACAATATAAATTAGAAGGGTTACTATACACAAACCTATAGACAGTTTTTTAGTATGCTTCCATTCGGTTAAGTCCAATAAATTAATATCACCGATATCTAAACTTTTTTGATTTGGATAGAAATAGGAAACACCAAACATAATAGCCATATTTAATAAAAATTCAATACCCCATATATGAATAAAATGAAGATCTACATCTAAAATAAAAATACAGATAATATAAAATGATAAACCCGAAAAAAGCGCCGATTTTGCTCCCATAGCAGATATTTTAGGTAAAAAAAAGCCTGCGAGCATGATGGAAGCCACTGGAATAAAGAAAATACCATTCAGTTGTTGTAAAAGCTGGTATAGGCCATCTGATGCATTGGCTACCATCGGTGCGGTAATGATTGCGAATATGGCCAATATTGCAGATACTGACTTCCCTACTTTCACCATTTTTCGATCGCTCGAAGATGGATTGATATGTCTTTTATAAACATCTACACTAAAAATTGTGGCAGCACTATTAAGTACACTGTTGAATGTACTCAGCACCGCACCCATCACCACAGCCGCAAATAAACCTGTAAACCATTTGGGCATGACCTTTTTAATTAACTCAGGATAGATCATGTCTTGCTGATCATAAAAGCTATCTCCAAAATAATAAAATCCAATAACGCCTGGTAGAATGATGATGATAGGTACAAATATTTTTAAAACCCCCGTATAAAGTAAGCCTTTCTGGGCCTCTATAAGGTTTTTAGCGCCTAATGCCCGTTGAATAATGTTTTGATTCATACACCAGAAATAAATTTGATTGATGATCAACCCGGTAAATAAGGTTTCAAAAGGCATGACCGAATCTTTAGTCCCGATCACATTAAACTTTTCTGGAACGGCGTTAAATACTTTCTCCAAACCTATGAGCAGATTTCCACCACCTATACTCACCAAAGCCAGTATCGGAATAGCAGTACCTCCTATCAATAACCCATATCCGTTGACGGTATCGGAAATAGCTACGGCCTTTAAACCACCAAAAACGGCATATATAGATCCCAATAAGCCAACTAGCCCTACAGTTATCCAAAGGCCTTCCGTCTTGCTTACACCGAGAACGCCTGAAATATCAAAGATGCTTTCTAAATTAATGGCTCCAGTATAAAGTACTATAGGTAAGAGGGTTACTACAAAAGAAATAATCAAAAATAAGGCGACTAAGGTTCGAGTCAAGCTGTCAAATCGATTCTCTAGATATTGGGGAATCGTAGTTAAACCCATTTTTAAGTATTTTGGAACAAAATATATGGCTGCCAGCACTAAAGCAAGTGCCGAAGTAACTTCCCAGCCAATGATGATGAATCCGTTTTTGTAAGAAGATCCATTCATGCCAATCAAATGCTCTGTGGAGATATTGGTCAACAACATAGATCCTGCGATTACAGGACCGGTTAAACTTCTTCCACCCAGAAAATATCCATCCTGAGAATCTAACTTTTCATTTCGCAATTTATACCAAGAGTAAATTGCGACAAACAAGGTGAATGCCAAGAAAGTCATGAAAGTATACATATTCTGTTTTGTCTAAAAGTTAAATTTTATACTGACTTTTTTAGTGGTTATCTTAATTAAGCATCTCTTTTAACATCACTACCCTATTTTCTTGCATAGATGTATTGGCTGCCCATCCCATAGCCAATGAAATTAAGCCATCTTGACCTCCTACTTTTGGTGCTTCGTCATGAACAATACAATGAATAAAAGCCTTCATTTCATTAAAATAAGAGGGAATATATCTATCCATAAAAAAATGAAGCGGTAAGGATTCCGATTGGCCCTTTTTATTGTAGTAGTAATGATTATCTGATTTATTATTCTCCGTACCGGCCATGCCTTCGGAACCAAATACTTCCACTCTTTGGTCGTACCCATAAACGGCTTGACGGCTGTTGTCTATAGTGGCGATGGCACCGCTTTCAAAGGTGATCGTTACCACGGCGGTATCGATGTCTCTAGCGATGCCAATTTCAGGATCTATGAGGTTTCTACCCACAGCGAAAATTGATTTGACCTCACTATTGACCATAAACCTAGACATATCAAAATCATGAATGGTCATGTCTAGAAACATCCCACCAGAAGATTTTATATAACTAATCGGTGGGGGTGCAGGATCGCGACTCGTAATTTTAACTATTTGTGGCTCCCCTACTTTTCCTTCATCGATTAAGCTTTTTATCTTCATGAAATTCGGATCAAATCGACGATTAAATCCCAACATAAATTTAACGCCAGCCCTTTCAACGATTTGCAAAACCCTCATTGCAGTCTGTATTGACAAATCCATAGGCTTTTCACAAAAAACATCTTTACCTGCTTGAGCCGCCGCTATGATGTTTTCTGCATGTTGATT
Organism: uncultured Cyclobacteriaceae bacterium; assembly: GCA_905479015.1. Lineage (GTDB taxonomy): Bacteria > Bacteroidota > Bacteroidia > Cytophagales > Cyclobacteriaceae > UBA4465. The sequence continues at coordinate 4,859 of CAJQKV010000020.1, forward strand.
CGTTGGAGAACAAATGACCACGGTATTGACCTCCTGATTAGAGATGAGGTCTTGATAATCCGAGTAAAATTTAGGTATGTTATATTTCGCTGCCCATTGTCTAGCCTCTACATTAATGTCTGAAATCGCAACCACCTCTACTTCTGAAAATTTCTGCATAAGATTATCCAGATGAATCTGTCCCATCCGCCCAATCCCTATGATTCCTATTTTTATTTGCTTCATTTTGATGTTTTTAAATGGGTTACGATCCCTTAATCAATTTTAATTAATTCATTGTTCTTGAAAGATTGAGTAGCAAGTTCGGCTATAATGGTAGCCCGTGTGCCATCGTGAGCAGAAACACTTGGTTTTCTGTCCTCTAGAATACAATCCACAAACTCTTGCACCTCATTGACAAAGGCCTCATGAAATCTCTCTGAGAATGAATATGTACATTCTTTACGAATACCCGCGGCATCAAATAGTTCAACGAGGTTTTTCTGTGGTACAGAACCTATTCTAATTTGTCCGAGCGTACCTATGATTTCAGTTTCTATATTGTAGCCATGTGGAGCCGTACGGCCCGCCAATAAAAAAGCCATACTCTCATTTTTAAATTGCATAAGGGCAGAAACATTATCGCCATCCTCATATTTCGCAAATTCTTGATGTGCATAACAGCCTCCGATGGCATAAATAGATTTGGGCTCTGATTGTAAAAACCAGCGTGCCAAATCTATATCATGAATGGCCATATCAAGAAACTGACCAGAGCTGTTGGCTGCATATTTTATAGCTCCATCAATCGCTGATGCAGGATCTACACTGTATCCCCTAAATAATATGGGTCGACCAATGTAGCCTGATTCTATTTTCTTTTTGGCATAAGCATATGAGGGGTCATATCGCCTCATAAACCCCAACATAAATACTGATTTGGGTTGTGAAGCAACAGCTTTTTCTACCACCCAACATTCAGCTTTAGAGATACCTAAAGGTTTTTCACAGAACACATGTAATCCTTTTTCTAAGGCCGAAATCACTTGTTCGCAATGTAAATTTGAAGGAGAAACAATCGCCACTGCATCTAGTTCTGCTTGTGCCAGCATTTCGTTATAATCTGTATAACATTGGTCTAGCCCCCATTCCTTTTTAGCGCGATCTAATTCGTCTCCCTGAACACTACAAACGGCGGATAGCTGAGCATTTTTAACATGGTTTACTATATTATCAGCATGTTGGTGCCCCAATCTTCCTAGACCGACCACTCCTATTTTAACCTTGTTCATAGTCTTCTACTTTTATTCATCTCATCGATAGATCTCTTTTAGAATTAAATGATACTCATCGAAAAAGCGGTGCAATGTGACCCTCATAATCCAAGTCCTTTGAGATACTCACGATTGCTCTGCGCGCATTGCTTTGGGTTGCCCATTCCAGGTAACACATCTTGCTCTACTACGGCCCAGCCCGAATAATCCTGCCCCTTCAATTCGTCAATAAATCTCTTAAAATCAACAGCTCCCTTACCTAATTCGCAAAAAATACCGTTTTGAACGCTTGTGAAATAGTCCCATTGGTTCAAACGCGCCTTTTCGGCGACCTTGGTATCGAAATCTTTAAGGTGGATGTGCCAGATTCTTTCTTTATACTGAGTCAAAGCTTCAATGGGATTTCCCCCACCATAACTATAATGACCTGTATCTAAACATAGTCCTACTAATTGCTTATCTGTATATTCAAGTAATTTATGGATCTCATCTGGGGTCTCAACATAACCTGCACAATGATGATGAAAGACTGTTTGAAAACCATAAGCTTCTTTTACCGCATAGGCAATTTGATTGGCTCCCTCGGCAAATATTTCCCATGCATTAGGACCCAGTCCCATAGCTGAGGTAATATTGCCAGCATTTTTTATCCTCGCTTCTACCGCCCCATTATCATCTGCTAATACTATTTTCGCATTCTCATAGCCAGCGTAATACATCAGCCCAGCAACTTTTAACGCATACGCAAGACCTTTGATGTGGGTATTCGAATCCTTCAAATTCACAGGAACAAACGCCCCTATCAAATCTAATTCCCGCTTAGCTAAATTCTGAGAAAGCTGATTCGGCTGAGTAGGTAAAAAACCCCAATCTCCTAACTCCGTTCCTTGATATCCTGTTGCCCTCATTTCCTCGAGAACTTGGCCGTAGGGGGCTACTTTTCCCTCTAAGTCAAACTCAAGTACTCCCCAAGAGCATGGAGCATTGGCCAATTTTATCATAACAATTACGCTTTAAATATTTATTAAAATTTTCTAGACCAATCTTTCGGCCATCTTTCTATGACTACTTTGGTTTGTGTGAAAAATTCAATGGCATGTCTTCCTTGACCATGCAAGTCACCGAAAAAACTATCTTTCCATCCACTAAACGGAAACTGTGCCATAGGAGCTGCTACTCCAATATTAATACCAATATTCCCAGCCATTACTTCATTTCGAAACTTTCGGGCACTTGCACCGCTACTTGTGAACAAACAAGCAGAATTTCCGTATTTGCTTTTATTTATGAATGAAATAGCGTCATCAACGGTATTCATATGCAAGAGACTCATGACCGGGCCAAATATTTCTGTTTCAATGACTTTCCCATCAAGCGCCAAGTTTTCTAAAATAGTTGGGGCGATGAAATTACCTTTATCATATCCAGATACTTTAGGGGTTCTCCCATCTAACAAGAGATTGGCACCTTCTTCTACACCCAAATTAATTAAGCGATTAATTCTTGATTTACTATCAGGGGTAATCACAGGCCCCATATCTACTCCGGAGTCTAAACCAAAACCAATGTGTTTGCTTTTTGCACTTTCATAAAGGGCCTCCCTAATTCCATTTTTTTGATCACCAACACTTAGGATGACAGAAGCGGCTAAGCATCGCTGCCCAGCACATCCATACACGCTGTCTGAGACAATTTTAGAAGTCATTTCAATATCTGCGTCAGGAAGAATGACTACGGGGTTCTTAGCCCCTCCTTGCGCTTGCACCCGCTTTCCATATTGAGCGCCTTTGGCATATATATATTTTGCTACATCGGTGCTCCCCACAAAGCTGATCGCTTTGACCAATGAATGCTCGAGCAGCGCATCTACGGCTACCTTTCCCCCATGTACCATATTGACCAATCCCTTAGGTAAATCTAATTGATCAATCAGATGAAATATTTTGATCATCGTCAAGGGTACTTTTTCGGATGGTTTCACCACCATAGCATTGCCACAAGCAATGGCATAAGGTAGAAACCAAAAAGTAATCATCGCTGGAAAATTGAATGGAGCAATGCAAGCGGTAACTCCCAAGGCCTGGCGGATCATAAATTCATCAACACCACTCGCTATATCTTCAGAGAATTCACTCTGCATCAACATGGGTGTACCACAGGCAGTTTCTATGTTTTCAATGGCACGCATCAATTCTCCTTTGGATTCTTCCATAGTCTTACCCGACTCAAGGGTAATGGTCTGGGCCAAGTCCTCAAGATTTTCATCCATCAACCTCTTGAGTTTAAAAAGAGGTTGAACCCTACGCATGACCGGAACTTTTTTCCATTCTAAATGCGCTTGATGGCCTGATTTAATAGCTTGATCCATGTCTCTGGCTGACGCTGATCCGATAGGAACTTCAGCCAGCAACTCTTGTGTCGCAGGATTCAACACCTTTACCGTTGACAGATTAGCACTCGCTGTCCAGGTGTTGTCAATATAATTTTTTAATGCTTCCATAGTATTGGATCAATAAATTTTGATTTTAATAATAAAATCTCTGATTTTTCTTGTGTTTTAGATACTCTTTGTACGCTTTTTGAACACTCTTCATTTGGGATGCTTCAGCAATCGGAACTTCCCACCAGGCATACCCCTCTATGTCTTGATGACGATCACATTCGGTGTAGATAACGGTAGTTTTATTTATAGATTTAGCTTCAATCAGTGCATTTTTAATATCTTTAAAAGTTTGACATTCAATTACATGAGCCCCTAGACTTTTAGCATTACTTGCTAAATCAACAGGAAGTGTGGCATTCTTGTTTGTTTCGTCACCATCAATGAGGCCTGTCTGTTCATTTCTGTACAAAAACCGCGTACCGTAACCTTCGCTGCCAAGTGAGCGTGACAAAGATCCGATACTTTTATAGCCATCATTGTTAATTAAAATAATCGTGAGTTTAAAATTTTCCTGAATGGAGGTAACAATTTCTTGGGCAAGCATAAGATAACTCCCATCTCCTATCATCACATATATTTCTCTGGTGGGATCAGCCATTTTCGCACCCAACCCTCCAGCAATTTCATAGCCCATACAGGAATTCCCATATTCCAAATGAAACCCTTTGCTATTTTTTGTCTTCCACAACTTATGCAAATCACCAGGTAGACTGCCTGCAGCTGAAATCATGACATCATTTTCATCTGAAAAATTATTCACGGCTCCAATAATTTCCCCTTGACTTAAGCCTTCTCCATGTCGATAATTATAAACTTTATCTACTATTTTATCCCATTTTTCATTGAATTTTTGGGCCTTCTGACGATGATTTTTATTGACTTCAAAATCTCCTAAATGAGTCTGTAACTCTTCCAATGTAACCTTAGCATCTCCTTGCAGCATGATTCCACCATGCTTTGCTGCATCTAATTCATAAATATTGATGTTAATGAATTTAACTTCAGGATGCTGAAAGGCAGTTTTGGAGGCTGTAGTAAAATCGCTATACCTTGTACCAATACCTATGACCAGATCTGCCTCTCTTGCCATTTCAACTGCGCCAATGGTACCGGTAGCGCCTATGGCCCCTAAATTATGTGGATTATCATATCTCAACGCGCCTTTACCTGCAAAGGTTTCAGCTATTGGGATACCTGTTTTATTTACGACTTTTTTCAAAACCTCAAGAGCCTCGCTATAGTGCGCTCCACCCCCCACCACAATCAGCGGTTTATAGCTTTCTTGGATCAATGCTGCGGCCATAGCCAATTGGGAAAGATCAGGTCTTGGACGTTGGATTTTCCAAACTCTTTTTTGGAAAAGGTGCACGGGAAAGTCGAAAGCCTCAGCTTGAACATCTTGCGGTAAGCACAAGGTTACGGTCCCCGTCTCAGCGGGAGAAGTAAGCACCCTCATTACTTCAGGTAAGGATGAAATCAGTTGTTCGGGACGATTGATGCGGTCCCAATATTTTGATACCGGTTTGAAACAGTCATTTACAGAAAAATCTTGGGAAGACGATGATTCAAGTTGTTGTAAGGCAGGCGCAACATTTCTCTTGGCAAAAATATCTCCAGGTAAAAGTAAAACAGGCAGCCTGTTGATAGTAGCACCCGCTGCCGCGGTTATCATATTGGTCGCACCCGGACCAATAGAGGTAGTACAGACAAAAGTACTCAAGCGATTTTTCATCTTGGCATAGGCTGCGGCGGTATGCACCATAGCCTGTTCATTGCGACATTGATAATATTTAAGATCGCTTTGTTGTTGTAAAGCTTGACCTATTCCAGCAACATTACCATGACCAAAAATACCAAAGCATCCCGCAAAAAATTTATGCTCAACACCATCTCGCGCTACGTATTGTTGATTAAGAAATTTTATGACTGCTTGCGCTACAGTTAATTTTATAGTACTCATATCAAAACCCTCCTTTTGCTTCAATAAATAATAATGATTCCTCGAGGGTAGGCATAAAATTGGCACAGCCGGGTTGTAGTACTACTTGTGCACCACTCGCGTTACCCATCCGACATGACTTATACATATCCCATCCTTCAAGATAGCCATAAATAAATCCGCTGGCGAAAGCATCTCCTGCACCCAATACATTCAGCACCTCTACGGGGAAACCTGGTACTTTTTCTGGTTCTTTATTTAACTGATGGATGGTAACACCCTCTGATCCGTTTTTTACAACGAGAATTTTCACGCCCAATGCCAGAATACGCTGGATTGCCTGATCTAAATTACCAGATATCGTTGGTGCTGATATTTGCTGGTCTGAGATATTAATCTGTTCTTCGGAATCAAGTATTGTAGCTAAAACTTCTTCTTCAGTCCCAATGGCAATCGTGACCCTTGGCAATATAGACCGAGTAGTAATTCCAAAAGACCTCACATCGCTCCATTGATCTGCTCTAAAATCTAAATCCAATATGACATCAACATCATTTTTAACCGCCTTCTCAAGGGCATATAAAACGGCACTTCTACTAGGTTCTACATTCAATGCAGTCCCTGAAATTTCCAATATTTTAAAATTTTCAATCTGCGCTTGGTCCACATGATCAATGGTCAATTGACTGTCGGCACAATTGTCTCTATAGAACACCAAGGGAAACTTGTCAGGAGGTTGAATGCCCAAAAGTACCGCACTACTTCTTGCATGGCTGAGTTTAGGAATGAATTCAACATTAACTTGCTCTTTAGTCAGAAAATTCAAGATAAAGTCTCCCACTTTGTCAGTACCTACTGCTGTCAGAAGTGCCGCATTGAGTCCCAGCCTACTGCAGCCTACGGCTATATTAAGTGGCGATCCACCCACGAAGGCATCAAAGCCTTTGATATCCACAAAATCTGCTCCTATGCTTTGGGAGTATAGGTCAATCGAAGACCTCCCCATCGTTATTACGTCCATCGTAAGTTTTACTTTTCCCATTTTTTCTTTATTTAGCTGAGACCATAGGAATCCGCGAATCTTTTCCTGACCAGGAATCATAAATCCATTCATGATCTGGATCATTGGTATTGGCCAGTGACTGATCACTTCCTGTCAAAAAATTAAGATAATAAATATTATAACCATGACCAGCAACTACAGGATGATATCCTTTGGGTACCATCACCACATCATTATTCCTGGCTACTGCTATTTCGTCAAGACTTCTATCTCCAGTATATATTTGTTGAATAGCATATCCCTGAGGCTTATCTGTCTTATAAAAATAAGTTTCTTCTAAACGGGCTTCTATTAGATTTCCGTCATTATCCAAAATGCGTTCATCATGCTTGTGTGCAGGAAAGGAGCTCCAATTTCCAGAAGGCGTATATACTTCTACTGAAACCAAGCGTTGACAATCAAATCCGGGCTCAATCAATGAATTTATTTGCCTAGTAGCGTTGTCACCTCCGCGTATTTCAATGACGGACTTAGTTGGCTCTTTGAATTGGGCCGGATGATCTTCTGTGGTTTCGCACCACCCCAAAGCAATATCTAGAATTTCAGATTCGGCGGTAAGCTCAAATTCCGTATTACGAGATAAATACAGCGTATGCGCAATGCCCTCAAAGACATGCTTACGGCCATTCTTTGTTTTCCAGTTACCTTGATCTGTTTTAACTGAATAATCGCCTGACAGTAAAATAATGCCGTACTCATTCTCTCCTGTAAAACCTTTCCATACCTGGCCTTTTTTAAGAATGCGGGCATTGAAGTTTAGAAATTCCCAACCTGCATCTTCAGCAATTATTTCTTGATAAATGCCCTCTTTAGCTTGGGAAGATTTCATCAATAATGGATATTTTGAATCTCTGTTCATGTTTTAATTTTTCTTTATTTAAAATCTCTTATTTTATCTATTGAGCCAATTAACTCAAATTTTTTAATTAAAAAATCTTCTTGCGCTTCTATATAAGCTTGGCCCGGTACAATTGGATCAAATTGTGCCGGGTGATTATTAAAAAACGTTCTGTGAACCCTAGCCCAAATCAATCGGGTATCCGTGGCAATATTCACTTTGCAAATACCATACTTTATAGATTCCTTTAACTCAAATGGATCTACACCTTTAGCATGCGCATCTAACTTCCCTCCAAATCTGTTAATAAGTTCAATTTCGTAATCATTGACCGCAGATCCACCATGTAGAACCAATGGAAATGTGGGTAAACGTTGCTGGATTTCTTTCAATATATCAAATTGTAAGCCTTGGTTGCCGGAAAATTTATAAGCACCATGACTCGTACCTATGGCAATTGCCAAACTATCGCATTCCGTCTGCTTAATAAATTTTACTACATTCTCTGGATTGGTATACTTGGCATATTTTTCCTCAATAGAAACGTCATCTTCAACGCCACTGAGTACGCCCAATTCAGCTTCCACAGAGATGTTCTTCATATGCGCCTTCTTTACAATATGTTTGGTTCTGGCTACATTAGTTTCAAAATCATCATGACTTGCATCAATCATCACTGAGGTATACTGTTCAGAAGCAATGGCCGCAAGGGCATGATCTTCATTACCGTGATCTAGATGTAGCGCGTATACCACATCAGGATAGATCTTTGAAGCCGCATCAATCATGCTCAATAACATTTCTGGATGGGCATAATTACGTGCGACGGGTGTCGTCTGCACAATAAAAGGTGATTGACATTTATGCGCTGCAGAAAATAACCCCAAAACCTGTTCCATGGTAAATATATTCACCGCAGCAATCGCATATTTCCCATAACATTGTTCAAAAAGATTTTGAGTTGTTAATTTCATTTATTGTCTCAGTTTAGTTTTCCACTCAGCTTATATATCCGATGAAGCATACTTACATTAACAAAAACCGCTTCATAGAAGTACATGAAATAAATATAAAGCATTTATTTCCGTGATGTTATTTTGATCTATTATTTTTCATTTAACTACTTAGTGAAATATCTAATGAAAATGTTTTTACGCTCCTTTAAATTATAAAAATGCTTATGGTATAAAGAAGGCATTATGATTATAATGACATCAGTTTTACAGAAATATTAAGTTATTAAAACAATTATTATTGCCTAACTCAATCTAGTGTTTCAAGAATAGGCTGTCCGATCACTGCATCTGACAATTTAATTTCCAACATAAAAGCAAGCATAGGCACGATGTCGGTAACAGACTGATATTTGTAAGAATGACCATGCGGAATTCTCCAGCCATACCATAATAAGGGAACGCGTGAATAATAGACGAATCCACTGCCATGCTCTGCGCCAAATTCTTTTTGCTTTGTGAAATTAGGTTGGTATAAAACTGTTGATTACCTATTTATCAATGATTACATAGCAATTGAGCCATTAGAAATAGTATTGTAAAAAAAGCCTAATTATGACGATAAATCATCTCATAAATCAAACAGTATAATCATGACTCATATCTATCAGTCACTAATCCTCATAAACCTCTACGACCAATTCGATCTCTACCGCTTGACCTCTCGGTAATGAAGCCATGCCTACTGCAGCCCGTGCATGCCTTCCTCGGTCTCCAAATACGGCTACCATCAAATCAGAAAATCCATTGATCACCTTAGGTTGCTCTACAAAATCAGGCGCCGAGTTTACCATCCCAAGTACTTTTACAATACGTTTTACCTTTTTCAAATCACCTAGCATAGATTTCAAAACGGCTAACTGATTTATCGCGGTCATTCGTGCTCCTGCATAACCTTCCTCAATCGTAACGTCGACCCCAAGCTTACCAATTAATTCAGTACCTTCAGCACTTTTTGGACCTTTTCCTGCTAAGAATATCAAATTTCCTGTACGTACACCATTAACATAATTGGCCACAGGTTGCGGTGGACTTGGCAAGATGATATTAAGCTCTTTTAAGCGCAATTCAGGATCATAACTTAAGTCAACTACATCGGTTTTACTTTGTTCTTTACAGCTGATTGTCAAAACAACAATCAATAACAACAGATTGAGTAAATAATAGGTTTTTTTCATGTTTTTAAGTGTTTATTTGATCTATCTATTTAGGCTTATGCGGAAGGCTTTATTTTGATCTGTTTATTGATTAAAATAATATAAGTTTTGCTCATCAGAATTGCTTTCAATGATATCAAGTCTTCCATCTCCATTCAAGTCTGACAGGACAATATCATAGGTATGGTAGGCTTCGGTACTGAGCGCATACTTCTTCCATAAGGTTCCCTGATTTTGGTTAATAAAATAAGTATTCGGTTCCCCATGGTTGGCAATAACAATATCCACGTCTTTATCCCCGTCAAGATCACCCAATGCAATAGCATAGGATTTGTCCAGTTGGGCATCAAATACTGATTTATGTTCATATCTCAATGTCGAATTGCCAAAGTAAATGACATTGGGACCATTGATATTGGCGGTCACCACATCGAGATATTCATCCGCATTCATATCTATAATAGCAATGGATCGGGTGTGATCCTCCCCGCTTCCAAAGGCAATTTTTTGATCAAAATTTAGATTTCCATCATTTAGGTAAATATAATTTTGTTGCGCATCTCGATTGGCCAATATCAAATCTAGATCTCCATCTCCATCCATGTCTGCTACTTTCATATCAATCGTTGAGTCATCTGCAGTACCGAAACCTAGCTTTTCATTGAATTGGCCCTGACCATCATTGATGCATATTTCATTTTGACTTCCCCTATTGGTAATGAGGATGTCCAAATCTCCATCCTGATCGATATCGGAAAGGACAAGATTCCTTGTAGGTGCGTAGGCCTCACCAAAATCATTTCCTTTGGTGAAATGGCCTTTACCGTCATTTTTGAAAATACAATTGGGTGCCATATCATTGCCCACTATCACATCTAGGTCCCCATCGCCATCAATATCACCTAGCACCGTAGCATAGCTTGTAGTACTTTGACCCCCTAAAGATTTTGAAACTGTGAAAATTCCTAGCCCATTATTAAAATAAACCTTATTCTGTTCTGGCCAATGCCTTCCATTCGCAACCAAGATATCGATATCTCCATCTTGATCAATATCCCCATACCCTATAGAGGCGCTTTTCTGTTTTTCAGTCCCTAATACCCATCGAGGACTACCTATAAAGGTCACAGATTGACACGGGGCCATATGAATGCCGAGTCCAAGCAGGAACCCTAGACAATATTTCATTGATTTATAGGGACATAATGGCCAATAATGGAATGATCCAATCATAAGATGATTATTGCATAGTTTTAAAATTATAATCCATTAACCATAAATGTTTTATTAATTTAAATATAAAGTCTTTAATTAAAATTTTTAATCCCCATTGAAGCATACAAAGCCTCGGCCTCATACATATATCCACCTTGAGTAGTCCATAGTACGTTTCGGATGTCACTGATACGTTCTAAAGGATTGCCCGAGATGAGAATGAGATCGGCTTGTTTACCCACCTCAATGGACCCATAAGCCTCTGCGACTCCTGTAATTTCAGCAGCGTTAATGGTAGCCATTTTCAGTACTTCATGTACGGGAATACCTGCCTTAACAAACAACTCCAGCTCCCTATGGTATAAGAAACCGGGTAGTCCATCTGTACCCGGGACGATAGCTACGCCTTTTTTGTATAAGTCATAGACTACATCTAACATGCGTTCATGGGCCAGGTCGTATCGATTACTCCCGTCTACGGGCTTAGGTAACCCCCCTTTATAATAGCTCCTCTGGTTGATTAGGGGTAGTCTATCAACGATCATTTCATACGTAGGACTTGGTATACCTTTGGTGGCGACGAACATGTTTTCGAAGATTGAAAGAGTCGGATCAATCAGAATTTGATGGGCTTTTAATTGCTTTACAAAGGTCAAATACGCTGATGAGGACAAATCAAGTTTGGCTCCGTGATTGGCGACCATGGTAAATCGTAAAGGAGTGCGGGTATCGATGGTATCCGACATGAAATTAAGAAAAAGCATGTTCATGTGCTGAATTTCATTGTATCCCGCATCGATCGCCTGAGAAGCAGTCATATAAGCCGGAATGTGGCCACTGACACGCATATCCAATTGGTGGGCTTTGTCAGCCATCGGTTTGACCCATTCTGGCTTAATAGAGCTGTACAATTTAATCTGCTGATAGCCTAGGTCGTTGTAGGCTTGAACTTCAGCTAAGCCTTCATCTAGATTTTCAACTACATTGCGCTGATTGGCAAAGGGTCCTGGTCCATCAATAATACCACAAAAGGCAACGATACGTGGTCCAATAATCTGATTACTATTGAATTGATGACTCAAGGCCTTCACCTGTTTGTTATTGGCCAAATCTCTTACGGATGTAATACCCCCTGCAAGGTGTAAAGCTCCCCTAAATTTAGTGTTGTGGGTATGCATGTCAAACATGCCAGGCATCAGGGTTTTACCTGTACCATCTATGATACGGGCATCGTCACCATATTCCGAACTTTGAGTGCTCGGTACTATTGCCCTTATTTTATCCTTATGCACCCAGACATCCTGATTTCTTTTGAGTGTGGCTTCAACCGTAAAAATATTGACATTTTTAATAATTAAATCGTCAATTTCTTGACTCAAATCAGTTGCCAACTGAAAAAGATATTCATTCTCCAAGCTATCTTGTATGACCTTCATCTCCTTTCGGTAGTCTTGAAAATCAGTCCGGATGATGTGTAGATTCCCAGTAATCTTACCGATCAATGCTTGTTCTGTTAACCAAAGGTAAACAGGATTCATATCGAGACCTTTAATCATAAGTAATTGGGTTGTGATGGAATCTCCAAGAATGATTGGATTCTTTTGCATGAGCGTAACTGAACCTTTGGGATAAAGCTCTACAGATTTATTTTCCACATTCATGAGTCCTTGTGCAAGAATTTCGTAGCTAGCCGGAGTGCCATCATAACGGAAATAGAGCGCATCACTTGAGAATTCACCTTGATCCTTACCCGCAGAGTTAGTCCATTGTGCCAGGTTACCATTTACCTCAAAGTGTTCGTAGACAGAATCTTTTAAGTAATTAACCCCACTAATAGATTGTGACTTAATGAAGCCATTATTATCAAGGGTAATTTGCTCTGATAAAACAGGTCCCCGACCCCGATCAGTATAAGTATAATAATAACCATAGCTTCCCGATCCTTGCTGCCATTTTTTATAAACTCCCGCCTTACTTTCCCTAAATATCACATCATAGTAGGTCGTGTCCACTGCAATAGATTTGACACCTGTCATCTGCTCACAATGGGTGAAAGTCATGATCATCACAAACAGAAGTAATGGTAAATATGTTATTTGAAGTATTTGTTTCATTATTTATATTATAATCTATTCATTTACAATTACTTATGACTTAATTTTTAAATTTTCATTGAAGTATCTTAGCCAATTTTTACCTAAAATTTTTGCTATCTCTTCATGTTTATAACCACGCTTTTCCATAGCTATAGCTACATCTTGGTATCTTTCAGCACGATCAAGTTCGGGAATCCATGGTGGCCAGCGCACCTGATAGGAAGGCTTAAACCTAGATAAACGAGGTATAAACCAATTTTCTCGTGTTGCGCCATTGGCTTCTAATCCTTCAATAGCAAAATCTGCAGCAAGTCCGACATGATCGATTCCAGCCACATTGACTGCATGATCAATGTGATCAATATAGGTTTCTAAGGTCGTTTGCCCCCCTGGATCTGGCCCGATCATATAGCCTAAACAAATAATCCCCATAATACCCCCCTTTTCGGCCATGGCACGAATTTGCTGGTCGGTCTTAGCCCGGGGATGTTCCTTGTACAAAGCTTCGCACATGGTATGATTCATGGAAACACCTACTTTACTGAATTCGATACCATCAAGGGTCGTTTGTCTTCCACAATGACTCAGGTCTACGATGATACCCAATTCATTCATACGCTGTACAGCTTCAATACCAAAATCTGACAATCCAGCATTCGTTCTCTCTGTACATCCGTCTCCCAAGAGATTTCGCTCATTATAGGTCAACTGTATCCAACGGGTACCCTCGGCGTACAATACATCTAAATTATCGATGGATTTTTCTATCATCGTCGCATTTTGAAATCCGAACATGACCGCCACTTTATTTTCTTTTTTCGCCGTAATAAAATCTTCCGCTGAAAGAGCGCCCATGAGTCTATTGGGATGGTCTTCAATACGTGATTTCCATTGTGCCAATGATTCTAAGGCCGAGGTTAAGTCTTTGGAATCCAGTGATGTATTGAAACCGGTATAACCAGATTTAGATAATGCCTCGAAGGAATCGTCATTCCAACCACGTGAAATAATCAATCCATCGATCACTATTTGATCTCCGTAATTGAAGCTACTTTTAATAGATTGTCTTTTTGGAGCAGGATCAATAGTTTCTTTCCCTATCGCAAATGGATAGGATGCCGCATGGAGAAGAGGTGTGCTAATCAGGGCACCTGCCGATACCATTTTCATAAAATTTCTTCTTTTTAGAGACATGGGCATTATTGTGATTCAATCAAAACAAGGTATTCACTCTATTTTAGAATATAGCCTTCCAACATAGCCTAAAAAGAGGGTCGCTCAGTAATTTTCAACGACATGAATAACTATTGAATAATTTTCATATAATAATTTATTGATTTTCAAACAATTACACAAATATTGGCGCTTATTTCTATAAAAGCTTCGGGACTCATCAATATGATAAAATATATAATTTTGAAATGATCTGGATGTAATTAAATAGTAAAGTATTCAAATACAATAAAATTGACTCTCTGCTTGGCACTTTTAATAGTGATTGATTTTCTCACTAAACACAAAAAAAGAAAAAAAACATACGATAAGTGTATCTCGAGACAGACATCAAATTACAATTTTGAAACCAATAATGGAAGTGCAAAACGTTTTAAAAAGACTAAGAATGGAGAAGAGGGCTAAATTAAAGATCTATTCTTTTATGAATTTCACAGTTCGAATTTGCCCATTGATATTTTGAAGATGGACGATATATACACCTGCTTCCAGTTGGCTTATATTGATATTTGAATGAGTTGACTTGAGTATTTCTTTTCCTGATAACTCATAAAGGGTGGCCTCTTTAAATGCTTTCATTTTGATATTTAAGGTACTCTTTGATGGATTGGGATATATCATATCCTCGGCCTCTATAACAGACAAAATAGATCCATCATCCAAATCAATTAAACTAATCCTCATTATGGCATCATCGTAACCTTCACCATCTTGGACCAAAATAGCAAGGTTAAAGACAGGTGTGACTTCGTAATCCAGTGGATGGGTATTGGCCACAGTAATTGCTCCACTTTTACTATCAATAGCAAAGGCTTGGTTGCTATTACCACTCGTGATCGCGTAGGTTAAAACATCTCCGTCTGCATCTTCAGCGATGACCATGGCCACTAAATAATCCTTTGGACTATTTTCCTCTACTAAAAAATTTTGATCGTAGATAACAGGTAATGAATTAAAATCTTCAGCTATATCATCTGTAAGATTAATTATAATGAGTGCCTGATCAGTCAACACCCCATCAGAGGCTTCAATAGTTAACTCAAAGACAGGTGTTATCTCAAAGTCAATCATCACGCTATTAGCAATCGTTAATTGACCGCTCAGGCTATCTAATTCGAAAGCTTCATTTAGATTTCCGCTTATAATACGGTAAGACAAAACATCATCATCTGGATCATTGGCTCTAATTGTAGTTACTAAAGTTCCATTGGGCGTATTTTCAGGCAATAAGGCATTGCCAGCAATCATCTCAGGTTCTCGATTAGAATCATAGATCCAATTAAATACGGTCTGATCGGTATTGCGATTATGTGCGGCATCTTCGAAGGTATTTATATCGACGGCTATAGATTTCGTATCGCTCGACCCGCTTGATAAGAAAAAGGCTGAATAGATCTTATTATTGATTTTAGAAAAACTAGATAATCCTCCCCCTTCTACCTCAATATCTTCTAGATCAAAATCAGTAGTCTCCTCGCTAATGGTAAAGGTAAAGGTTAAGGAGCCTTCTCGAGTGCTGTCTCCCTCAGATAGGATTTGATTTTCCTCTGTAGCGGTAATCGCTATGGCAGGTGGTGTTCCATCGTAAGTCCAATCAAACCTTCTGATGGTTAGGTTCTCATTTCCTCCGGCATCGAAAAAAGATGCCGTATCGATCTTAATGGAGCACAATCCATCAGTTAATGGGGTGAATATTGCTGAATATAATTCACTACTCGTTGATTTAAATTCACTTATGATCCCACCGACAACTTGCAGATCTTCTGAAACAAATCCCCTCACGATTTCATTGAACGTAAAAGTTAACATCAGGCTTTTATCATTGGTTGTTTGATCATTCGAAAGTTCGATTTGGCCATTGCTTGCAGTTATAGATAGCCGAGGTGCTTTGCTGTCATAGGTCCAAATAAACGGTCTGGCCTCCATATTATTGGTGCCCTTATCATCCGTAAAAGTATTGGCAGCCACATCAATAGTGATCATACCATCTATCGATGGTGTAAAAATCGCCGAGTAAACAGAAGCACTTGAACTAGAAAAATCAGTCAGCGTCCCTCCAGTCACGGTCACATCTTCCAAAGTAAAATTAACGGTAGGACTGCTACTTGTAAAATTGACCAAAAAGTCAGAGTAATTGTTGGTTCCACCATTCAGCACAGTAAAGTTATCATCTATAGCCGTTATCGCCATGGAGGGTCCTTGACTGTTATAAGTCCAATTAAATGTTAATATACTATCATTGCCATTTCCAGCTAGATCGAAAAAAGAATTTGCCAAAAGGTCAATGTTTATAATTCCAGGATCTGAGGGCGTGACTGTAGTTATATAGAGGGTACTACTTATCTCATTAAAACTACTTAGAATGCCCCCTGAAACGGTGATATCTTCCTCATCAAAACCCGTTATTGCCTCACTGCTCGTGAAGGTCAGCAATAAATTAACATCATTAGTTGTCATTCCATTTACTATGGTATCTTTTCCGCTGCTAACCAATAAAGAAATAGTGGGAGTGATACCGTCATAAACCCAATTAAAACGGTTAGCGGAAATATTTCCATTTCCCGCTGGGTCCGTAAATTGATTGCTATTTATATCAATGGTTATGGGCCCACTCGATGAAGGCTTTAAAAGGGCCGTGTATTCTGTACCACTCAATGAAGTTAGCGTAGAGCTAGAAAAATCACTCAGCTCTCCACCGGTAACGGAGATATCAGCTACTTCAAAATCAGTCGTCGATTCACTAATTACGAAGGTGAGCGTTAAGGTGCTCTCATTACTCGTGGAACCTTCATTTATGGCTACCCCAGCAGCTTCAGCGCTGATCGTTATGGTTGGGGCTGTACCATCATACGTCCAATCAAATGAGTTTGCTGCGGTGTTATCATTGCCCGCATAATCCGTAAAGGTATCCGCTCCAACATTAATAGTGGTGGACCCACTACTAGATGGGGTGAAAGTAGCTGTATAAATGGAATTACTAGAAGCTGAAAAATTACTTAATGTCCCTCCAGAGACTGTGATGTCTTCTAGCACAAAATTGGTCGTAGCATCACTGGTAGTAAATACGATGGTCAAGGCAGCATGATTGGTCGTCGTATCATCAGCAATCGCCTCATTATTATCATTAACTGCCGTGATGCTAATAGAGGGTGGCAATCCATCGTAAGTCCAGTTAAACTGACTAGATGCTGTGTTCCCATTACCAACTGCATCATTAAAAACACCTGCATTGACATCAATCGTAGTGGCTCCCTCTGCATTGGGAATGAATTGGGCAGTATAAACAGTGCTACTGGTGGCCAGAAAATCACTGATAATACCACCTCCCACCGTAATATCACTAACCCCAAAATCGTCAGTAGCCTCACTAATGGTAAAAGTCAATGTCAGCGTACTATCCTTAGAAAATGAACCATCATTTATGGATGTATTATCTGTATTTTTAGCTGCAATAGCTATAGTAGGACTTACGCCATCATAGACCCAATTAAACTGACTTGCCGCATTATTGTTATTGCCTGACCCATCTGTAAAATTATTAGCAGCAACATCGACGGTAGTTGAACCACTTGAGGAAGGTGTAAAAGTGGCTGTGTAAATAGTACTACTCGTTGCTGTAAAACTACTTAAAGCTCCTCCTGAGATCGCAACATCGCCCATACTAAAATTAGAGGTAGCCTCACTACTTGTAAAGGTAAGGGTAAGGGTGGCATCATTGGTGGTCGAACCATCACTGATTGCAGAACTTCCACTTTTAGCTGTGATGATCATGGTGGGTCCATCGCCATCATAAATCCAGTTGAACTGATCAGCTGCTGTATTTCCATTTCCTACGGCATCAGTAAATTTATTTGCAGGTATATCAATAGTCGTTGCCCCTTTTGAAGAGGGTGTAAATGTAGCAAAGTAAACGGTACTGCTTGAAGTTGCGAAATTATTCAGGGTACCACCCGTCACAACAATATCCCCCATTACAAAATTTGTCGTAGGTTCACTACTGGTAAAGATAAGATTTATAAGACCATTATTCGTTGTGTCACCGTCATTGACGACGTTGATTCCCTCACTTGCTGTAATCGTCATGGTTGGAACAATCCCATCATAAGTCCAATTAAATTGACTTGCTGCGGTATTGTTATTTCCAGCTTGATCTGTGAAAATATCAGCTGCTACGTCAATTGTGGTAGATCCACTCGATGTCGGCGTAAATGTGGCGGTATATATATAACTACTTACTGCAGTAAATCCACTAATTGAACCCCCATCCACCGTAATATCTCCGACCACAAAATTATTGATAATCTCACTAATTGTAAAGGTGATGGCCAAGGTTCCATCATTGGTACTAGATCCATCAAATACAGCATTACTCCCATTATGGGCAGTGACGGTAATCGTAGGAGCTGTATTATCAGCAAATTCGTACATCGCAATATTCCCAAGATTCCAAGCTCCCCCTATTATATCCATGTCGCCATCTACATCTATATCTACAGGATAAATTACAGTAGCTCCATCAAAATCACCATCAATAGTACGCTTGGTGAAAACTTGAGCACCATTATTCTCAAACCATGCTACATCACCATCATAATACGCCGTTGCCAAAATATCTAAGTCACCATCTCTATCCATATCTACTGGAAAAACAGAAATGGCCCCATCAAAATTCGATTCAATGATGTTTTTAGAGAAAGATTGGGAACCGTTATTTTGATACCAAGCAATATCCCCCGCTATAAAAGCTGAACTTACAACATCCATATCTCCATCTCCATCCATATCTGCAGCATGAACACCCCAAGCGCCATCAAAATCACCATCAATAGAACGTTCAGTGAAAACTTGAGCACCATTATTCTCAAACCATGCTACATCATCATCATAATACGCCGTTGCCAAAATATCTAAGTCACCATCTCTATCCATATCTACAGCTTTGACATAACCTTCTGAACCATTAAAATTCACTTCAATTGTGTGTTTGGTGAAAGATTCCGAACCATTATTTTCAAACCATACAACATCTTCATCATCATTGAGGTTGTATGCCGAACCCACCACATCAATATCCCCATCTCCGTCCATATCCACTGGATAAGCAGAGGAAGCACCATCAAAATTGGATTGAATGGTTTGCTTTGTAAAAGTTTCTGATCCATTATTCTCATACCATACTATAGCATTTTCAGAAAAGCCAGCAGAGACGATATCCAGATCGCCATCTCCATCCATATCAATGGGATGCACAGCCCAGGCTCTGTCAAAGTCCCCATCAATAATGTGTTTCGTAAAAGATTGAGCCCCATTGTTCTCAAACCAGGCAATATCGTTATCATTCGCAGCAGCGCCTACTAAATCTATATCTCCATCCTCATCCAAATCAATAGGGAATAGAGAAATCACCCCATTAAAATTCGATTCAATGGTTTGCTTCGATTGGCTTGAATATTGTTGAGCCCATCCAGACATAGGAAGTAGGAAGGTGAAAAGTAAGAAGTAATAAAGTTGGTTCATTATTATCTAATGTATGGTGAATGATAATAATT
Source organism: uncultured Cyclobacteriaceae bacterium (assembly GCA_905479015.1). Taxonomy (GTDB): domain Bacteria; phylum Bacteroidota; class Bacteroidia; order Cytophagales; family Cyclobacteriaceae; genus UBA4465. The sequence goes on from CAJQKV010000020.1 coordinate 24,658, forward strand.
ATGATAAGATAAAATGCTTATTAACGCAAAAATAAAGCATTTCTATCAAATTTATGACAATTGATCATTTATATATACCTCGAATATGCGAAAGGTGACCCCCCTTCAATTCATATCAGTAGGGATTATTTTTTTTGACCGCTTAATATTCAATACCATTTAGAAATGGGTGAAGTAGGGATTTTACTAAATCCCTACTTTTTTAATAAGTTACTTATATTAGCTATGAGAACGCAAAAAACAGAGCTAAATACCCCCCTTCGATATTAAAAGATTATTAGAGTTTACATTTACTTTCAATTTCAAGAAAATCTTATGGTACACGGAACGCACAACGCTGAACATGATGAACGCAATGATGAGATACTCATTTTTATTAATGGCGCATTTATGAAAAGGGCTGAAGCTAAAATATCGGTATTTGACAGTGGCTATCTGGTGGGAGATGGTATTTGAGAAGGAGTTCGATTACATCATGGACGCTTGGTCTTTATTAAAGATCACTTAAACAGATTGTGGAAAGCCGCTAGAGCAACCTCTATTCAGCTCCCTTTTAACAAAGAAGCATTGATACAGCACATCCTTGACACCGTAGCTAAAAATGAGATGATTAATGACGTTCATATCCGAGTGATGATTACTCGAGGTATTAAAAAAACTCCCTCACAAGATCCCAGACTTACTTTATCAGGACCCAACTTGGTCATCATTGCAGAGCATAAAAAAGCGGCAACCTCTACGCTCAAAGAAGGGATTAAATTATTTACAAGTACCATCCGTCGGAGATCTCCCGACTATCTGGATCCCAAATTGAACTGTCATAGTAAATTACATGAAGTGCAAGCCTTGATTCAAGCCATTGAAGCTGGGGGTGATGAGGCGTTGATGCTAGATATTAATGGTTTTGTGAGTACTTGTAATGCAACTAATTTTTTTATAGTCACGGATGGAGAAGTATGGACGTCTACCGATGCCTATTGCATGAATGGCATTACAAGATCTAAAGTGATTGATTTATGCCATAAAAATGGTGTCATTTGCCGTGAAAAAAACTTCTCACTATATGATGTATACAGCGCAGATGAAGCCTTTGTGACAGGTACGTTCGGAGGCCTGACACCCGTTCGTCGTGTTGATGGAAAATTGATTGGCAACTTCAATCTTATCCTTACCCAAAGGCGGCAAGCATTATACTATGAAATGATCACGGCTTCCTAAGAAAAACCTATCCAGAACTCCACTGATTTTCCTTTAATAAATCATTATAAAATTGATTATTTCAAAACATTGATATGGCAGTATTGGCTTAAATCATAAGTTTACGAGATAATTTCCATGATAAATAAAATTTCATTCGAGAAACCTATTCCCTCCCAAACAATTGAAACTTTCAATGTGTAAATTACTCTTTAAAGCAAATCAAGTATGCATATGAAAGTAAATCATGAACAACTAAAAGGTGAATTTTAAGCAACGATCTGAGCTGAAAGAGCTCATGGATGATTTGGACTGCGATGGACCTGTAGTGGACCAAAGTTTAGCAGAGCTGGACACTATTAATTATTGGTTGGGAGGAGATTGGGTGAGCTTAAAAGGGCTTAAAAAATTAATCGATAAAAATAAAAACCCTTTTTCTATTATTGATTTAGGATGCGGAAGCGGTACTCTTTTGGCGCAAATGGCTCATGAATATCAAGATCAATTGAATTCAGGAGTAGGCATTGATGCCAATGCCTATATACTAAAATATGCTAGAGACGCCCAAGCAGCATTTAAACAATTGTCCTTCATTGATGTAAATGTACTGGATGCAGCTGAAAAAGATTTTAATTGTGACATTTTGCACGCCAGTCTATTTTTACACCATTTTAATCATGATGAATTGGTCATGTTATTTAAAATATTTAGGCATCAGGCAAGTCAAGGAATGGTCATTAGCGATTTACATCGTCACTGGTTGGCCTATTATAGCATAAAATACTTGACCCAATGGTTTTCAAAATCAGCTATGGTTCAATACGATGGTCCCTTGTCGGTGATGCGTGGTTTTCGTCGTAAAGAATGGATACGTATATTTGAAGCAGCAGGCATCAAGGATTATCAGATCCGTTGGAAATGGGCTTTCAGATGGCAAATCATCATTAAATTTTAATTATATGTACGATGTAGCAATTCTCGGTGGAGGATTGGCAGGATTGACCAATGCTTATCTCCTGGCTAAAGCAGGTTATAAAGTCATTCTATTTGAAAAAGGTAGTTATCCACAACATAAGGTTTGTGGAGAATATATCAGCAATGAGGTGCTTCCTTTCCTAAAAAAACATGATTTATACCCCAAAAATTTTAGGCCTAGTCAAATTAATAAGTTTCAATTGACCACTGAAGTAGGTAAATCTTTAGACTTAGCCCTAGACACAGGTGCCTTTGGGATCAGTAGATTTGCTTTTGATGATTATTTATATCAAAAGTGTAAGGCTCTGGGCGTTGAATGTTTAACCCAGACCAAAATTCATGATTGTGTTTTTGAAAATCCGCATTTTAATATATCCTCTTCAAAAGGCAGGTACCAAGCGCATTATGCTGTGGGTGCCTTTGGCAAAAAAAGTAATTTAGATCGCGTCTTAAATCGCAGTATAAAGCCTGAAAAATCATCTTATTTAGGAGTTAAATATCATGTGCGTACTGATTTTGCCATAGATACAGTTGCTCTACACAATTTTCGTGGCGGTTACTGTGGCGTGAATAAAATTGAAGATGATGTCTATAATATTTGCTACTTAACCAAAGGCAACAATTTCAAGCAATCAGGATCCATTGAATCTATGGAAACGGACATATTATTTAAGAATCCCTATATCAGAGAATTATTTAAATCAAGTGATTTTATTTTTGATAAACCTCTCATTATTAATCAGATAAACTTTAATAAAAAACAATTAATTGAAGATTATGTAATCATGTGTGGTGATACGGCAGGCTTGATTACTCCTTTATGTGGAAACGGAATGGCCATGGCCATACATTCAGGGAAATTATTGGCTGAAATCATCATTCAAAAAAAAGCCCGGCCTGATCTCCGTCGAGAAGTACAAGATCTATATAAATTTCAATGGAATCGATGGTTTAGCAATCGACTCATGTGGGGAAGAAACCTACAACTTCTATTTGGAAATCACAGCCTGAGTAATGCCACTTTAGCCTTAGCTAAATCTGTTCCTATGCTGGCACAGAAGCTCATCTCAAAGACACACGGAAAGTCATTTAGCTGACTTTATTAGAAAAATATCTGTTGCGCTAATTTGAAGGTATTTGCATGGGCATCTATGATATCTTTGATATTTGGAGAATAACCCCCTCCCATACATACCACCATAGGTATTTGTTCGCGATGGGCGAATTCAAGAACACATTGATCTCTTCTTTTACAACCCGCTTTCGTCAATCCAAGTCGACCTAATTTATCTGTTGCTAGGACATCTACGCCTGCTTGATAAAAAATGAAGTCTGGATGAAAATGTTGCGTTACTTCATTGAGGTGTTGTATTAACAAGGCTAAGTAGGTTTCATCCTTACAACCATCCTCAAGTCCAATATCTAAATCACTTCGTTCTTTTCTGATGGGATAATTTTTTGCACCATGCATACTGAAGGTAAATACGCGAGGCTCATTTTTAAAAATTTCAGCCGTTCCATTGCCTTGATGCACGTCTAAATCAATAATAAGTACTCGCTTGGCCTTTTCCTTTCTTAATAAATAGTTCGCGCCAATGGCCTGGTCGTTAAGCATACAGAAGCCTTCGCCGCGATCGGAAAACGCATGATGGGTGCCTCCAGCAATATTGAACGATATGCCATGTGCCAACGCATAGGTGATACACTGCAGCGTTCCACCGGCAATATGAATTTCTCTTTCAACCAGCCGTCCACTTAGTGGAAACCCTATCGCCCTGATCTCTAATGGGGAAAGATTAAGTTGGATTAAACGATGCCAATAATGTACGTTGTGAATTTCTAAAATATCCTTTTCTAAAGCATTTTTGGGGTGAAAGAAATTTTCCTTTACAACCACGCCTTCGTGTAATAGTTGTTTAGGCAACAACTCATACTTGAGCATAGGGAAACGATGCTTTTCAGGTAAAAGATGTGCGTAAGTTTCAGAAAAGGCAATTTTAAGCATTGAAAATAATCAAGAGAAGAAAAAAAGTATTCAGGCAGAGTGCTGAAAGCCGATTCAACTTCATGGTGTGTTCAAAATCAGCCAAATCTATGCTTTTTATGACCTTTTGATACCAGAAGATATAATATATGAGAAGCGGGATCATCAAGATGAGGTAAAGTAACATCGTCTGTAAATCATGATAATAGAAAAAATAGCTGACATAACCCAAAGCTGTAATGACAAATCCAAGAGCCGTAAAATGAAACGTACCTAGGACACCCAATCTGAGGCTTAAGGTAAAATCACCTCTTTCCCTATCTTCCTTATGTTGATATACTTGTGTGATGGGATAGGCACTCATAAGCATCATAGTGGTTAATAATGCAGGAATTTGAATCATAGACGTAGTAAGTCTTGATATAGGTATATCATGTATGGTCCAATAAGTAACTAAAAACACGAAATAACCCTGAAAAACAGATACAATAATCCAGCTGACTATAGGCCTCTTTTTTAATCGAATCGAAGGATGACTGTAGGCTTTACTAATGAGACCATATATGAGCATGGAAATGGCTGTTGTAAGATGTATACATAAGGCCAATAAAATACCGATAACATCTAAAGCAATCGAAAAATAGTATAGTTCTTTCGTTACTTTAGGCGGATATTTAATTCCTGCAATACTTTCCTTGTCTTTATCAAAATAGGAATTAAAACCATTACTTGCCGGATAAATAAAAAAATGCCAACAAAAAAATAACACAAGGGCATCTATCCAATTAATGGATTGGGGCGTTATGGCCAAAGTAAATAAAAAAATGGGCAGTAAATTAAAACTAAAAGTAATTCTTAAATGTTTTAACGTTGAATGGGAAATTAAGGACATTTCGGGTATTAGGCTATATCAAACTTGTGCATATTACAGATAAACGCATCAAATAATTCAATTTTTAGGTTCAAAAATATAACATTAACTCAATTTTAATTCTATGTCTGCTTACATTAATGCGATTGGTACTGCGGTTCCTAATTCGAAGATCTCTCAAAGTAAAATTGCTACTTATATGAAGCAGCATATTGAGTTCAACGAAAAGCAATCCCATCAATTAGATATAATCTATAGAGCTTCGGGCATTGATTACAGATATTCTATTTTACCTGACTTCCTTCAAACAACAGAAACTCCAGGCTTCATCATGCATGGTACAGAGCCTAGCCTCAATGATCGTATGAAGTTGTATGAAATAGAAGCTCCTGTCTTGGCTATTCAATCAATCTTAGAGTGCATGAAAGGGAAGGACCTCAATCACGTAACGCACCTTATTACCGTAAGCTGCACCGGAATGTATGCGCCTGGGATTGACTTGGAAATTGTTGAACAATTAAAAATGAGGACCGATATCCATAGAACGGCCATCAATTTTATGGGTTGTTATGGTGTTTTTAATGCTTTAAAACTGGCCCAATCGATATGCGAAGCATCGGCAACGGCTCAAGTGCTCATTGTTTCTGTAGAATTATGTACGCTCCATTTTCAACGTAAGAATGATGAATTCTTAAATTTATCGCAAGCGCTTTTTTCAGATGGTGCCTCGAGCTGTTTGGTTACAAATAACGAAACACCCAATGCTTTTTTAATAGATCAATTTCATTGTGATATCCTCTTCAAAGGAAAAAATGAAATGTCATGGAAAATAGGTCAAAATGCTTTTGACATGGTATTAACTCATGAAGTGGCTAAATTGATTGAGGAAAATGCACAAAGTGCAGTATCAAAATTGCTCGACAAAGTCCCTTTTAATTTTTCTGAAATAAGCCACTATGCCCTACATCCTGGAGGTAAAAGTATTCTTAAAGCCTTAGAGCATAACTTAAACCTGCCAAAAGAGCATAATGTACACGCTTATCATATTCTAAAAAACTATGGAAATATGTCTTCTGCTACAATATTATTTGTTTTGAAAAAATTATTAGATGATCACAATCAGGTAAAAGGTCCGGTTTTGTCTATGGCTTTTGGTCCGGGGTTAACTATCGAGACTATGCTGCTTAAACTCAAATAAAAAAGACCTAAGGTTACTTAGGTCTTTTTTATCATTCTATAATGATCTCATTAATTTCCTTCCATCTTACTTCAAAGCATCAATTTTTGCTTGAATACTTTCAGCCTCATCGTACATCTTTTTCATGGTATATAGATAAGCCAAAGTTTCTAAGGCAGGTAGCTCATCATCTTTAAGCAAGACTGTTTTTTCCCAAAGGGGTAAAGCTAATGATAGTTTTTCTTGAATTATGGGCTCTAATTCCTCAGACTTTTTTAAATCTACCTTTGAATAGCCCAGTGAATTTTGCTCCTTAATATAAATATTAACTTCTGTCATGGCCAATACGCCTAAATTATAATGCCCATTGTAATAATTTGGATCTGCATTAATTGCCGCCATGTAAGCCTTACGAGCTAATTCGATTCTTTCTGATTTTTCAGCTTCGCTGTCTAATTTTAAACCAATTTCCTCATGCAAAATACCCAAGGTAAAATGTAAATTAGGATCATCCGGTTCCGCTTCTATGGCTTTGATAAGATTAGTAGTTGCTTCTTCGCTTCTATCTAATTGTATAAGAATATTGATTTCTTGCCTTGCCAGTTCATTATCACTGGGGTAAAGAACGCGAGCGTCACGAATAATCTCTAGAGACTCTTCAAGTAGTTTTTGTTCCGTAGATACTACATAAATTAAAATTAATCTGACATCTTTATCTGTGGAACCGAGTTCTATCGCTTTGTAAAAACTATTTTTTGCCTGATCATACATTTTCGCCTGAACAGCAGCATAACCTGCATTAATTACTGAATTAGTATCATTTGGCTTGATCAAAGCAGCGTTGTTAAAAGAAGTGATTGCCTCAACAAAATCTTTTTCCCCGAATGCTGTTGCTGCTTTATTGTAGTAAAATCCCCAATATGATTCAATCTGCTGAGTTTTTGTAGTTGGGTAGCCATAGTCATCTGCAATGAATAATTCATTGGACTTATCTTCAATAAGCGCATCACTTTTAATAAAACTAGATATGGAAGTTTTTAAGGCATCATTGGTGACCCCTACCATACTGGCAGAAGTATCTAAAGCCATATATATCAACCCTCTCAAGTACCATGTTTTAGGATTATCCATGGTTTTTTCGTAGCTGATAGATACATCGGAAATTTCCTTAGCTTCAATAAGTTCACCTTTTTTAAATAAGGATTCTATTTTACTTAACTTAGGCTTAATTTCTTTTTGTGCATAGATATTAGTTGTGCTTATTAAAGCAAAACCTAATAAAATTAATACTATTTTCATTTTACTCTATTTTTCGATTATCATTTCAAATTATACATTTTCATTGGTTGGATTTGAATTATCTTCACTACTTTCCTGCGATTCATCATGTTCTGCGATTTCATCTGAGGCAACAAATTCTATTTTCTCTACTGCAGAGATTTCATCGTCTTCATTGAGTCTAATTAATTTTACTCCTTGTGTAGCCCTTCCCATAACACGAAGCTGATCCACTGGCAATCTAATAGCAATCCCTGATTTATTGATGATCATGAGTTCATCACCATCTACCACATCTTTGATCGCTACCAATGCACCCGTCTTTTCAGTTACATTGATGGTTTTTACACCTTTTCCTCCTCTCTTTGTGACCCTATAGTCACCTAAATCAGATCTTTTTCCGTAGCCTTTCTCGGATACTACCAGTAAGTTAGATGCCGTATCTTTTTTAATACATACCATGCCTACAACAAACTGATCTTCTTTTAGATGGATACCCCTAACACCGGCCGCGGTTCTACCCATAGCACGAACATCTGATTCGTGAAAATGTATAGCAGTACCTGAATTTTTTGCGATCACAACGTCATTGTCTCCGTCTGTTAATCGAACATCTAGAAGTTTATCACCTTCGTGAATGGTAATCGCATTGATTCCATTTTGTCTAGGACGACTGTAAGCTTCTAGAGTTGTTTTCTTGACCGTACCTCTAGAAGTACACATGATGAGATAATTATTATTGATATAATCAGGATCAGAAAGGGTCTTCACATTGATTACAGTCCTCACCGCATCTTCAGGCTCGATATTGATGAGGTTTTGTATCGCACGCCCTTTCGACGTTTTTCCTCCCTCTGGAATTTCCCATACCTTTTTCCAAAAGACCTTACCCAGTTGGGTGAAAATAAGTAAGTAATTGTGTGCGGTAGCGACAAACAAATGCTCGGTGAAATCATCATCTTTACTTTTTACTGCGCGGGACCCCACACCCCCTCTACCTTGTGTTCGATATTCTACTAGGGCCGTTCTTTTAATATAACCTTGATGCGAAATGGTCAAAACCATTTCATCATCCGGAATCATATCCTCTGCTGTGAAATCATCAGCAGCGTGTTCTATAATTGAATTTCTTTCATCACCATATCTATCCTGAACTTCAAGAAGTTCGTCCTTGATGATCTTCATTCTAAGATCAACGTTATCAAGTATTTCCTGAAGTTTATCAATTAGTCTTTTTATTTCCTCATATTCTTTAATGATTTTATCTCTTTCAAGACCCGTGAGTCGTTGCAATCTCATTTCTAAGATCGCTTTTGACTGAATTTCTGACAAAGAAAACTTTTCTATCAGATTATTTTTTGCTATTTCTGGGTCGCGACTGTTTCTAATTAAAGCAATCACTTCATCCAAGTTGTCTAAAGCAATTAAATATCCTTCTAGAATGTGCGCACGCTTTTCTGCCTCTTCTAATTCATATTTTGTCCTGCGAATCACCACCTCATGTCTATGATCAACATAGTACACAATTAGATCTTTCAGATTCAGCATCTTAGGTCTCCCTTTAACCAGGGCCACATTGTTCACACTGAATGCCGATTGCAGCTGGGTATGCTTAAAAAGTGTATTTAATACAATATTGGGAATCGCATCTCTTTTTAACTCATAAACGATACGCATTCCATCTCGATCTGATTCGTCTCTCAAATCTGATATACCTTCTATTTTCTTTTCATTGATTAATTGAGCGGTTTTCTCAATCATAGAAGCCTTATTGACTTGAAAAGGAATTTCCGTCACGACAATTTGTTCCTTTCCGCTTTTCATCACCTCAATATCGGCTTTGGCGCGCATCATGATACGACCCCTACCTGTTTCAAAAGCTGAACGGACCCCTTGATAACCATATATGATGGCACCCGTTGGAAAATCAGGTGCCGTAATGAATTCCATGAGCTCAGGGATAGTAATCTCATTGTTATCTATATAGGCAACGATTCCGTTGGCCACCTCCGTTAAATTGTGTGGAGCCATATTTGTAGCCATTCCCACGGCGATACCCGAAGCTCCGTTTAACAGTAAATTGGGCAGCCTTGCAGGCAATACGGAAGGTTCTGTCGTAGAATCATCATAATTAGGAACAAAATCTACTGTGTTTTTTTGTATGTCTCCAAGAAGATCTTCAGAAATACGCTTGAGTCTCGCTTCTGTATATCTCATGGCCGCTGGAGAATCCCCATCTACAGACCCAAAATTTCCTTGTCCGTCTACAAGAGGATACCTAAGGGACCAAGGTTGGGCCATGCGCACCATGGAATCATAAACCGCTGTATCACCATGTGGATGGTACTTACCCAGGACATCTCCTACAATCCTAGCACATTTTTTATAGGGCCGATTGTAATTCACACCTAATTCATCCATTCCAAATAGAATTCTTCGGTGAACTGGTTTTAATCCATCCCTCACATCAGGTAAGGCCCTTGAAACAATCACACTCATCGAATAATCGATGTAGGCGCCCCTCATTTCATCTTCAATATTTATGGGTATTATGTTGCCTGATTCGGCAATATTTTCAACATCTCCGTCTGACATGAAAAGTATCTTAGTTTAGTAAAAAATCAAGTGGTAATTTAATCATTTTTTAATTCAAAAATAACATTAATAGGGATGAGATTTTTTCTTATTTATAACCTTATTGCGAATGAGTCGTCTCTGATTTTGACCCATTTTTGGATTTTGTTCTTTCCACAACACCTGACCCCTTACTTCTTCCAATCTTCCCTTCTTAGGATCCGTAATGACATGTTTCAATTGAACATGATCTGCGGCTAGCGGAGATCTTCTTAATTCAGGTATATTTATACTTATCCCTACTTGTATATAGAAAGCATTATAATTGTGTGATACTTGATCTAAAAGTGTCCCAGAGGCATCTAAAATATTCATTTTATAGCTTTTAATTTCAAAAGAAGGCTTCAGTACGAACCTTAAGTATTCCGAAAAATGATATTCATAATTTAAACCTAGGTTTACCATTAAACTACTATTCATTAAATCATTATTAAATTCGCCACTTAATTTTACGTTTCCTATTTGGATTTCTCCGACCAGGGCAGAGTTCCATTCTTCATAAAACTTATAACCTAAAATGCCATAATATTTATACAGCTTTGTGGTTTTAAAGCCTGGATCATAATCTAAAATACCGTAATTATTGCTGGTTGGACTTAAGACATTTGTTCTTAATTTTTCATAATGTATGCCTACCCCTATTCTGAATTTTAAAAAATCATAATGGGCAGAAAAATTAATGGGTATGCTAGACCATAGGCTCTGAAACTGAAAATCAGCCGTATCCCCATCCAAAAAAACAGTTTGTGCATTGAGTTGCGCATTGTAAACGGGTGAATCCAATCGGTCATATCCTACATCAAATAGATCACCTACATTCACATCTTCCATATCCGTTGGATTATTTAGCCAATTGGTTTGTCCATTGATGAAATCGCCGGAAAAGCTTTCTGTATTTTTAGATCGGATAAGTTGGACTTCTGAAGACTGATATAAATAGAAATTTTTTAAGCTGTGATTGAAATGAGTTCTACCAGAACCCATACTCAGTGTCCAAGAGATTTTGTTGGAAATCACAAGTGCTGGATTTCTATAAATACCATACTTTTTATAGATACTCTGACCTGAACTTGAAGGTAGATTAAAAATAAAAAGCAAGATAAAAAACGAGTATAAGGCTTTGTTCAGCGGCACTTTATAGGAACTCAATAATTGCTAAATACAAAATTACGCTTTTTTTAATCTATTTTTTCTATTGAGGCTTCAAATCTCAAAATTTGAAAGGGTTCAATCGCCGCAGCGTAGGCAGGGATCACTTGTGCTGATACCAATGCTTGTCTCAATCCCTCATAATTAGGAAGAACTGCCGCACTTTCTTGGTAGGCAATGTCTGAGGTTAGCAGAATCAATGTTGGCTCATTTAGATGCATGTTACGAACCGCTTCATCCAATCCAGGCATAATCTCATCTACGCCTAAAGTAAATAAAAATGGATCTACAACCGTTCTTCGATCAATGACTGCAGATGAGTCATTCAGATCATAAAGCACATAGGATAAGGATATTGTATTGCCCTCAACAGGGGATACTAAAAAGCTAGAGTCAAGTACCTTCATGACCAATCTTGATGAAGATGATCGATAAACAAATCCGTCATTACCACTCCAAACCGAGGTGTCATTTAAAGCTGTGTCGTTAATATACTCGTTAATTTCGAGTGATTGAGTAGCGGGGATATCAAATAAAGCAGTTAATGATACTAATTTTATTTGAATATTAAGTATCGAATTCTTCGGAATAATAGATTGAAAATCACCTAAATCTAAGTCCCCATAGGCCAAAGCGGGGGGCAAAATATAGTTATACTCCTCGCCTACTCGAATATCTGATTGACCGATGGCGAAGTCGAGACCTACCGGAATCAAGGCGTTCATGCCTTGTCCAAAGGAGAATATTTCACTTCCTAAATTATAAAAGGCAATGGTATCGCCTCCTAAAATACTTATTTGATATTTTATGGATAAAATATTACCTTCCTCTTGACCCTTTCCGCTTGAGTTTGTTGTGATAGGATAGTAATAATAAGAGTCAAGACCTATCGAAGCTTTAGTCACTGCCAAGGTATCAATACCCCAACTGGTAAGCTGATCAAAAACATTCACCTTAAAAGTTTCATAATTATAAACTTCTTCTGTGAAATCTTCTTGGTCACTACAAGAATTAAATAGAGATAAAACCAATATGCTCTGGCATAACCAAATGGTTGATCTATCTAAGTTTAAAATAAATACACAATTTAATTTTTTAAAGAACATGTATGGATAGACCTTTTTCGTTTTGATTTTTTGTCCTCAGCACTATATAAATTTAGTTAGAGGTTACACATTATTTTCAAGTTAAAATATCTTGCTGATAATGAGTTAGGTATCGCCAAATTATTGCCATTTACATCTTCAATCCATTGATAACTAATGGTATTATCTGCTTCAAGTACATTTAAGACTTCTAATCTAAAAATGATGTTTTTGACAAAAAAAGAATTACTCATGGGAAGGATCTTCGTCAACCCCATATCAATGCGATAATATTCATCTCCAGAAAAAGCATTTCGATAGACATTATTGTTGGGTGGACCAAAAGGATAACCAGACCCAAAATTTAAATTCAAATAAACTCTTAAAGAAGGGTCATTGGGTAAATGATCTTCAAAAAATGCACCCATAGTTATTCTTTGATCAGATGGACGCCTTTGATAACTATTTTCATCATTTTCAATATCTTCCATTGTTTTTAACAAGCCTAAACTAAACCAAGATTGAGTACCGGCTATAAATTCACCATTGATCCTAATATCAAGGCCCGAGGCATAACCTTTGGCGATGTTATCTGCGTAGTACCGTATTCTTACATTATCAATCTCATAAGGATTCAAATCCCATAAATATTTATAATAGGCTTGTGTGGTGAATATAAAAGGTCTACCCCATAAGGTTAAGAATCGATCTATTCCAGTGATAAACTGTAAAGATTTTTGAGCGGTCACACCTTTATTGATCTCACCTTCACGGTTTCTGAATTCCCTGTACTGTGGGTGCTGATGATAAAAGCCCATAGAAAAATTGATTCGAGTGGGTACAGACCAGCTCGGTCGATATTGATATTGTACTCGGGGACTCAATAACAATTGATCGGTCCAATTCATATAATTGAATCGGGAGCCGATGTTGAATATGTGCGAGGAATCTTGATCAAAAAAAGAATATTGGAAATAACCAAAATAGTTATTGCTCGACATACTAAACTTATTTTGAATGTACTGAGTCGTAGTTACATAATCTGCAGAATCAATGAACCCATATTCATTAATATCGTCAGTGATGTTTTGGTGGCTCATCCCAAAGCCAAATTCGAATAGATTATTAGAATTAATAAGCCATTCATTTCTATTTTCAATAGTAGAAATATGTACATTTAATGCATTTCTCCCATAATCAAAATAGGTTCCAATGGCTCTGGTAACTATACATTTATCACTAAAATCAACCTGACTTTTTTGATCTACATCACATAAACGATACGCCCCTTCAACTTCAAAATTTTCTTTTTCTTGCGTCGAAACTGTTGATGCAATAAGGGAAGTCTTCAATCGATCATTTAGCCTATGTGATAAATTAAAGCCTGTTTGATACGTGTCATAATCTAAAGACTCATTTCCCATAAAATCAGTTTGAAGTCTAAAATTTTGAGTTACAGAACCAAAAACTGTACTTTGAGATATTGGAATCGTTTGATATCGGTTTTGGCCATAAGATAAAAGCCAATTTAACTTAGTTTTATTAATCAAGGAACTTGACTTTTTAGTTAAGTCGAAAGTGAAAAATCCTTGCACATCTGTATATTTTGGAAAATATTGACCAGACACTTCTAAAGTATTTAACAAATATCTGGCATCTTTATGCCTTACACCAATGGAGAATTTTGAACGCTGATTGTCAGAACTTCCTCCCAAATAGATCTTACCTCCCAAAAGCCCCAACGAGGCACTGCCTTCAAAACGATCCGGTTCTTTATATTCTATGTTTAGGCTACTGGACAATTTATCCCCATATTTTGGCTGCCACCCCCCTGCATAAAATGAGATATCTCGTACAAAATCGGGATTGATAAAGCTCAATCCTTCTTGCCTACCCGTATTGGCCAAAAAAGGTCTATACACTTGAATCCCATTGACATAAACCAAATTTTCCTGGAAATTTCCACCACGTACCGAATAAGTAGATGAAAGTTCATTATTAGATGATACGCCGGGTAAAGTCGACAATACTTTGCTGAAATCTCCAAAAGCAGAAGGCATGACAAGGACTGATTTGGCATTTAACTTGATTTGATTTTGATCCATCTCTTGAGACCTGTCGACAGTTTCGGAAATCTCTATTTTTTCCAACAAAATCTCCCTACTGACCAAAACAAATTTAATGTCTTGAGGGCTATTCTTCTTAACTATCAAGAAGTCATTCCGCTGATAGGCAATATGCGCAATAATAATTTTTATGCGGTCAATGCTGTCATTAATATTGAAATGGAAGGTCCCAAAATCATCGCTAAGTATTGTTTTATTAAAATCTGGAAAAAAGATCTCGGCTTGTGTAATGGCCTTACCCTCTTGTGAGGTAATACGACCGTTAATGGTCCATTGCGCGGCTAAACTATGGCCCATCAATACAGCACAAAAAAAGAAGAGTAACTTAAAAGAACTCAAAAGATCAAGGATTCTTTAAAGACTGTATGGTTTGAGAAGGGTTCATGGAGTTAAAGACATAACTTCCTGCCACCAGCATGTTCGCACCCGCCTTTACGAGCAGCGGTGCATTTTCACCGTTCACCCCACCATCTATTTCAATGAGTATATTTTTATCAGCCGCGTCTGCTAATTGTTTTATTTCTTTAACCTTGGCATAAGTGTTTTCAATAAACTTCTGACCTCCAAAGCCTGGATTTACTGACATGATGAGGACCAGATCCAGATCATTGATGACATTTTTTAATACATCTACCGAAGTATGAGGGTTCAAAGCGACGCCGGCAAGTGCGCCTAATTCTTTGATCCGATGGAGGGTTCGGTTGAGGTGGTTACAGACTTCCGCATGAACTGTAATTATTTTTGCCCCGCTATTTACACAGTCTTCTAAATAATTATCAGGGTTATTGATCATTAAATGAAAGTCTAAAGGCTTTTTAGCATGCTTATAAATGGCCTGAGTTACCGGAAATCCAAATGATATATTAGGCACAAAATTACCATCCATTATGTCAATATGAATATAGTCAGCTTGACTTTCACTGATCATGTGCGTCGCCGCAGCTAGGTTACCAAAGTCAGCAGCTAAAATAGAGGGCGCAATGAGGATTTCAGACATAATTAATACTTGATCAGTTTTATCTTTCTTGAAATATTATCAGATGACAATATTAAAATATAAACACCCGCACGAATCTTAGAAATATCCATTAAGATCAATCCTCCTGGTTGTGCTGTTAAAACGTTCAGTTCACTCACATTATTTCCTTTTAGGTCAAATAATTTGATATCAAGTGGGTAAAGATCAATTTTTGAATCTATTTTAACAGAAATAACATTTCCATAAATTGGATTTGGGTAAATAGTAATGCCCTCTGAAGCAAATTCTGAAAGAGCCAACATCGTGGTATCTGTCTCGGTCAAACTATCTTCATCAGTCAAATAAATGGGGATACCGAAACCAAAATAATTATCAGGGTTTTCAAAACGAGTACCTAAATTACGTAAATGATCAACAACCTCTAAATTGGTGAATTCAGGGTGTGCTTGCCAAATCCCAGCTGAAAAACCAGCCACTAATGGCGCTGAAAAGCTTGTACCATTGGCTTGCGAAATACTACCGTTTGAAGTCAATAATGTAGTACCTTGTCCAAGTGCAACTAGATCAGGTTTGATTCGATCATCCACTGTAGGCCCTTGGGAGCTAAAGGCTGAAATGCTGTAATCACTTTTGACACTTCCTACCGTGATATTATCTGGGCCGTCCGCTGGAGCAGTAATATATCTCCATGAATCATTGCCTTCATTGCCTGCACTCGTGATGACTAAGAGGCCTTTTTTTATGGCCAAATTTGATGCCCTAGTGATGATGGCTGTTTGTCCATCCATATCCTCATAAGTGTAGTCCATCGACACATCAGAAAAGCTGCTGTAGCCCAATGAACTCGAAATGATATCAGCCCCGAGACTATCCGCATATTCGGCAGCTATAAGCCAATTGTACTCTTCGATTCTGTATTCAGAAGCAACGTCTTCAGTTACACACAAAATGAATTCTGCTTTCGGGGCTGTGCCAATAAAATCTTTATAATCACTTGCTATGGTTGACCACGCCGAGGTGCCATGCCCACTGTATAAGAACGGATTTCCTCCATTCGTTACAAAATCTTTTGCAGCAATCAAGCGATGTTCATTGAATACGTTTTCAAGAGGTTCAAACAAATTGGCTCCTTTAAAGCCTGCATCTAAAACGGCAATGAGCATGCCCTCACCTCGATACCCGTCCTCATGCATTTGATGAACATTCATCATTGCCAGCTGTAACTCAGAAGATTCAAGTGGGTTGTTCGGCTCTTCGAAGATCTCCGGCCATTCGAAACCTATATTTTCATAGGTTAACCTAGCCCCAGGTGCTATGAAAACTACACTATCAACATAAGACCTCCCTGCGACCTCTAGCAAAGTACTTGAATCCGTTTGAATGACTAAGGCATTCATCCATTTGGAGGTAAAGAACACATCCACCTCTAAAGAAGCTAAATCTTGAATATAAGTAGTACTAACAGGTAGGTCTAGCAGATCAATCTCTACGTTATGTCGAATTTTTCTAGCAATTGCACGCGTACTCAAAAATGCTTCTGGTTCATCTAAAGAGTAGGCTGAATGAGCTTTATCAGAGAGAAAAACCACATATCGATGGGTTTGGGCGTTGGTTGAATAAAAGCCGATCGAAAAGAGTGACAACAAATAGATGACCTTTAGATTTTTCATTTTTCTTTCTAATTAGAGGTCTAATTTAATAATTATTAAATCTCTCTATATATTTCATTACACCTTTTGTAAAAGGCACGATCAATTTTATGTTCTCAACTATTAATATTCAAACACTAAATTAGCTTTTTGATACTAAAAAAGATTGATTCTAAACATTAGCATTCGTTTTATTTGACATGCTCAATTGCTTAAAACTTTTAGTGATCCAACCACCACCAATCATGTCATCACCTTCGTAAAATACGGCGGCTTGCCCAGGTGCGATGGAATTGACACCGTTGCCAAAATATACTTTCATAATATCCCCAATTTGCTCAATGATCGCAGGATTTCCCAAGTCATTGTATCGCACTTTTGTAAGGGTATCTAATTTCCCAAAAGGGATTTCAGGATATTTCTGAAGGTTTAAATTTTTAACATACATCCCATCTCTAGAGAGTTCGTCAAAAGTTCCCAAAACCACCCGATTCGTCTCTTTTTGAATTTCTGTAACGTATACAGGATATCCTAAGGCAATCCCTAGACCTTTCCTCTGACCTACGGTGTAAAAAGGATAGCCTTCATGGCTTCCTACCACTTCTCCTGTTTCCAAGACGAATGCTCCTCCTGCCACCCTTTCTTCTAGACCTGCTACCCTTCTACGTAAAAAACCTCGATAATCATTATCGGGAACAAAGCAGATTTCATATGATTCAGATTTAGATGCCAATTCAAACAAGCCTTTTTGAAGGGCCAGTGCTTTAATGTCTGTTTTGTGAAGGTCACCCAATGGGAAAATAGTACGACTTAAACTTTCTTGAGAGATTCCCCAGAGCGCATAGGATTGATCCTTTTGTAAATCTTTGCCTCTTGATACTATATATCTTTCGTTTTCTAATCTAATTTTAGCATAATGGCCCGTAGCTATAAATTCACAATCAAGTTGATCCGCCCTCCTGAGCAAACTGTCCCATTTTATATGGGTATTGCAGAGTACACACGGGTTAGGTGTTCTCCCCTCTAAGTATTCACTCGTAAAATGATCTATGACATAATCTCCAAACTCTTTTCTTATGTCAATAATATAATGAGGAAATCCCAAGTTGACGGCGATATTCCTAGCATCATTAATAGAATCAAGGCTACAACAACCGGTTTCTTTTTTACTCCCTCCTGAGGTACTGTAATCCCACGTCTTCATGGTCATCCCAATAACCTCATATCCCTGTTCGTGCAACATTATCGCTGCAATCGAACTATCTATGCCGCCACTCATGGCGACTAAAACTCTACCTTTTTTGCTCATTTGCTTTTTGCCGGGTTCACAGCCTCGGTTTACGCTATTTAAAATTATATGCAAAAATAAGCTGCTGTAATTATAATTAATGATTTTGAGGCTTTTAATTTTAAATACAAAGCATTAATTAGCGAACCACTCCTTTATATTTTTCGTTTTTAAGTCAAGGTGAAGAATAAATAAATTCAGGAGAAAGCAGCATTCTATTTCCTCTTGGGTGATTATTATCATATTCATTACTTTTTAATACTTAAAGAAAAAAACTATGCTAAAGAGCCTTCCAGTTTCTTAAAAAGAGCTCATTAAAACTATTTTATTAATAAATTGCAATTAAATGAAGTCAAAAAAGTTTGTAAAAATAAGAGGTGTCAATAACCTAAGCGATGCACGTTATTGTTCAGGAATGATGGTAGACGTAATCGGTTTTAATCTAAATTCAAATCACAAGGATGGTGTAAGTATTGAAGTATTAAAAGCCATAACACAATGGGTACAAGGTCCTCAAATTGCAGGAGAATTTGAGGATATGGAGCTTGAACTTATTCAAACTTACCTTCCCCTCGTTGATCTAGACATCATAGAAACAAGTAATCCTGATTTATTGGCTCCCTTATCCCAAACAGGAAAAAAAATATATTTAAAAATAAATCTAGATACCATCGATAACGAGCAAACCCTTCTAAATAAAATTAAGGAAGGACAAATGGCTCATAAAATTGTTGTTTGCAGATCTCAAAAAAGTAAAAATAAGACGCTGATCAAACCGCTACTCCATTACACTCAAAGTGAACAAATTATTAATGGATTTAATTTGGATCTAGACCAACTCGATTCATGGCCGGCCATTGAAATAATGGCTACCGCCGAAGAGAAACCTGGATTTAAAGATTATGGAGAAATCATGGATATTTTGGAATACATAGAAGACCAAAAATAAAAATATCAGATCATCTGATCTGATATTTTTTAAAAGGTAGGTTGTCGTTTATTTGAAAATCGAAAATAAATATATTAAATATCACTTAAAAAGTGATCAATAATTTCAATTTATTTTAATATTTAAGATTAATTATTAAATAATTTCTATTATCTCTACTTCAAAGATAAGGTTGGCATTACTAGGAATAGTGGTTCCTCCACCTTGGCATCCATAACCCAATAGAGAAGGGATATACAGCATTATTTTCCCTCCCTCCTTAATCAAAGGAATACCTATTTTCCATCCATCAATAACGGCATATAGCGGTAATTCTATCCCATCAGTATTTTCATCAAACAAATTATTATTTTCCAACAAGGTCCCCCTATAGGTAACATTTACCGTACTATCTACCGTCGGTCTTCCTCCTTCTCCTTCTTCAAGAATAACATATCGAAGTCCTGATTCGTCTATTTGTGCGGTGATGCCCTGTTCGCTCAAATATTCATCAATGAGCACAGCATCGATAGCCATTTGCTCAGTATAAGGGAGTTCAGTAAAACATGGGTTATTATAATAGCTGTTATTACTGTCATCTGTACAAGATACAAAGAGCTGCAGGGTGGCCAAAATAGCAAGGGTAATTATATTTTTCATCTAAGAGGTTATTGAAATTGAAATTTAAGATATTTTATCGTTTCACCTAATGCGGCAAATTTACGCTCATATTTTGTTTTTATTTCATAATGTTCAAATACATATTCTGAATTATATAAGTCATGAGTAAAGGCTAGGTTCTTTACACTAATTCTATTTTTATTGATCAATTCCAGCGTATAATTGAAAAGTTCAGTATTATCTGTTTTGAACTTTAACCATCCGTCTGGTTTTAATAGATTTTGATAAATGGCCAAGAACCTAGGAGCAGTTAATCTTCTTTTATCATCTTTTTCTTTGGGCCTTGGGTCCGGAAAAGTTACCCATATTTCCTCAATCTCCCCTTTCTTAAAAAAATGTTCTAGAAATTGAATTTGAGTTCTCAAAAAAGCGGCATTCTGAATGCCCTCTCGAAGTGCTATTCCTGAACCCACCCATAATCGATCTCCTTTTATGTCGACCCCAATATGATTGCGATTCGGGAAAGCTTGGGCGAGTCCCAATGTGTATTCACCCTTTCCACAGCCCAGCTCAAGAACTATGGGTTGCTGATCAGTGAAAACTTTTAAATGCCATTTCCCTTTGATCTCATCATAGAAATCTTTTCCTGACTCGACCAAATTGGGCCTCAATTTATTCTCTTCAAAGCGTCTTTTTTTTTGTCTCGTCACAACTCGTCAATTTCTCCAATGATAAAAGTACTTCCCGTAATTAAAATCACATCATCTCTATCAGCTATTGATTTAACAAATGTTAAGGCCAAATTCACATTAAGAAATTCACGTTTCTCTAAACTATTTTTATCTGCAATTTGAGCCAATGACTTCAAATCCATCAATCTTGAATTATTTCCCGAAGTCAAATAGTACTGCGCTTCCTTTGGGAACTGATTAAATATCTCATCTATATTCCTATCTTTGGCTGCCCCATAAATGATATGTAATTGCTTAGGCTCAAGTAGGTTTACTTGGGCTATTAACTCAGTAATTCCTTCTAAATTATGACTGACATCCGCAATAACTTTTGGTGCATTCGAAAGGGTTTGAAATCTCCCTTTCAAGCCCGTTGAAGTTGTTATTTTACCTAGGCCGCTTACCATTTGATCTGGACTTATTTTCCATCCTTTTTTCTTCAATTGTAAAAGAACTTCTAAGATGCCTGGGATATTTTTTACAAAATATTTTGCTTTAATATCAAAAGTTATTTCCTTGAGGATCAGCTCATCTTTTTTGGAAATATGATATTGACCCTTGGCCTTTGGTGTAATCTGGTATTGGTCTGATAATTGGATCAATAGGGCTCCTTTCTCTGCGGCTTGTACTTTAAAAAGATTGATTAATCTGTTTTGAAAGGAGCCAATGATTACAGGTTTGTTTTTTTTCATAATACCCGCTTTTTCTGCCGCAATTTTCTCAAGGGTATCTCCAAGAATATCTGTATGGTCTAAACCTATATTGGTTATTAAGGCTACTTCGGGATCAATGACATTGGTACTATCTAATCTTCCACCTAGTCCAGTTTCAATAACAGCAATATCTACCTTCTGCGCAGCAAAATAATCAAAAGCCATAGCTACAGTCATTTCAAAAAAGGACGGAGATATAACCTTAATAATATCTTTATGCTTTTTAACAAAATCTATAATTGAATTTTGATCAATTTGATGACCATTAATTTTGATTCTTTCTCGAAAGGATTTTAAATGAGGAGAAGTATACAGGCCAACTTTATAATCGCTAGCCTGAAGCACCGCTGCAATCGCATGCGCACTCGTACCTTTTCCATTCGTCCCAGCAATATGAACACATTTTATTTTATGCTCCGGGTGATCTAAAACATTTAATAAAGCAACGGTATTATCAAGGTTTTCTTTGTATGCTCGCCTACCAGATCGTTGATAACTCGGTAATTGCAGATACAGAAAGTCAAGACATTCTTGATACTTCAATCTAACTTCGGTTTTAAGATAAAGATAACTTTACCCATTGATCCCAAAGTCACTCCGTCATCCTTGATTTCCAACTGCAAACCATCAAGAGAATTTTTATAGGCAATTGCTACCGAAGGTGGCGTCGTATAGCTATCCAATTGCGCCGAAATATAACCATCTGAGTCGACTCTTATGTTACAGATGACTTTCCCTACAATTTCATCAGAGGTATCCTTAGGCCTCGGTTTTTGCGCGCCCCACTTCCATCCTGAGATTTGCAATTCCGGACCTTCATTCGTTCCTCGTTTAGACCCAGTATTTGTCTTATATAAAGCTCTTTCGTCGATTTTATTAATTTGATTGTCTGATCCTGTCTCAAAGTCAGTTTGCTCCTTTTTACCTTGCGATTCTGATTCAGAATCATCCAAAGACGCATTTTGGGGAACTTCTTCATCCGTGTTTAACGTTTTTTTGGCCGTATTCTCTTCCTGTTCAATGTCCTCTTCTATTTTAGCAGTAGATTCCACATCTTCCATAATTTGTTCAGATTCATCTGAAATAGCTACTGTTTCATCGTCTGTCAACACCTTTACTTCTGAGGATGCTATTATTTGATCTGTTGCTACCTCTTGGTCTGTGATATCCCCTTGTGACTCACCAATCGATTCCGAAATTTCCTGTGATTCAGTTACTTCATTCGGGGCCATTTCATCATTACTTGTTTCTTCTTGAATGACCTGATTATTTTCCGTTGATAAGTCATTTGTTTGATTGGGACTCGTTTCCTCAGTACCCGTCAATACTTCAAAACCCAGTTCAATACCGTACTGAGCGATGGGAGGATTAGGCTCTTTCCATGCAACCGCAAAAAAGAGCCCACACAATAATACAATTTGTAATATTAAGGTGATTAAGGCACTTTTTTTTTCAATTCTATTCGACTCCTTTTTCACAAGTTGGGTTTCGTAGCAATGGAAACTTTAGCTTCAAGCATGGTGGCAATAGATGCAACGTAAACCAAGTCCTCAACGGGTACCGTTTTATCACAATGTAGCACTACCGAACCTTCTTCTCCATTAAATGAATTTCTCAATATCCCCTCTAGTTGATCTTTAGAAATAAGCTGGTCATCTACATAATATCCCAATTCTTTAGTTATGGTAACGCTTACTTTTTGCATGACAATCGCAGAAGATTTGGAGGTAGGTAGGTTAACTGGGAGGCCTGAGGGAGTAATGAAAGAAGAAGTCAGCATGAAAAAAATCAATAATAAAAAAACTATATCTGTCATAGACGACATACTAAAAGTAGCATCTACTTTATATTTTGAATTAATATTCATTTTTTTGGCTCTTGGAGCAATTCAATAAAATCTATCGACGTAAACTCCATGTTATGGACTAACTTTTGTACACGCGTGACGAGGTAGTTATAACCAAGATAAGCAATAATACCTACGAATAATCCTACTGAAGTTGTGATCATAGCCTCATAAATACCGCTAGATAACAATTTTGGACTTACCGCACCTTCTTCCTGCGCAATCGAGATGAATGCTTGAATCATTCCCGTAACCGTACCTAGAAAACCAATCATTGGGGCTGCCCCTGCAATAGTCGCGAGTAGAGATAAGTTTTTCTCTAATTTATTGAGTTCAATTTTACCTATATTTTCAATAGACGCTTCTATATTTGACATATTAGCCCCTATTCTTGAAATCCCTTTTTCAATCATTCTTGCAACGGGTGTATCTACTTTACTGCATGCTAATTTGGCCTCGTTAATAGCCCCCGCTTGAACTTTTTCTCTGATATCATTTTGAAAATTTTCAGGAGTTTTAGATGCGTGTTTCAGGACTAACATTCTTTCGATGAATATATATACAGCAATGATCCAAAGAATAATCAGCGGAATCATCATATATCCCCCTTTAGTCAATAAAACCAATAAACTAAGTGATCCTTCATCAGCGGGTAATATTTCTTCTATTTGAAGTAATAAGGGTAAGACGGTCATAAATCAGAATTTGTTTAGCCTATGATTCAATAAAAACATTCTTGAGGTAGAAAAAATTGAATTTATATTTATTGTACAACTAGAAAAACAGTAAAATATTGTTCAGTAGAACAAAAGACTTGACCACTTTAGGGTCAATATTTTAATACCCATAACTGCTCATCGAATTCATCTTTGTAATTATCCAGTCCAATACTCACTTTGTCAAGGGTCTCATATTCTCCGAGAGCTACTCTTGTAAATTTACTATTGCTAAATGGAGGGATGATGATAACATTTGACCCCGATAAAATTAATTTTTCAGCATAATCGAAGGCTAAGTCTTTGTCAAAAAAACTAGCCACAATTAAATAATATTTATTTAATGGCTGACTTATTTCGGATATAGCTCCAATTGCTTTTGGTACAGATTCCAGTTCAGGGAGATCTGTCTTAACTTCAGGTTCAATGACTTCTTCAATGACGGGTTCAGGTATTATTTCTTTTTTAACCTCTTTTTTAACTTCAGCTTTAATGGTTGGTTTGGCGTCCTCGGCCATGCTCAATAAGGTGATACCGATGACAGAGGCAAATAATACACCTAATACGACGACCAAGATAAATTTTAACTTTTGATTTCCATCTGCTTGATAAATGTAAGCCGATGTTTCTTCAATCTCAACCAAGGGAGGATACGTAGATTCCTTTATGTCTGGGATAGTTTGAGTTTCATCATCCATTGAACTCCCGGAGGAAGGTGTTTTGATGCCAATCTCATTGAATTCAAGTGGGTCTAAGGGCGAAAAATCTAATTGGGGTAGACCATAATCCTCTCCTTCTTCGAATTGTCCTTTAAAACTATTCCCCCCATTTTCTTCTAGATTACTTGTCGTCACCATAATTATTTTGTAAGCAGCAGATCAAAAAAAGTACCAAGACTTATTTCTACATGCAAAATATATATTTACAATTAAAAACGCACACTGATTCCCCCATAAATATCAAATTCTCTTGAACTATAATGATTATAAATTTGATTCTCTTTACCCAAAAGGTTTCTCATTTTTAAAAAAGCCCCTATTTTTTCATTAAATACCATGTCAATATCCATACCAAAATCTATCACATTTGGTAAAACAATGATTTCCTCATCTATTGATGAGGCCTTTATGTTAGATAAATTAATTAAGTAGGGAGAAAAAATTAATCTATCCTTCATAAGTTTGACATTAGCTCCCATTTGAAACGAGGTTGATGGAGTATGCCAAGGCGTTTGAATGGTATTGGTTTTAATTTCATTGTACTTCATTAAGGCAAACCATGATAGCTGATTTGTTGCATCAAAATTCAGGAAACTTTCAACATCAAACCGAGAACTATTCCCTATATCATACACAACGTCAAAATAGGCAGGATTACTTTTATTATTTGTAAAATATAGCTGATCGCCTATTGATTTTATCGATAGGTTAACATCATAGGTCATCCGTGGTAAAAGCCCTCCCGATACACCTAGTTTTAAACCTATTTTCTCAATGCTCGTCTTTAAGAAGATACTATCAGATACATGTCTATTAAGACTGACTACACTTTTAAAATCATTCCTTTTAACATCTCCCTTTAATTCTCCGTAGACAGAAATATGATTTCCAAAGGTATAAGATGCTGCCAGATCAGGTAATAAAAATCCAGAACCTCCTTCCAAATCGTCATCATAAAAACCTATCTTAAATCCAGCCGACACAGACCAATCACCAAAAGTTAAATCTATTTTTGGAATTCCATAAGCCCATTTTCGCTGATTATTTTCAGTTCGTTGATTAGTGAATTGGGTTAAAGCCATAAAAAAATCAAAATCAAACACCCAAGATCTCTTTTTCAATGCTTCTAGATTGAAATTTAAAATGAAATCATTTTCTTCCCCACCTGAATAATAACTCGATACATTATCTGTTTTACCCAACCCTTGTTGTCCGGTATAATGCCATTCTGGCATGATGTGAATCGGATTTTCACCTTTAGTATTTATGAGATAGTCAAAAAATAAATTAAAACGATGTAGTCTTCTTAGGTAATGATCTGCTGTATCTGAAACACTAGACAAGGCACTCAACTCATCAAGCATCCCATAATTATAAAATTTATCATATCCATAGTCGAGTGAAGATGACAAGGTCCCTTTGCCCAAATTGGCTCGATGCCAAAGCTGTACTTCAGAAGTGCTTTCACTACTATAATTTGCTTGAACAGGGCCTTTTTGATGTTCTTTCAGCTCAATATTCATCCCGTAGTTGGAGGAGGTTAAGTGATGAGTACTGTATTCATATAATATCCCAGGAGTATTATACGAGCCATAACCTATATTGATTAAATGGTCATAATACTCTTCTTTAGTAGGATCTTCAAGCTGTGCTACTTTCAGATTTGGATGATAAGATCGTACTTCAAAGGGAATCTCTTTTAAATCAAAAGTTAATGAATCAAAAGATGCCGAAGTTGGACTTGACTTAACATGTTCAAATAGCCTTTGCCTCTTGGGAAGTTTTAAATCCTTATCCTTTTCAACAATGAACTCTGCAGACTCTATTTCTTGGGTGCTTTGACCAAAAGAAAGCAAAGGCAGAAAAAGTAAGTAGAGCTTAAGTAAGTTTTTAACCATCTATCGAATCGTTTTCTTCCGTAAGTACTGTTTTTTCTAGCTGATTTATGCTTTCGAGTAGATCCGCTGCTTTAATTTTAAGTGCGTCATTCTCTGTATTATCCAATATAGAATTTAAAGTAGCTTTGGCTTGAAGCAATTCTCCTGAAGCCATGTAATTATTGACCAATAACAAATAAGTTTTATCTGTCCATTGCTCATAAAGCCCATATTTTCCCAATAGTACGATGCATTGTTCTACAGAAGTAGCGTAGTCATCTTGATTGTATCGTATTTGGGCTATGATGAAAGCTGCCTCGGCAGCTGTTTGATTATCCGCACTTTCAATTAATGACTCCGCGAGCGACAAGGCTTTGTCATACGCTAGCATGTTCATTGAAATCCTCAATAAATATAGCGCACCTAAATTCCTTTTAGGTTCCGATAAAGTAATATTTTCACTTATTTCCTGTGCTATCAGAAGTGCCTTTTCAACATCATTGATTTCATAATAGGCCATCATCAAACCTTCCTGTGCTTGATCTAGCTCGCGTTCACTACTGGCATTTTCATTCAACAATAAAAATAAATCTATGGCTTGATCGTATCTTTTTAGACTCATATTTGCCTTAGCTGACTTGGTCAGGGCCCTACCGAGGTAAACTCCTTGTTGTTGTGAAATGATCGGTTCAAACTGAGCAATTCCATCCTCCCACTCCCCAAGCTCATAATAGGCATCTCCCATAAAATAATACAAATCATAGTTACGCAATGTGTTTGGATAGATACTTCTGAAAGAAGTTATCCCTTGTATCAACTGCTCATAATCTCGGTTGAAATAGTCATTTTTTAATTGCTCAAACGAAATGAATTCTAAGCTCGCGTTATTAGGGTCAAGTGTTCTTAACTTGACCATATATTCCTCAAAATCATCAACTTGATAACCTTTATTACGGATGTTTTGAAGACCTAAGATGGCTTCGTTTGCTATTGGATGACTCAAATAGTTATCCAAAATAATATAATAATCTTTAGCAGCGTCAGCCCATTGATTTTTATTTGTGAAGGCAACGGCTCTTCCCTCATATACGTTGGGAAGCAATGCACTTTTGTCATAGCGTTCAACAAAATAATTGAAATTAGCAATGGCCAACTCAAATTTCTCTAAGTCAATCAGAATTTCTCCAAGCTGAAAGATTGCGTTATCAGCAAGAAATGAGTTTGAATAAATTTCAATGAAATTCTCAAACATTTTTTGAGCTGTTTCTAACTCATTTTTCAAATAATAGATATTGGCTATTTGATAACTAGCATATTCTTGTCCGGCTTTTGCATTATTTTTTCGATACATCAAAATAGCCTCATCAAACCGTTTTAGGATAAATAAACAATCAGCCGCTCTTAAAGCTGCATCATTTAGGTAAATATGGTTTTTTGAAGTGTTCAACTTCATAAACAAAGAAAAATTTTGATAGGCCATTTCATACTGCTCCCTATTGTATTGAGCATATCCTAAACCATAATAAGCCTTTCTTTTCTGCTCCATAGTTGCCTTTTTTGCGCTAATTACCCGTTCAAAATAGCTTACACTTAGGCCATATTTATTCTGTGCAGAGAGACATTCAGCCATCAATAGATTTGCCGTTAATTGATGTTTCGAATCCATCGCATTCATTAATGACCTTGAAAGCCAATATTCTGCGTCAGCATAAAGCTGATCATTGAATAAAATTTGGGCGTATTTTAAAGTAACCATTTGATAGGTCCTTTTAAGTGACCAAGTTTTAAGTTGGGTAGCTTGTAGATGATCGATAGCAGCCTTATAGTTTGAAGTATATAAATAAGCATCAGCCAAAAGCTGTGCCGCCTCAGCCCTATTTTCATCATTGGGATGTCCATTTAAATATTTTTCTAAAATATCAATGGTGGCTTCGAAATTATTGAGTTGAAACCAAGATTTTGCAATCAAAAAATAAGACTGATTTTTTAATTCTGAACTAAATTCACTTTCCAAAACAATTTGAAAGGCATTGATCGCAGTGTTGAATTGGTTTAATTGAATATAAATTTGTCCTAGTCGAAAGGCCGCAAGTTGGCCTAATGTATCTTCAGCTAAAGCTGCAATTTTATATTGGTCTGCTGCCGGAACCATTTTTCCAGCTTGTTCTAACGAGTATCCTAAATTAAAGAACAAGGCTACATCCCCCTTTGATTTACTCAACAGGAGTACTTCGGTATAATATTGAATGGCCTTCGAATAGTTTAATTGAGCAAACGATGCTTCAGCAGCGACTCTATTTAATATGATTTTACCTTCTAAATTGATACCCTCTGTTTCGCTAATATGCGTATCAGCATAGGCAATTACCTCCTTATATTGCTTTTGATTTAAATAAATTTTAGCGATGAAGGGTGCTGTAAATTTATACATTTCAGGTATTTTTTGAGCCAATAGCAACTGCTCTAATGCATTGTCAAAATCTTGATTATTGAAGTATATCACACCTGCATAATAATGGGCATTGTACTTTTCCTCTTGGAAGTAATAAGTTACCTCATTAAACAAGGGAAGAGCTTCATTATAAAGTTGGTCCATATAGAGACTATATGCCAATTTAAATCTTATATTGACATAAGTGGATTCCAATAAAATATTGGGCCGAATGCGGTAAAAATAAGGGACTGCATGCTTGTATTCTTTCAAATGAAAATGATAATTACCCAAAGCAATTAAAGCCTTAACATAGAAGGGCGCAACCCTGTGAAGATTAATGAATTGAATCATTGGCTGAACATTTTGATTGACCTCTAGTTCCATCTGTGCCAAATAAAAATGTGACCCTACTAAAAAAGAGCTTGTCTTTCCTGTTTTTAAATAGTGATTAAATCCCGTTAAAGCCGCTTGATAACGTCCCGATTCGTAGTATGAAATAGATTGAAGATAAGCAGGATCGCCCTCTTGATCTTGAATTGGACTTTGACCGTACAATTGGAATCCAAAGATGATTATGAAGAATGTAAATACGTTCTTGATAGGCTTACTCATTATGCATGCAAAACTAAGTCATTGAAACTGCTTCTAATGCATCAATTTAAAAATCAATTCTTTTAACAGAGCGGCTTCCTTTCCTTTGGGACTAGCGAAAGGTTTAATCCCCTTAAATTTTAAATCTGTTTCGTGGACTAATGCAATATTTCTCAATACAATCGGTAAACTAAACCGTTTACTCGCATTCAAATACTCACCGACAAAATAGGGATTAACCCCTATCAGAGATGCAATCTGATGCTTTTCTTTTACTGTTGATTGATGGATGATGAGAAGTTTATTGAAGTAGGCAAATAACTGAGCAATCGTTAATACAAAAGGATTCTTGGTTAAATTTAAAGTAAAGTATTCAATAATTTTAAAGGCTTTAGAAAAATCCCCAAAAGAAAGCGCTTTTTGGAGTTCAAAAATATTATAATCTCTATTAATACCTACATAATTTTGAATATGCTGCTCGTCTATCTCTTGACCCTTAGTTATATTTAAGGCCAGTTTATCTATTTCACTAGACAATCTCTGAAGGTTATTTCCAATGTTTTCAGACAACATCATGATCCCTTTTTGATTCATTGTAAGGGATTTGGTATTTAGATAACTCTGAATCCAGGGACCAATTTGGTTATCATATATTTTTTTCGACTCCATCATGATGGATGTTTTAGTTAACACTTTGGCCAGCTTGCTCCTTTTGTCTAAAGGTTTGTGTTGGTAGGCAAAAACTAAAATAGTCGAGGGCACGGGTGTCTTCAAATAATGAAGCAGCGCTTCAATGCTCTGAGTTTTTTTCCAATCTTTAATATCTTGAGCTTCTTTGACCACAATAAGCTGCTGATCTCCCATCATAGGAAATTTTCTTGCGGTAGTTATGATTTGAGGGATGTCAATTTCTTTACCGTAAAACATGTATTGATTGAAACTTTTTTGACTTTCATCTAGCAATTCGTTTTCAAAAAGAGCCACTATATTATTGATAAAAAAAGATTCTTCTCCATGCAAGAAATAAATAGGCGCATATTTCTTTGACTTAAAATCTTTAATTATTTCGCCATATTCAGCCATCTCCCAAAAATATTGATAAGATTCATTAATACAACCATCCACAAAAGAGAATTTGTATAATAATTAAACTATTGATAATAATAATTAACTCTATCTCTTGTCTTTTATTGAATGGGAGCGCTTATTTTTACGTTCTAAATGATGAAAATGACTGACTTTTTAGCTGAATTGACCTGGAGGGGTATGGTACATGATAAAATGCCCAACGTTGAAGCCCAACTCAAGAAAGAAATGACCAGCGCCTATATTGGTTTTGATCCGACAGCAGATTCTTTACACATAGGCAATCTTGTTCAAATCATGAGTCTAGTTCATCTCCAAAGATGTGGTCACAAACCCTTTGCATTGGTAGGTGGCGCTACGGGTATGGTAGGTGATCCCTCAGGAAAATCTGCCGAGAGAAATTTACTAGATGAGGCAACCATCAAACATAACATCCATGGAGTTACTGCCCAACTCAAGAAATTTTTGGCCTTTGATGGCGTAAATGGTGCAGAAGTAGTCAATAATCAGGATTGGTTCAAAGGATTTGAATTTCTTGACTTTATTAGGGAGGTGGGGAAACATATTTCAATCAATTATATGTTGGCTAAAGATTCTGTCAAAAGTAGATTAGACACTGGAATGTCTTTTACAGAGTTTTGCTATCAATTGGTTCAAGGATATGATTTTTATTGGTTGTGGAAGAATAAAAATATAAAACTCCAATTGGGCGGTTCTGATCAATGGGGGAATATTGTCACCGGAACAGAGCTTATCCGACGTAAAGGTCAAGGTGAGGCCTTTGCCATCACTACACCCCTGATCACCAAAGCAGATGGTACTAAATTTGGGAAATCAGAGGGTGGAAATATTTGGCTAGATCCAAAGAAAACGAGCCCTTACAAATTTTATCAATATTGGATAAACTCTTCAGATGAGGATGTGGTAACCTATATCAAGATTTTCAGTCTGAAATCAAGAGAGGAAATAGAAACACTGATCCATCAGCATCAAGAAAATCAGCATTTAAGACTTCTTCAAACTAGTTTAGCAGAAGAAATAACGGCACGTGTTCATTCAGAGTCAGACTTAGAGATGGCAAAAAAAGCCTCTCAGATTTTATTTGGAAAATCGACGCAAGAGGATTTATCAACCCTTGAGGAAGAATGGTTACTACAAGTACTTGAAGGCGTTCCAAAAGTCAAAATTTCTAGAAACGTTTATGAATCATTGTCATCAGTAACCGAACTGCTAACTGAGGCAACCGAAGGCCTTATTTTTGCCTCGAAAGGAGAAGCCCGAAGGTTGATTCAAGGTGGCGGGGTCAGTATAAACAAGCAAAAGATACATACACCAGATGCCCCGGTTGATTTTTTACTCTTAAATAATAAATATATTCTGGCACAAAAAGGCAAAAAAAATTATTATCTTGTTATTGTAGAAGGTTGATTTCTTTTTACAGATTTCTATTGAGACAATACTTAAATCATATTACTATGAAAATATCTTTCAGTAATTTTTTAATCGCCCTAATCCCTTTTTTATCGCTTTCCGCTTGTGCCCAATATCCAAGCGTTGAATGGCAAATCAGTACCGCTGTGTTGGCAAGTCCAGAGGAGTTTAGAGCACAATCAACCGTATTGGGGTATCGGGAAAATGGTATTTTGGAAGTACTTAGAAAAGGAACAAATAATATGATTTGCTTAGCTGATAATCCTGAGACTGATGGTTTTAGTGCGTCTTCTTACCATTCTGATTTAGAACCATTTATGGAAAGAGGCAGGACGTTAAAAACCGAAGGTCTTGATTTTAAGACCATCTTTGATATCCGAGAATCTGAAGCTAAATCTGGTACACTAAAAATGCCGACAAGGGCCACTTTATATGTTTTGAGCGGAGACATCAACGCGCAAACTCAAGAAATCGAAAACACCTACCTCAGGTATGTCATTTATATTCCATTTGCAACTCCAGAATCAACAGGACTGCCCACTAAACCTTCAATTCCAAGTGAGCCTTGGCTCATGGATCCAGGTACGCACAGGGCACATATAATGATTAGTCCTGAACGAAAAAAACAGATCTAAATCTACTGCTATTCATTTCGCTGAACGAGCCTTTTTCGCTCTTTAAAAGAGCCAATAGGCTTTAATAGACCATTAGGTGTTTATTGGCACTTCTACTCCGCTTGTAATTCTCTTTTTCCTACTGTGTAATAGTATGCGTATAGCGAGCTATTTTAAATATAATTTAAAGTAAATATAATTTAAAATCATGAAAAAGATTCTAACTTCTTGTATCCTCTTGATCCCTTTTTTACTTGCTTCTCAGAAGTTAGACATGGATCTATTTGAAAAAATTGAACCAAGGAGTATCGGGCCGGGAGGTATGGCAGGAAGGATTACTTCCATTGATGTGGTCCATTCGCAATCAGAAATTATCTATGTAGGAACGGCTTCAGGGGGTCTTTGGAAATCTACTTCAGGAGGCGTTACCTGGGAAGCTATTTTTGACAAGCAAACAACCTCCTCTATCGGAGCAGTCGCAATTCAACAATCAAATCCATCAGTCGTTTGGGTAGGGACGGGTGAAGGTAATCCCAGAAATTCATTAAATGGGGGTGACGGTATTTATAAAAGTCTGGACGGAGGTAAGCATTGGATTAAAATGGGCTTAGAAAAAAGTCGTAACATTCACAGGATCATTATACATCCACAAAACCCAGATATCGTGTATGTTGCAGTGATTGGTTCTCCATGGGGTTTGCATCCTGAACGTGGCGTATATAAAACAATGGATGGGGGCATGAATTGGGAAAGGATCTTGTTCACAAATCAGTCAAGCGGTGCGGCTGACCTAGTGATGGATCCTCGCAATCCAAATAAACTCATCGCCGCCCTTTGGGATCATCACCGAGACCCATGGTTTTTCAGATCTGGGGGTGATGGATCAGGTTTATTTATCAGCCATGATGCAGGTAAAACTTGGGAACAAAGGTCGGATGAGGATGGCCTTCCTGAAGGAGATTTGGGTCGAATAGGGCTCGCTATAGCTCCCAGCAGTCCAGGAATCATATATGCATTGATCGAATCTAAAAAAAATGCCTTATATAAGTCTACTGATGGAGGTTTTAAATGGAAATTAATAAATGACAAAGACGAAATTGGTAATCGACCCTTTTATTACAGTGATCTTCGGGTAGATCCTAAAAATGAAAATAGAATTTACAGTATTTTCACTTATATCAATGTGAGTGAGGATGGTGGTCGTTCCTTTTCCGAACTGATGCCGGCTTATGGCGTTTCCAATGGGGTTCATCCCGATCACCATGCCTGGTGGATTCATCCAGATGATCCCAACTATATGATGGATGGCAACGATGGTGGACTGAATATAACCCGAGATAGAGGTGAAACTTGGCATTTTGCACAAAATATACCTGTTGCCCAATTTTATCATATCGCAGTTGATCATGATTTGCCCTATAATGTTTACGGAGGTATGCAAGACAATGGCTCCTGGGCGGGTCCTGCCTATACTTGGCGAGTACAAGGTATTAGAAATAGTTATTGGCAAGAAATCTCATTTGGAGATGGCTTTGATGTGTTGCCTGATCCTGATAATAGTCGTTTCGGCATCTCTGCATCACAGCAAGGAAGTGCCGTTATTTACGATCGCTTGACGGGCTACAACGAAGGTATTAGACCTACACATCCTGAAAGAGAAGAAAAACTGAGATTTAACTGGAATGCGGCTATGAATCGCGATCCTTTCCATTCAAACACCCTCTATTTTGGTTCTCAATTTGTTCACAAAAGTACGGATGGTGGACAGACGTGGAATATTATTTCCGAAGATTTAACCACAAATAACCCAGATTATCAAAAACAAGGGGAAAGTGGTGGATTGACTATGGATGCCACTGGCGCTGAAAATTATTGTACGATATTGGTTATCGAGCCCTCTCCTATTCAAAAAGGATTATTATGGATAGGGACTGATGATGGGCAGGTACATCTAAGTTTAAATGGAGGTGATGATTGGCAAAATATTACGACAAATATCCCCATGCCCACAGGCGCTTGGATCAATCAAATAAGGGCTTCTAACCATAACCCTGCAGAAGCATTGCTTGTGGCCAATGATTATCGTCGCTTTAATGATGCTCCTATGGTATACAGAACTAAAGATTTTGGGAAAAGTTGGGAGCAAATAGTTGATAAAAATGATGTTATTGGCTATGCCCTTTGCGTATTACAGGATCCTATTGAACCAAATCTTTACTTTTTAGGCACCGGTGATGGTTTATACGTAAGCTTTGATGAGGCCGAAAACTGGAATAAATGGACCGCCGGCTTTCCTACTACCAATGTCATGGATCTAGTCATCCAACCCAGAGAACATGATTTAGTCATTGGTACCTTTGGTAGGGCCGCCTATGTATTAGACGATATCCAACCCTTAAGGGCCATCGCCGCTCATCCTGCGTACCTCGATGATCCAGTGAAATTATTTCAAGCACCTGACGCTTACCAAGTTTCCATACAGCAGCCTACAGGTTCTCGTTTTGGTGCCGATGGTATGTTTCATGGAGAAAATCGGTCATTTGATGCCAGAATAACCTATTCCCTTCAAGTACCCGAAAGTTTAACGGTACCGGATCAAAGCACAACGAATAAGAAAAAGAAATCCAAAAAAGAGCAGGTAACCGAACCTTCTGTGAAGAAAAAAGTGAATGCTGACTCAATTACCTTTCAAATTATGAATGGATCATCTGTGATTCGAACGCTTAAACTGAAAACCCCCGAAAAATCAGGGTTTCATAAATTATCATGGAGGTTAGATGAAAAAGGCATACCCTATATTTCCAGAAAAAATTCAAGAACTTCGAATGCAGAGCCCGGTGGTATCGATGTACTGCCGGGAGATTACAAAATTAAAGTCCACTATGGTGAGCATACAGATTCAAGTATGATTAAAGTTCTTTTTGATCCCAGAATTGATATCAGTCAGCAGGAGTTAATCGAAAAATATGATGCCCTTAAAGCCCTAGAAAAGTCAGAAATGAAAATGTATGTTGCCGTAAATCGTCTTAAAGAGGGATTGAAATTAGCAGATAAATTTAAGGCAGATTTTGAGGATTTAGACAGTGTCCTTTATATATCTGAAATTGAACTATGTCAAAACATCCAAGACAGTATAAATGTCTTGTTAGACCATTTTTTTGGTGAAGAAGATGAAAGGCAAGGCATCACGATGCGTTCAGATAAAACTTTAATGAGTCTTTACCGCCAAGCTTTTCGCTATACTGCCAATGCGGGTCATACACCTACTTCTACCGAGTATGCTTTAATTTCAAAGTTTGAATCTCATCTAGTCCAAGTATTAGAGAATGTAAATGGATTTTATGAAAAAGATTGGTTGAATTTTAGAACCACGATAGAGCAATTATCATTCAATCCTTTCATGGATTACGAGAAAATAAAATAAAGTTAAAGGGCAAACTCCACTTGTAATCTAAACCTCAAAAAGTCATCTTCTGTAAGCTCAAGATCATGATAAGATAGATCTGCCTGGCACTTTAGATTATGACCTGAAAAATACTTAGAAAATCCCAAGGCATATTCACTTTGATCATTTAAGCTAGAGATGAGTTCTGCATTGATGTTTGAGTATCGTGCAGCAAATTCTACCTTGTTGGTAAACACATATCCTGCTTGTAGGTTTAACCCTTGGCCTACGCCAAAATCTCCCAAGCTATTTGGTGACTTTCTGATGGCATAAACTGCCTGAGATGAAAAGCCATTCTTTTTAACTATGGCATCTACAAATAAAGTATTTAAATTATCTGTGATGTAATCTTCGGATACAGGATCAATGAGAAAACTACCTAAATTACCCCTACTCCTAAACGCGTTATTGTTATAATCTGCAGTTATGCCAATTGCCATTTTTAGTGTTTTTTCTCTGGCCAAATCTGCACCATAATAGTCTCCCTTACCTGTAAATTCACCCATTGGCAAAAACTCTATTCTCCCTGTATACTGATAACCATTTTCATCATTGATAATCACATTTCTTCCATTACCCAACGATAATGAGAAAGCCTCTTTGACAACAAGGTTTCCAATATTACCCTTGTGGTGTAATTGAACACCTACGTCTCGATCCAAATTGAATCGCGCATTGACCAAACTTCGATCTACGAACTGAAGTTTTTGAGAGGAGAACACCCGCTCTCTGTTACCTGGCAATTTAGTTTGACCAAACCAGAGCGACCAATTTGAATTTATGTGGTATTTTAGGACCGCATCCAGAATAATGTTGGCCGTATTGCCAAACTCTGTTTTGCTTCCTCCTTTAATATCCCGGTTGGATAATGCCAATTCTACTTTATAAGAAAACTTGGGAGATAAAGCCCAGCCCTCCGCTTTTAATCGAGATCTTCTGATCATCATGGAACGATCCCAGACATCATTTTCGAGATTGAGAGACGAAGAAAATAAACTTTGAAAACGAAATCCAATTTTGGCATAAAATGAAGAATCTTTGGCTTGAACTTTGATACCCTTTCCAAAAGACTCGTAGGCTATTTCTTGCGCATAATTATCCAAACAGATGAGTGAAACTATCAAAGTTATGATTGGAACTAAAATTTTTTTCATACCTAAATTGAGCTTTTTAATTCAAGTACGATGTTACTAAAATATTAACAAATCATTACTAAAACATGATTTAATTATTTCTATGTAAAAAAAAATTTCAGATAAAACTGCTTTTTATGGGTTTAAGCCATCATCCTCATATTAACTTATAGTAAAGGTATGCCCAAACTAAGCCTCGACCCTCGTCGTTCTAATTCTTGATTAAAATTAATTTTATGTGTAAATAAATGGCTGATGAATTAGCTTTAACGCTTTCAAGATAAAGGATCGAAATTATGGATAATATATTCTTACTTATGGTAGTTGCTTTGGTTTTTCTTGCCATTGCAGACTTGATTGTTGGTGTGAGTAATGACGCGGTAAATTTTCTGAATTCTGCCCTTGGCTCTAAGGCTCTTTCCTTTAGAACGATCATGATCTTGGCAAGTCTCGGCATTGCGTTTGGAGCGATCTTCTCTAGTGGTATGATGGAAGTGGCGCGTAAGGGAATTTTTAATCCAGGAGAATTCATGTTCGATGAAATTATGTTCATCTTCATGGCGGTCATGATTACCGATATCCTTCTATTAGACTTTTTCAATTCATTGGGTATGCCCACCTCAACGACAGTCTCCATTGTCTTTGAATTATTAGGAGCTTCCGTAGCTATGGCCCTAATCAAAATCAGTGCTGATGGAGGTGAATTTGCGGATTTAATTATCTATATCAATACCTCTAAAGCCGTTCAAATTATTTTTGGTATCCTACTCTCGGTGGTGGTGGCCTTCTCTGTGGGTGCCCTGGTACAATGGATCTCTCGATTGTTATTGTCCTATCATTATGAGAAAAAGGCAAAATGGATCGGTGCTTTATTTGGAAGTATTGCCCTTACCGCAATCACCTACTTTATCTTATTAAAAGGAATTAAGGGTACCTCATATGCTGGGCAAAGTTTTGAATTATTGGGAGGTGAGACCATCAAAAGTTTTTTAACGAACCAAATATTTCTCATCATTATTGTCAGTTTAACTTTGTGGTATTTCCTTTCTTTATTATTCATTAAAAAGCTTAAAATAAATATATACAAAGTGATCATTGGTGTTGGCACCTTTGCCTTAGCACTTGCCTTTGCAGGAAACGATTTGGTGAATTTCATTGGTGTGCCAATAGCCGCATGGCAGTCCTACGAAGCTTGGGTAATCTCGGGTGTACCTGCCCATGAATTTAGCATGCAAGTACTGGATGCCAAAGTACCCACCCCTACGCTCTTCTTATTTATTGCCGGTATCATTATGGTGTTGACCTTATGGTTTTCAAGTAAGGCTAAATTAGTAGTAAAAACCTCCATTGATTTATCCAATCAAGGAGAAATTAAAGAACGTTTCCAGCCCAATTGGATATCCAGAGGGTTTGTTCGGTTTGCCATGGGGATCTCAAACTTTTCGTCAAAAGTGCTCCCAGAAAGCCTTCAGAATAAAATCGAAGCGCAATTTGAAAAGCCCACCATTCAATTAGTAAAAGATAAAACACTAGAATTACCCGCATTCGATATGGTCCGGGCGGCTGTAAATCTGATGGTGGCAGGGGTTTTGATTTCTATAGCAACCTCATACAAATTACCCCTCTCGACCACTTATGTGACCTTCATGGTTGCTATGGGATCTTCCTTAGCAGATCGAGCTTGGGGTCGTGAAAGCGCCGTTTACAGAGTAGCCGGAGTATTAAATGTCATAGGTGGTTGGTTTTTTACCGCACTCGTTGCTTTTTCAGCTGCCGGTGTGATCGCATACTTAATCAATTTAGGAGGTCCTACGGCCATTGCTGTTTTACTCTTTATTGTACTCTTGAATTTTAGTTCAAATTATATTTCTCGCGTAAAGAAGTCTAAAGAAATCAGTGCAGAAGACCGATTAAAAAAAGCGGAAAGTAGTTCGGTTCAAGGTGTAATTACTGAAAGCGCAACGAATATCGCCAATGTAGTCAAGCGAGGTAATCGAATCTATACCAATGCCATGCATGGTCTCGCTGAACATGATTTGGAATTACTCAAAAAGAATAAAAAACAAATCGTCAAACTTTCTGCCGAGGTAGATGAGTTGAGTGATAACGTGTTTTACTTTATTAAAAATTTGGACGAATCGAGTTTAAGTGCGAGCAACTTCTATCTCAACATATTAGGATATCTCAAAGATATGACTCAATCACTTGAATATATCTCTAAAGTCAGCCATAAGCATGTTAACAATAATCATAAAAAATTAACCCCTACGCAAACCAAAGAACTTAAAGATTTAGACGATCGTTTTGAAACTTTCTTCATTAATATCATCAATGCCTTTAGGACAGAATCATTTGAAGAAATTGGAATCATTTTAAATAGAAAAACTGAATTGATCAATTCAGTTTCCGACAAAATCAATAAACAAATTGAACGAACCAGAGCAGATGAATCTAGTCCAAAAAATACAACTTTATATTTTAGCTTGTTAATAGAAACCAAAGATTTATTGAATGCAACTATGAGTATATTGGATGAATATTATAGTTCATATGACAAATCAGCTGAAACTTCTCCCTTGGCTAAAAAAAATAAAAATACTTGATTTTAAATAAATTGGTCACGAAAAGGACTTTTTTCATCTTCTCAATTGAGGGGCTATTTATATAAACGCCTCAGGTAATAGTTAAGGAATTGTCGCTGTTCCTGATGCATAACCTAACTACATCAAAAGTGTAATCGTTTTATTTTAACATAAAATGGCCAAGTTGGCCTCTTACCGATAATTATACAAATCCAAATGATCAATTTCCAACGTAGTCCAAACTCAATCCTTCTTAAAATAAAGAGATGTTAAGTGATCAACTAATTATGTTTTAATCGCAAAAGTCTACTCATTTCATTAGCCTTTAACGTAATTTAGTGAACTAAACCTTGAGTCTGTTGAAACTAAAAGTTGATGCGTTTTTATTGATGGGTCTGATTTTTTTGACACTCGTTGTTCTTTGTTTTTTGATAATAACACCTGAGGTGTCTTATTATCAAACGGTACACTCAGAGTTCAATGGTCTGATGATCTCAGGTAAAACTGCGAATGATCACTCTTTTTACAGCTTTATTTTCTGTTTTGGAATGATCTGGGTCTATTTAGGAAGTCTTTTACTGTCTACTAGACATCTAATTAAACAAAAGCGTAAGAACATTCAAATCGTAATGGCCTGCTTTTGTTTGGTCTATTTATGCCTACTTGGATTATTGATTTTTTCAAAGGATCTCAACCTTCAATCTTTTTATTTTGGTTTCCCAAGATCAACCGCAGTGATGCTATATTTAATTGGATTTTCCCCTTTATCCCTATCATACATCTATATCTGTTATTTTGAAACCCTCATAATAACTGAAGCGTCTTTTAAAAGTTTTCAAAATTTCATAAAGTCTCAAGACAAATAATTTGGAAGCATTTAGAAACCCCATCATTCTCGGCTTTGTAGCCGCTTATATGCTTTTAACTGTTTTAGTTGGTATTTGGGCCCTTCGAAAAACCAAATCCACTCAGGATTTCTTTATGGCTGGAAGAGACTTGGGCATCATGGTTACTGGGTTTGCTGTTTTTTCAAGTCTCTTGAGCGGCTTTGGATTTGTAGGGGGGCCTGCCCTAGTATACAAAATGGGAATGAGTTCGGTATGGATGTTTGTCTGCGTGATCATGGGATTTAATTTATCCTTTTTTTTACTCGCAAAACGTTTGAGATTGTTTGCTGAAATTGGCAATCCCATTTCTCTGCCCGATGTGGTTAGATTGAGATATGACAATGCTTTTACTCAAGGACTCATGGCTTTAGCTATCATTTTAGGCGTATTAGGTTATTTAGCCACGCAGATATTAGCAATGTCCATTGTATTGCAAGAAATATTAAATGCGTCTAGCTTCATTGAATATATAAGTATCGGTTACTGCATGCTCATTTCATGTTCTATTTTAGTTTTCTATAGCATTACTGGAGGTATTGTTGCCTCAGTTTATACTGATTTAGTTCAAGGCGCCATTATGATATTTGGTGCCATCTTGATTTTTTTTAGTGTTCTCAATTTGTTTGAAGGGGGCTTTCAAGAGATCAGCCAAATCATCGCTCAAGACGATGCCGGAGCGATTGGACCTTGGGGTACTTTAGGTGCTATGGGATCCTTGTCGTGGCTCTTTGTTTTCATGATGGGTGGAGCGGGTCAACCACATGTGATTACTAAAATGATGATGTACAAAAACATCTCAGACGCAAAATATATTTTACCTACTTCGATTATTGGCTATTTTTTTTCTGCTCTTTTATGGTTGTCGATTGGTTTAGCCATGAGAGCGCTGGTGATCAGTGGGATGTACCCTGCATTATCAAATGCAGATATGGCTGCTTCTGTATATTTACAATATTATACCAATCCAATATTGGCAGGTCTTGTTTTCGCTGGTCTTTTCGCAGCCATCATGTCTACCGCGGATGCCTTTCTGAATATTGGTACGGCGGCCATTATGCATGATCTTCCTAATGCCATTGGAATTAAAATTAAAAATGACCTCTTTTGGGCACGTGTCGTTACTTTCATGTTAACCGTAATTGCGGCCCTATTTGCCCGTTATTCAGGAGATTTAGTGGCTATTTTAGGAGCTTTTGGTTGGGGTACTTTTGCTGCAGCCATTGTACCTGTAGTAGTCATTGGATTTAATTGGAAACGTGCCACACCTTTAGCCGCTAATGTGTGCATTATATCTAGTCTATTGATCAATTTTAGTGTGAAAATACTAGATATCAAGGTTCCCTATGCCATTGACATTGGAGCAATATCACTCATTACTTCCATGCTTTTATTTGTAAGTATCTCGCTTCTGTCTAAAAAGCCTTTTATCAACAAGAACGTTGAAGCAGCTATGGACTTATAAAAGACTTTTTTTAGGCTTTTACTACTTCTGATACTGAAAATTTTATGATTTCAATATATTCATGGTAGCCCTTTTCCGTCATTAAAGGGATGGCATTACTCCATAAAATATCAAGTTGAGAGGGGCTATCTCTAAAGGCATCCGCTGT
The DNA here is from genome assembly GCA_905479015.1 of uncultured Cyclobacteriaceae bacterium. Taxonomy (GTDB): domain Bacteria; phylum Bacteroidota; class Bacteroidia; order Cytophagales; family Cyclobacteriaceae; genus UBA4465. The sequence continues at coordinate 67,014 of CAJQKV010000020.1, forward strand.
CATTAAACTATAGGTCTTCCAAAATACACTGATCATCCATATGGTACGAATAAAATAAGCATAATTAATTTTTTCATTTTCAGGTTTCAATCTCCCTGTTTTTATATAATAATTAATTAATAATTTAGCGTCTCGAAATCTTTTCCGAGTGATGATACGATAACTCTTTGTGATCTCGGGGAAAGTTTTGAAGATGTATTGTAGATTATTATAGTAAAAATGGTATTTCGCCTGTATCTGACTATAACTTTTGAAAATTTCCTCAAAATGATACAGCGTAATATAGCCACTTGGCATAATGTCTATGGAAGTCTCCTGGATTAACTGATGTTGAATGGCTTTTAATAAATCTGTCTTTTTTGTAAAATAATAAGTGAGATTTCCAGGACTAATTGATAAACTATCGGCGATTTGTTTGATGCTCACATCATGAAACCCTTTTTCATTAAATAGCTTAAGTGCCCGATCTATTATTTCTTGTCTCCTTCTACTCATCCCTACAAAGAAATTAAATAAAAATTAAAGACTTAAAATTTTTTGAAAAGATATAGTTTTTTACACATTTTTGGCCAAAAATCCATGCAGGTCATTTAAATTACTGGTATTATATGCCATCTAAGCCATGAGATTAAGCTCACTATCTAGAAAATTAAAATTAAAACCTTCAGAATTAGAGCTCTTTTATGAAAATAAAGGAATCGAATTACTAGCCTCTAGCAATTCTAAACTTAGTGATGAGCAAATAAAAATTGCTCTGGAGCATTATGATTTTCAAGAAGAGGAAGAAGAAGTTGTCGTTGCCACTTCTGATCCCCTATCTCAGTCAAGCGATCCCGGCCCCCTTAATTCTCAAGATCTGGAAATAAAATCGAAGGAAGAGGATCCCATTGCCCTCGATATCGAAGAGGTCAAGTTAGAAGATCTCGAAATAAATGAGGTGAAAGAAAAAGTCAACCCCCCGAATGACGATGAATTAAGTCGTGAGGAAGAAATAGTAAAAACACCAGATGCCGATGATTTAATCAAGGAAATTGATGAGGATATTGAAGTCATCAAGGCTCCAGTAATCAAACTTAAAGGACTTACGGTTAAGGGTAAAATTGAGTTAACTCCCGAAAAAGTAAAAGAGAAATCATCCAGTGCAGCAAAAAAAATATCTACTGACGCTCATAACTCCAATACAAAAAAGATTACTTCTAATTCATTCAATCCCTTAGATGAAGCTCGAAAAAAGGAAGCTAGAAAAGAGCGTGAACTCAGAAAAAAAAGAGCGGATCAACTGAAAAAGGAAAAAAGAGCGCGCTACTTAAAAGAACATCCCCCACGCAAGAAGCCTATAAAAAAGAAGTTAAATAAAAAACCCAAAAAAAATTCTACGGTTCATATGAGCGTACCTGCTCCGATTAATAAACCAAATCAATCAATCGTTATCCCTCAAAGGAAACCTAATTTATTTCAGCGTATTTGGCAGTGGTTAAATACTTACTGAGTGTTTAAATAAGTCCCCCATCAATTTTATTTTCCTCCTGAAGCGAAGTGATCCTATCAATAATTAAATAGATCACCGCGGCTGTCTCTCTTTTTATTTTTTTTATATTATACGCTGCATGCATAACAATATTGATTATATTTGAAATGTTATGCATGCAGCATATAATTTAAATACCCAATAGAAATGGAAAAAACATTAGAAAAGAACATCGTTAAAGGCGGCGGATTTTTATTCAACCATCCTCATTTTTCGGAAATATTTATTCCTGAAGAATTTAATGATGAACAAAAAATGATGGCTAAGGCCACACAAGACTTTATTGACAAGGAAGTATTTCCATTTGTCGAAAGAATAGATGCCTTAGAGGAAGGACTTATGCCTTCAATCATGACAAAAGCGGGAGAATTGGGTCTTTTAGGAGTATGTATTCCCGAACAATATGGTGGTTTAGGTATGAGTTTTAATACGGGTATGTTAATTGCTGATATCGTCGCATCCACGGGATCATTTACTACTGCATTTGGAGCCCATACGGGAATTGGAACATTGCCTATCCTCTACTACGGTGATGAAACTCAAAAGGAAAAATATTTACCTAAGCTTTCATCTGGTGAATGGAAGGCTTGTTATTGTCTCACGGAACCTGATTCGGGATCTGATGCAAATGCTGCAAAAACAAAAGCTATTTTGTCTGAAGACCAACAGCATTATTTGATTACGGGTCAGAAAATGTGGATTTCAAATGCCGGATTTGCTGATTTATTTATTGTTTTTGCTAAAATTGAAGACGATAAGAATCTTACCGCATTTATCGTGGAAAAATCCTTTGGAGGAATTACCATGAATGATGAAGAACGAAAAATGGGGATAAAAGGATCTTCTACCCGTCAAGTATTTTTTAACGATACAAAGGTGCCCGTTGAAAATATGCTTTCAAATCGTCAAAACGGATTTAAAATTGCAGTAAATATTTTAAATATAGGTAGGATTAAACTGGGTTGTGGAGTGATTAACGCTTGTAAACAAATTGCAAATCAATCAACCCAATATGCCAATGATAGAAAACAATTTGGTGTATCCATTTCTTCATTTGGTGCTATCAAGCAAAAATTGTCTCAAATGGCCGCCAAAACCTTTGGCATCGAATCCGCTTCTTATCGTGCGGGTCAAAATATCGATGATCAAGTTGATGTTTTAATAGCACAAGGACACCCAGAACATGAAGCCAAACTGCAAGGCGTTGAACAATTCGCTATTGAAGCAGCCATCATCAAAGTACACGGATCTGATGTTTTGAATGAAATCGCTGACCAAGGCGTTCAGGTGTATGGCGGTATGGGATTTTCAGAAGAAGCTCCCATGGCTCGGGCTTACAGGGATGCTCGGATTGCTAAGATTTATGAAGGAACCAATGAAATAAATAGAATGCTTTTGGTAGGAATGATTGTTAAAAAAATTACTAAAGGTGAATTTAATTTAAAGGACGAACTTGATTTCTTCAATACAGGGATGATCCATAAGGATACTTTTGATGCTGCCCCGCTGTCGAAGGAATACAAGGCGATTAAGAATCTCAAAAAAGCAACCTTAATGGTAACGAGCAAAGCGCTCGAAATTTATGGCGCCAAAATCAATGAGGAACAGGAAGTCCTCATTAATATTTCAGAGATGGTTATTGAAACTTACGTCGCCGAATCTACTTTACTCAGAACCTTAAAGTTGATTGATCAATCTGGAGCAACGTCTGCCGGATTGTTCATAAATCTTACCAAATTATACCTATTCGATGCTGTCAGAAAGTCAAAAAATGCAGGTTATGAAGCCTTGGCTTGCATGATAGATGATGAGGCTCATTTGGATTCATTATTGAAAGTCATGGATCGATTAACCGCCTATAATCATTTGAATACAAGTAGGCTTTCTCGGGATATTGCAGATGAGATGATTCTGCAAAATAAATTTCCTTACACGCTCTATTCTTAATATGTCAAAAGGTATTTTTTATCTGTTCATAAATTACCCAGCTAAATATTTTTAAATGGAGTAAAGCCCCTACTTTTGTGGAATACTTTTATATATGGAAGCATTCAAAACATTAACGACAAAAGAAAAAGCGCTAAAACTTAATTTAAATGCTGAAATATATGGAACTATTGCCGAAATAGGTGGTGGACAAGAGGTAGCCAGTCATTTTTTCAAGGCAGGTGCTGCCTCAGGTACCATCGCCAAGACCATGTCAGCTTATGATATGACTTTTAGTGATGCCATTTATGGGAAATCTAAAAAATATGTTTGTGAAGACAAACTCGATAAAATGCTCAGTAGAGAATACAATCTCTTGGCTGAGCGTTTGACAGAACGAGCTCCTCACTCGAAATTTTTTGCCTTTGCCAATACGGTGGAAACTTTGAACTTTGGCAAGACCAATGATGGTCATGGCTGGATTGGATTACGCTTCCAAAAGCAAGCCTTAGCCCCTCCAAATAATTGCATTATCCATGTTCAGTTACTAGATAAAGATGCCCAGTGGCAACAACTTCTGCTAGGTATGTTGGGCGTAAATTTAATTCATGCATGCTTTAGTTATGACAATCCTGAAAAAATTATTTTGGCCTTGGCGGATAATTTAGACCAAGATCGGTTTCAGATAGATATGTTTTCTATCATGGGCCCTGATTTTGAACAAATTGACAATAGACTAATGAGTTTACTTCTGGTTAAAAATGGCCTCTCTCAGTCTGCTATGTTTGGACCCAAAGGAAACGTACTTCAGGCTTCTGAAGCTCTATATAAGAAGAACGTATTGGTCCTAAGGGGTAGGTTTAGACCTGTGACCAATGTCAATGTAGATATGATGATTAATGGCTTAAAAGTCATTAAGGAAGAATCAGAAATGGAAACAACTCATCTTCTGGCCCTAACTGAATTGACACTACATGATTTGACTTTGGCAGGGGAAATTGATGAGGCGGATTATTTAGATCGTGTGGATCTATTATGCGCATTAGGGCAAACCGTTTTAATATCAAATTATCGTGAGCATTATAAGCTGGCTTCTTATTTATCTAATATCACTCAACGTATGAAGTTGCGAATTATTTGTGGCTTAGGTAATCTTGAAGGCATTTTTGATGAATCCTATTATGAGAATTTAAAAGGGGGCATTATTGAATCCTTTGGTCAGCTATTTGCCCTCAATGTAAAAATTTACGTTTATCCTGCCTTGATTGATGGCAAGGTAAAATCTATCGAGGACTTTGTTCCAGCTCCCCATCTCATCGACCTTTATAAATACCTTATTTCAAATAAACGAATAGTAGGTATGAATGGCGCTAAAACCAGGTGGTTATCTATTGTTTCAGATGAGGTGCTGACTTTACTTAAAGCGGGAGATCCAAAATGGGAACAGATGGTCCCAAGAAGAGTTTGTCAAATTATCAAAGAAAAAAAGATGTTTAATGTGCACAGATAGATGTTGTTATGTGCGAAACCCATTTATTTTCTTACCACATTACCTTCACTCGTTTGATTATAGTATATTTAGCCATCGTTTAAAAAGAACAACATTTTATGGTTGCAGAAAGAGGCAAATTCACCAATAAGCTCGGATTCATATTGGCCGCGGCAGGCTCAGCTGTTGGTTTAGGTAATATTTGGAAATTTCCTTTCGAAGTTGGCTTAGGGGGTGGTGCTGCTTTTGTCGTTATGTATCTTGTTTTTTGCTTTTTATTATGCTTCCCGGTAATGGTTACTGAAATCGCTATTGGAAGAAAAACCCGCAAGAATCCTGTAGGTGCATTTACCTCATTGGGATTCAAAAATTGGAGGTTTATAGGTGTCTTTGGAGTTTTGGCTGGTGTTTTGATCTTATCGTTTTATAATGTGATCGCAGGTTGGGCATTTGGCTTCTTTTTTGAGATGGTTACGGGCAACTTTAGCGTAAGTAAGCATTTCGGAGATTTCACCTCTGATCTGGTCAAAGTAGGTACTTATGCCGTTATTTTCATGTCTGCTACAGGCTTTTTTGTAGGTAGAGGTGTCTCAGGTGGTATAGAAAAATTGTCAAAAATTCTTATGCCTACACTCATCATAATGATCGTAATCATTGCTGCATACACTTTAACTTTGCCCAATGCTTTTGAAGGTATCAAATTTTACTTAATTCCAGACCTCAACGAAATCACTATAAATACAATTGGTGGTGCCTTAAGACAAGCCTTTTTTTCACTTTCATTGGGTATGGGTACCCTCATCACTTACGGGAGTTATTTATCTAAAAATGATAATGTGATTTCCTCAGCTGCGTATATTACCTTGGCTGATGTCAGTATTGCTTTTGTTGCCGGTCTGATGATTTTTCCTTTGGTTGCCTTCATTAACCAAGGAGATATGAGCACTGTAGCTTCTGATCAAGCAGGCCCTGGTTTAATTTTCATTACGATGCCTCGTGCTTTTGAAACCTTGGGGCCTAATTTAGGTGCCTTTGTGGGGGGGACTTTTTTTCTGTTATTGTCTTTTGCAGCGTTAACCTCAACGGTTTCCCTACTAGAAGTGCCTACTGCATATATCGTTGATGAGTGGGGAGTAAGTAGAAAAAAAGCGGTTTTAATTGCTTCCATTATCATTTTTCTTGTTGGATTACCTTCGATGCTTGCTAATGGGGCTTCCGACTTCTTCTCCAATCAATTCAAAATTGCCGGATCATCAGATTTTCTTTCGTTAGTTTCAAAAATAACAGACAGTATGTTGTTGTTAGGAGGCATGTGTATTGTGATTTTTGCTGCCCACATCTGGAAAAAAGAGCAGCTCAATGAAGAGTTATCCAATGGCTATGAAGGATTCAAAAAGAAGTTAGTGAGTAAGTATCTTAATTTTACCATTTCTTATGTCAGCCCCATCATCTTGGGAATCTTGTTTGTTATTGTTGTGTTAAGTGAATTCTTTGGAGTCAACGTTTATAACTACCTATCAATTCTTTTTTGAGAATCCAGCGGGCGCGATCCCATCAAAATAAATGACATAATCTCCTTCTTTTAATTTGCTGATGTTAATGACAATGCCATCACCTTCCATCACCAAAGTAGATCCAGCATCATACACTTCATAATGCGCCTTCCTAGAGAGTTTAATGAGTTCATTTGAGTCATTAATACTGAAGATTACAGGGCTTGGATAATATTCATAATCAAGCTCTTGAGAATATAAATACTTATCATTATCAAAATCATATTTGATTCTGAACTTGTTGGCACCAGGAACTAAAACAGGAGTGATGCCATAACTTGATTCCTCAAATTTTGAAGTGGACTTAACTTCAGCAATGTGTTCCCAAAGACCATCAGATAATCTTTCAATAGAATAATTGCCCTTGCCATGCTCCCCTTGGGTCTCCCATTCTAAAAGAGTATCACTTACGGCCATCCTATTGAACCTAAAGTTAGAATGATAAAATATGGCATCTGGGTTAATGACTATAGGCTTACAAAGAGAGTCTTTGCGAAAAATTCTAATCGAAACCGGTGAAAATAAATCGATTTTATTAAAATCAAGAATCAAGGCACTTAATTGATAGTTTAAATTAAGTGCCTTACCATTTAAGTCAATTTTAGTAATACAATAATTTGATGACTCATTTTGATAAGGATTTTGTATAAATAAGGAATTACCTCTGTATACACCAATGTACTCAGTTGAGTAATCAGGGTCAATTTGAAAGGCATTAAAAATGATTAGAGACCATGAAATAATAATTTTTGAAAAAACCATAATTATTACTGCCAATTATCCATCGGACAAAATAGGTATTCATTCAACAATTCATTTGACTAAATACATCCTAATTTAAGTCTTGAAGCTGTTTTTTTACAAGATCAAATTCTGGTGAAATTAATAATACCTCTTTGTAAATTTTTGTTGCCTCGAGCACATTCCCTTGCGCTTCATAGACCATCGCTTTTAGGCGAAGGGCTGCTGTTTTTAAAGCGACCTCTAGTTCTGTTTCATCCTCTTTCGGAAAAAGAATTTTAGCCTCATTAGCCACATCATTTGCAATGATGATGTCTGCACTCGTCATTGCTTCATTAAATCTCTTCAATCTATATTGAAGAAATGAAATTTGATAAAGAACCATGATATCGTTCCTTAGCAAATAGAGCGTTTCATAATATTTTAAGGCTCTTTCAGGAGCACCAATTTGTTCAAAACTCAAGGCGGCTATTTCAGCTGCCAATTCATCTTTAGGATTTAACGTAAGAGCATCTGCGCTTACCAATGCTGCAGAAATGTATTGTTGAGCATCAAAATAAACAAGTGCAATTGAATCTAAAATGGCACTGTTATTAGGATTGTAGGCCAATAAATTGTACAATGTAGATAATTGTATCAAATTATCATTGTACTTTTTGGCCGCTCCATAAACAAATATTTGTCTCTGGACTTCTATAGGTACGAGCGTGTCACGCTCAATATTATCTTGTGCAAATGTTAAACAGGGTAAACAACCTAGTATTGATATTGCAATAATGATTTTTTTCATTCTCTAAACTTATGTTTTATGTAAAGATAAGAATTACTTCTCTTTAAAGGCAAGACCCTGACTTTTACCTTGCCTTTTTATGTATTCTAATGCGGCATCGTATTGATTGGGTATTTTATTTTCAATAATGGCTTCTTTAACCATCTCTTTTAACTCTCCCACTATTCTAGAGGGCTCCAAATCAAATATTTCCATGATTTTTTCTCCTGTGATCGGGTTTTTAAAATTACGAAGAGAGTCTTTTGATTCTACTTTTTGAATTTTATCTTCCACATGTTTAAAATTCATTAAGTACTGTTGTACTCTGTTGTTGTTTTTAGAGGTAATATCAGCTTTACACAACATGAGCAAATCATCAATCTCATCACCCGCTTCATACATCAAGCGTCGGATCGCAGCATCGGTCACATTTTTACTTATCAATGCAATCGGCCTGAGATGGAGACGAACCAATTTTTGAACCAATTTCATATGCTCATTTAAGGGAAGTTTCATTTTTTTAAAAATGCCTGGCACCCATTGGGCACCTTTGTCTTCATGCCCATGAAAGGTCCATCCTACCTTTTTATTAAATCGTTGTGTGTCGGGTTTAGCGATATCATGTAAAATAGCCGCCCACCTCAACCATAAATCATCCGTAACTTTCGATATATTATCCAACACTTGCAAAGTATGAAAAAAATTGTCTTTGTGAGATTTCCCCTCTCTAATTTGAACCCCATGTAATTTTTGTAATTCTGGGAAAATAATTTTTAAAAGGCCCGACTGAAACAATAAATTAAAACCATACGAAGGCTTTTCAGATAAAATAATTTTATTCAATTCCGTAGTTATACGCTCTTGAGAGGTGATACTTATTCTTGAATTCATTTTTTGAATGGCCAAAAAAGTATCCGATTCGATATCAAAATTTAATTGAGATGCGAATCGAATCGCACGTAGCATTCTCAAAGGGTCATCTGAGAAGGTTTCCTCTGGATCTAATGGGGTTTTTATACTTTTCCTCTTTGCATCGGTTATTCCATCAAAAGGATCTGTGAGTTCACCAAAATCTTTTTCATTGAGACTTATGGCTAAAGCGTTGATTGTGAAATCACGCCGATTTTGATCTTCTTCTAAAGTTCCTTCTTCCACTTTTGGCTTCCGAGATTCTGATCTATAAGATTCTTTTCGAGCCCCGACGAATTCTATTTCTAATTTTTGATATTTCACGCATGCAGTTCCGAACTGCTTATAAATCGCCAAAGATGCGCTGTCCCCAAGATGCTTTTTTAATATTTGTGCCAAATGTATTCCGCTACCTAAGCACACAATATCAATATCTTGCTTACTATTTCGGTCGATGATTAGGTCTCGAACAAAACCACCGATCACATAGGTTTCTATATTATGTAGCGCTGCCAAATCTCGAATGATTTGGAATATATCAATATCTTCTATCCGAGTTTTTAGATTCAATGATTTTTTATTTTATATAAAATGATCTTGATCTATTTAGTGATTCCACTGGATCTTTTCATTGTACAAATCTACGATCGGTTATTGAATGAACTGCTGCCTACGTCATAAATATTTTAATTATTCAAAATTAATAATCCTCTATTTTTTTTATTGATTACCTAATTAGATTAGATAAATTACGGATAAAAAAGTATTCAATTTGTTTTAGAGATGAATCCCACATTAGAAAAAATAATTCAACTCACCAAGGAATTAAACTATCTTAATTACCAGTATTACAAGAAAGATATAAAAGAAATTTCAGACCAAGCCTTTGATTTTAAGTTGAAGACATTGGAACAATTAGAACGTAATCATCCATCGTTTGTTCAACCCGATTCACCTACCCTACGCGTGGGAGGATTTGTGAGTAAAAAATTTGAAACTGTTGCACATCAGTTTCCAATGCTGTCGCTATCGAATACCTATTCTAAGCAAGATTTGATGGATTTTGATGAACGGGTCAAAAAGATTCTAGATTCGAGCGAATTTGAATACGTATGTGAGCTCAAATTTGACGGTTTGGCCATTAGTATCACGTATGAAGAAGGCAAACTACTCAGGGCAGTAACCCGCGGTGATGGTGTTAAAGGTGATGATATTACCGCCAATGTAAAGACAATTAAATCTATGCCTTTGGCTCTTTTTGGTGAAAATTGGCCAAAAAAACTCGAAGTACGGGGAGAAATTTTCCTACCCCTACCCTCTTTTGAAGCAATCAATAAAAAGAGGCTAGAAAATAATGAACCCCTTTTGGCCAACCCAAGAAATGCTGCTTCAGGAACCATGAAAATGCAAGATTCTGCGATAGTGGCCCAGAGGAATATGGACTGTTACATTTATGGCTTACTCTCTGATTCAAATATCAGCAATTCTCATTATGAGTCTTTAAACTTGATGGAAAACTGGGGCTTTAATATCTCAAATACCTACAGTAAATGTACTAATATTGATGAGGTGATGATGTATATCGAAGCATGGTCTAAAAAAAGATCTAATTTACCTTTGGAAACCGATGGGGTTGTTATCAAAGTAAATGACCTGAGAAGTCAAGATGAGCTTGGGTTTACCTCAAAATTTCCACGATGGGCCATTGCCTTTAAATTTGAATCCGAAAGCGTTCAAACTCGCTTAAAGGGTGTTACTTATCAGGTGGGAAGAACAGGTGCCATAACTCCTGTAGCCAATCTTGAGCCCATCTCCTTGGCCGGCACGATCGTGAAAAGAGCCAGTCTTCACAATGCCAATGAAATTGTGAGGTTAAATTTACACGAAAATGACCTAGTAGCACTTGAAAAGGGCGGAGAGATCATTCCTAAAGTAACCCACGTAAACATAGAGGCGAGAAGTTCCGATGCCCTGCCCATTAAGTATATCCATGAATGTCCAGAATGTAAAACCGCACTCATTAGGATAGACGGCGAAGCCAATCACTACTGTCCTAACGAAAGGGGGTGTCGTCCACAAATATTGGGTCGAATTGGCCACTTTATTTCAAGAAATGCACTAAATATTGAATCTTTGGGGATTAAGACCGTTCAGGGGCTTATTCAAAAAAAGTTAGTGAAAGATGTCTCGGATCTGTATCATCTCACGTTCAGTCAGTTAAACGGCCTGATGTTTGAAACAACAGACGAAAATAAAATAAGATCATTACAAAAAAAATCTGCTGAAAATATCATATCTGCTATTGAACAATCCAAAGAAGTTAACTTTGAATTGGTTCTTTTTGGCTTAGGTATCAGACATGTCGGAAAAACGGTCGCAGAGAAACTAGCGCAGTATTTTTATACTCTTGATAAGATCAAAGAGGCATCATTTGAACAACTTATCTCTGTTGATGAAATTGGGGAGACCATTGCTAAAAGTGTGAACGATTTTTTCTCACAAGAAAGTAATCTTGAGATGATCGCTCGTTTGAAAGCATCAGGAGTAAAATTGGCTCTTGATCAACCATCAAATGAAAATTACGGGAATAAACTTTCAGGGTTAACGCTAGTTGTGTCGGGGGTATTTTTTAAATATGATAGAGCATCCATTAAGGATATGATCAAACAGCATAAGGGCAAAATAACGAGTAGCATTTCATCTAAAACTGACTATCTGGTAGCGGGTGATAATATGGGGCCTACAAAAAAGGAAAAGGCGTTGAATTTGGGAGTACCCATACTTACAGAAACGGAATTCTTACACCTAATTGAAGAATGATGATCCAAAAACTAATTATTGAATGGCTCTTTAGACTACGCATAAAAAAAAATAGACTCCCAGTTGAAGGATTCAAAGAAATAAAACATATTGTTATCATCATAAATTTAGATGAAAACAAGACATGTGATCTAGAAGCACTGATTCATTCTTTCCAAGCATTAGGCAAAAAGGTCCAATCCATCGGTGTCACCTTAGCGGGCCAGTCTGCTGAACAAGCTACCATGAAAATGGTTAGAAAAAACGATTTTTCTTTTTTTGGGAAGCCGAAAACTACATGGATTCAGCAATTTTTTAATATGAAATCTGATTATGTCCTATTGATAGACCGAAGTAATAATTATCTACTCAATCATGTGGCGATTCATTGTAAGGCCAATTGTTATATTGGATATAAGTCCATCCCTGAGAATGAATTATTAACTTTGCAAATTGCACCCCTATTAGAAAATGAGCACGAAGATTTTTTGCGCTACATAAAATTAATAGAAAGTTAAGATGAATGAACTATTTGTAGGTACCGGTGTAGCCCTTGTCACACCCTTCTTATCAGATAAAAAAATTGATTACGATTCTCTTGAACGTATCATTAAATTTGTGGATCTCCCTGAGATAGATTACCTCGCCATTATGGGTACTACAGGTGAAAGCGCCACTTTGAGCTGGAATGAGAAAATTGAAATCCTTGAATTCACTAAAGGACAAGCTCCAGATCAACCCATCTTATTCGGCTTAGGAGGTAACGATACAACCCAATTACTGAAAGAAATCAGTCTTATCAATAAGTATCCTATTGATGGGATTCTATCCGTCACTCCTTATTATAACCGGCCGAGTCAAGCAGGTTTAATCTCTCATTATAGACAGATAGCAGATACTTCTGACCATCCTATCATACTTTACAATGTCCCTTCTCGTACCGGTGTTAATCTTGAGTCCGACACTACGCTTATATTGTCGGAGCATCCCAATATCATGGGCATAAAAGAAGCTTCTGGAGACTTAAAGCAATGTGAACGGATCGTCAATTCAAAATCCGATAATTTCTTATTGCTATCTGGCAATGATTCTGAGACTTTAGCTATCCTAAAACTTGGAGGGAATGGGTCAATCTCAGTTTTGGCCAATTACAAGCCTGAAATGTTCGGGAACATGGTAAGATCTTATTTGAACAAGGAATATGAGAAAGCCTTGAAGTATCAGAATGAGCTAAGAGAATACTTTGAATGGATGGATTTGGAAGGAAATCCAACTTCTATTAAAACCGCACTTAAAACCATCCATCTTTGCGAGAAAACGGTGCGCTCTCCTTTAATGGAGGGCTCAATTGATTTAGAGAATAAATTTTTGACAAAAAAATAAAGGAATAGCTTTTGACTATTCCTTTATTTTTTACTTAAAATATTATTAAAAAATTAAATTAAGAATTTTTCTGATTCTGAACTTCTATTCTAATTTCTTGTGCCATATTCTTCATTTCCTGCATTCCTTTTCTTACTCTAGTACCAGCAGCATTATTTCCTTTGTCATAAAATTTTTCAAAGTCTACTTCTAATGCATCTACAAGTCCTTTGAGTTGGTTAAATCTTTTCATTGTTATCTATCTTTAAACGGTTAAATATTCGGTTTATCATTAATACTAAATAAAAAAAACTAATCGAGAAAAACTAATTTTTTAGTCATAATCCTTCCTTTTTAGCCAAAATAGCTGCTTTTTCACCTTGAGAAGCGTAAAAACCAGCATCTAACTTTATTTTCACCTTTTCAAATGCCGATATAGTTTGTGATACATCTTCTAGAGTGTGAACCGCGGTAGGTATAATTCTAAGCATAATAACACCTTTAGGCACTACAGGATAGGCAATAACAGAACAAAAGATGCTATATTCATTTCTTAAATCTCTCACCATATTCATGGCTTCGTAGGTTGTCCCATTTAAAAGAACTGGGGTCACCGGTGACTGAGTACTTCCAATATTAAAACCTTTCTCTTTTAACCCACTTTGAATTGCATTGACAATGACCCACAACTGATCTTTCAATCCTGGATTAGATCTGAGCAACTCAAGTCTTTTTAGATTACCAATGACTAATGGCATAGGCAATGTTTTGGCGAAAATTTGAGATCGAATGTTGTATTTTAGATGATCGATAATATTAAAATTACCAGCTATAAACGCACCTATACTCGCCATTGATTTGGCAAACGTTGAAAAATAAATATCAATTCCTTCTTGTGAATTTTGTTCTTCACCTGCTCCTGCTCCCGTCGCACCCATAGTTCCGAAACCATGGGCATCGTCCACCAGTAACCGGAAATTGAACTTATCTTTTAAACGAATGATGGACTTCAAATCTCCCATATTACCAGACATCCCAAAAACACCTTCTGTGATCACGAGAATACCACCTCCAGACTCCTTGGTAAGCCTTTCAGCCCGCCTTAGTTGAGTCTCTAGATTGTCAATGTCATTGTGAGGATATACGAAACGTTTACCCATGTGGAGTCTGAGGCCATCAATGATGCAAGCATGTGCCTCTGCATCATAAACAATGACATCTTTTCGATCGACCAGCGCATCTATAACAGACATAATTCCTTGATAACCAAAATTGAGCAACATACCCGTTTCTTTTCCGACAAACGTAGCCAGTTCTTGCTCGAGCTGCTCATGATAATCTGAATTTCCCGTCATCATGCGGGCTCCCATAGGATACCCAAGTCCCCAATCTGTCGCAGCCTGTGCATCTGCTTTTCTTACTTCAGGGTGGTTAGCTAAACCCAAATAATTATTTAGACTCCAGGTTAGCATCTCCTTGCCCTTAAACATCATTCTAGGTGCTATCTCCCCTTCTAATTTAGGAAACATATAATAGTTATCATCTACATGCGAGTGGCTACCTAAATGTCCCCTATCTTTTAATAATTTTTCAAATAAATCCATACTATCTTCTACAACATAAATATCCCGCAAAGTTAATACAAATTGTCTCTGTACAAATGACAGTTTGATATATTTTAGCGGTAACTATTATCCTGAAATTAAATAAAAAGACCATGATAAAAAAAATTACCAAACTACTGATTGCCAATCGAGGTGAAATAGCGGTGAGAATTATTAGGTCAGCGCATGAAATGGATATAAGTACAGTAAGTATTTACAGTGATGTAGATGCCCAATCTCCCCATGTCTTATTGGCCAATGAAGCAGTTGGAATTGGTGGAAGCACCTCTGCAGAATCATATTTAGACATAGATAAAATCATTAAAGCTTGTAGCGTTTCGGGTGCCGATGCTATTCACCCAGGTTACGGCTTTTTATCTGAAAATGCAGATTTTGCCGAGAGGTGTGCATCTGAAGGCCTCATTTTTATTGGTCCTAGTGCCCAATCCATTCAAATCATGGGAGATAAACTTTCAGCAAAGAAAAAAGTGAAAGAATTTGGTGTACCCTTAGTCCCTGGTACCGATTTCGCCATTTCAGATGTGCAAAAAGCCATCAAAATAGCCGAGAAAATCAAATATCCTGTGATGATTAAAGCCAGTGCCGGAGGAGGAGGCAAAGGGATGCGCGTGGTTCACGACAGCAATCATTTTGATGAAGAAATGAAAAGAGCCATGAGTGAGGCCAAAAACGCATTTGGAAGTGATCAAGTTTTTATTGAGAAATTTATTGAAGCACCTAAACATATTGAGGTTCAAATAGTGGGTGATCATCATGGTAATTATGCTGCACTATTCGAACGTGACTGTAGTATTCAACGCAGAAACCAAAAAGTAATAGAAGAAGCCCCTTGTGCCCTTCTTCCCCCTAAAAAACGTGAAGAAATACAGAATTTAGCCATTAAAGTCGCAAAGTCATGTGAATATACAGGAGCGGGTACGGTAGAGTTCATCGCTGATGATCAGTTTAATTTTTATTTTTTAGAGATGAATACACGCCTTCAGGTTGAGCATCCTGTAACTGAGGAAATTACGGGTATTGATTTGGTAAAGGAGCAAATTAATATTGCCAAGGGTAAAAAACTCTCTGTAAGCAATGAAACACTCACGATCCTAGGCCACAGTATAGAAGTGCGCGTATATGCTGAAGATCCAGCAAATGACTTTCTTCCAGATGTGGGTACCTTAACTACTTATAAGGTTCCTAAAGGGCCAGGTGTCCGTGTAGATGATGGATTTGAACAAGGTATGATCATACCCATTCAATATGATCCCATGATCGCCAAATTAATCACTCACGGTAAAGATCGTGAAGAAGCTAGGCGGAGAATGATCAGAGCGATAGATGAATATAAAATTTCTGGAATTGAGACCACGCTCGGATTCTGTAAATTCGCCCTTCAACACCCCGAATTTATAAGTGGTCACTACAATACCCATTTTGTTGAAAAGTATTTTTCTTCAGAACAACTCAAAGAACCTTTGAATAAAGAAGAAGAAATAGCCGCTTCAATAGCTGTTTTGACATTTTTAGAAGATCAAATTGGGAAGCAAGAGATAAAGCCAAAGCGCGAGAATAATAAACCCTCAGCTTGGCGAAATCGATTGAGAAAATGACCCATTGCCTCTATACTATAAGCCTTTTATCCTGAATATTAAATGCTATGACTGAAAATTTGACCTTATGCTCCCATTCACCAAGAAGAAAGCAAATTCTCAAGGCCGCAAACTACAAATTTGAAGTAAAATCGGTTGAAGTTGATGAATCTTTCCCAATTGAAATGAGCAAAACTAAGGTTGCCGAATTCATCGCTGTACAAAAAAATAAACATCATCAAAAGATTTTTAACAACGAAACCATCATTACTGCTGATACTACCGTGGTCTTAGAAGACGAAATTTTGGGGAAACCTGATCATTTTGAAGAGGCGAAAAGCATGCTTGAAAGATTATCGGGTAACACCCATCAAGTGGTGACGGGTGTTTGTATTTCAAATCAAAGTCAGCGAATTTCTTTTTCTTCGACCACCGAAGTCTCCTTTAAAATACTGTATCCAGAGGAAATTTATTTTTATATAGATACTTTTAAACCTTTTGACAAAGCAGGGGGCTATGGTATCCAAGAATGGATAGGGATGATTGGAGTCACGCGCATCAAAGGCTGCTATTATAACGTGGTAGGATTACCTATTCAAGAACTTTGTCAAGCCCTAAAAGATAAATTTTCTATCCTACCATTTAATCATTAGCATCCTCTTCATCTTCATTTTGATCTCCGCGATCTTTCTCTCTGAGAACTACTGCGCTCTCATCTTTTAACCGTTTAGAGACCAACAAAAAGGGACCCGTGACGATTTCGTCATCTGCAGATAATCCTGAAATTATTTCAATATTTTCAAAATCACTGATTCCGGTCTGAACTTTGACTTTCTTAACTTTTCCTTCTGAATGAACAAAAACTATTTCTTCCAGCGTTTCGCTGTCAAATTGAATTTCATCTTCCTGATCTTGAGACCTCTTATCATAGGAAGCATCTTCATCTTCCCCTTCATCTTTTGACCCAAGAGAACCTTTCTTTGTCTCTTTTCGCGTCGTTACGGCAGATAAAGGAACGGTGAGAATGTTCTGCTTGGTCATCGTGATGATTTCTACACTCGCAGTCATTCCGGGTCTAAAAGGATAAATGATATCCATTTCCTCAAGCAAATCCTGATATGAATCATTCAATATTTTAATTCTCACCTCAAACTCCGTCACGGCATCTGAGGAAACTTTATTGTTGGCTGAATTGGCTATCTGTGTAACGACTCCTTTAAATTCTTTTTTTAGATAGGAATATGAATCAACATCTATCAAGGTGGTGTCCCCTATCGATATTTTAATAATGTCGTTTTCATTGACATCTACCCTTACTTCCATATTATTTAAATCCGCAATTCTTAACATCTCAGTACCTTGCATTTGACTGGTTCCCACAACAGTCTCCCCTTTTTCTACATCTAACTTAGAAACAATACCTGTCATGGGTGCTTGAATATTGGTTAACATGAGATTTTCTTGCGCTTCGTCAACCGTAGCTTGTGAGCTTTTGACAATATAAATGGCCGCTTCAACCGTCTGCTTGGCTGATTCCAAATCTTGCGTTGCTATTTTATAATTGGCTTCTGCCAACTCATATTCTGCATCCGAAATCATTTCTTCTTTATGCAAAAGAGATTGTCTATTAAACTCTAATTGAGACCGATAAAACCCGGCTTCTGCCCGAGCTAAATTAGCTTTAGAAGCAGCTAAATTAGCTTTTTGCTGATTTAGATTGGCCTTAGACCGATTGAGGGATGATATGAAATTATCGGGTCTAATCTTGAGCAATAAATCTCCTGATTTCACAGAGTCGCCTTCTTTGATCTGAAGCTCAATGATCTCCCCTGCCACTTCAGGACTTATTTTTATTTCTATCACCGGACGTACCATTCCGGAAGCACTTACTTTTTCAACGATGGTTTCAAAAGTTACTTTGGCCATATCTACTTCAAACATCTTTTTCTTGCCCACCCATCCCAATGATTTTCCAATAATGGCAAATAACAATAAAAGGCCTACAAATCCTGATAAAATAATGATCAGTTTATTACTTGACTTTTTTTGATTAGGAATTTTCATATTAGAAAGTTAAGGGTCGATTTTGATAGAAATCTAGTATTTTTTGTTTAAAAATATAATTAAACTTTGAACGAGCTAAATCCGATTTTGCCGCAAAAAGATTATTACTTGCTATTTGATATTCGGTGAAGTTGGCCGCTCCCAAATTATATTGACTTTCGATAATTCTCAAGGTTTCCTCTAATGCTTCCACTTGCTTTTTGGAAGCAAGAAAACTCTTTTGGCTGGATTGGGTGTCATTGAATGCTGATTCAATCGCTTGGCGGAGTTGGTTCGTTTGCTCTTTGACCGCGATTTCAGACTGCTGTAACTGTATTTTTGCCCTTTGGACATTGGAACTGGTTCGAAGATTATTGAAGACCGGTACGGACAAATTAAAACTTAATGACTGACTGAAATTTTCTCGCCACTGTCTCGACCGATTGAAAGATTCCGTACCTATTATAGTCCCAGAGGTTATCCGTGAATATACAGGAACTTCTAACATGCTACCATCGACATAAAAACCAATTGGAACATCTTGGATCACAGGAGTCGAATTATCATATATAATTCTCTCTCGATCAGCAATATCAGAATAATTAGTAAACAAGTTCCCATTCAATCGCAGAGAAGGATAGTAGGCACCCTTTGATATTTTTAAACCTACATTTGCCGACTCCACACGCAAATAAGCACTTTTTATTTCAGGTCTTACCCCTATTGCATGGTCGTAGATTTCTTGAATCGTTTGATTTTCTGTAATTAATTGCTCAACATCAATATCAGGAATGACTATTTCAATTTCTTCTGATGCTGGTATCAACATGGCTTGCTTTAAATTTAGAACTGCCAAGGCAAGACTGTTCTGCGCATTGATTAAGGTTACTTCATCCCCAGCCAATTGGCTGATCAATGCCAATTCAGAGGTTCTAGGTAAAGAACCCGCTGCCACCAAGCGCTGTGTACGGTTCAATTGCTGCTGGGTCGAGGTCAACTGTAGGCGTGCATTTTCCAATAACTCTTGATTAAAGATGACATTCAAATAGAAATTGGCAATATTCATTGCGATATTGTCTTTGGTCCTTGCCAAATCATATTGAGCAGCAGATAGGTTAAGTTGAGATTGTTTGATAGAAAAATAAATTTGTCCTCCTGTAAAAAGGCTTAAACTGGAATTTCCTGATAAACCTGAAGTATTAATCTGTTGGGCAATAAAGGAATTAGTTGTAGGATCAATGGATCGCCCCCAATTGTTTCCATAGTTAGCTCCTAAGTTTAAATTGGGCAATCGACTTGCTTGTGATTCTTGGACCGAAATCTTTGAACGTTCCGCATCTAGGGCGCTCCTTTTTACCGTTAAATTATTTTCTAAAGCTACGTCTATACATTCCTGAAGATTGAGCTGACGAGATTCCCTTTGGGCAACGCTAGAGTGGCCTAAAAGGAACGTCAAAAAAGAAAATAGCAGGATATAAATATGATGCATACTACCGATCATTAAAAGTAAAATTGATATTTGTTAAAGTTACTAATTTCAGCCCTTAGGCATGTCAAGTATTTCATTTTCCCATTTCATCTGAACAGACTACTTAGCATAATGAAAAGAAAATTTACACTTATCGTTCTATCTAATCTTACGTAAAAAATGAAATTAAGATACGAAATTAAAAAATTAATATTAAATCGCTACGACCGCTTTAATATGAGGATGTGGATCATAATTCAGAATCTCTATATCTTCATATTTAAAATTGAATAGGTCATCAACTAAAGGATTCAATCTGATCTCTGGAAGGTTTCTGATAGACCTTGATAATTGTAATTTTGCTTGGTCAAAATGATTATTATAGAGATGTGCATCACCTAAGGTGTGTACGAATTCGCCCAAACCTAGTTGGGTGACCTGAGCAATCATGACGGTAAGTAAAGCGTATGAAGCGATATTGAAAGGCACCCCCAAAAAGACATCAGCACTTCTCTGATAAAGCTGACAAGATAGTTTGCCTTGAGCTACATAAAACTGAAACATCGTGTGACAGGGCGGTAAAGCCATTTGCTCAACTTCCCCAACATTCCATGCACTTACTATCAATCTTCGAGAGTCTGGATTTTTTTTAATTTGATCAACTACATTACTTATTTGATCTATGGTTGATCCATCGGATTTGGGCCAACTGCGCCATTGCACCCCATATACTGGCCCTAAATCACCATTTTCATTGGCCCACTCATCCCAAATAGAAACCCCATTCTCTTTTAGGTATCTAATATTTTGATCTCCCATAAGAAACCATAATAGTTCGTGAATTATCGATTTGGTATGGACTTTTTTTGTGGTCAATAACGGAAAACCCTGAGAAAGATCAAATCTCATTTGATGACCAAAGACACTTTTGGTTCCCGTTCCGGTTCTATCCTCTTTACTCACCCCTTCGTTTAGAATACGGTGCATCAAATCATGATACTGCTTCATTCGATCAATTGTTTTCCGATAAACACGAAAATAACATTTCTTATGAGAATTAAAGGGATGATTGGGTAGGTTTATTTATCTAAATAATATTAGAAGTTATTATTACGCTAAGGAATAATAATATTCGTGTATTTGGTTAATGTTAAAACATTTTATGATTGCTTTAAATAGATTTGCTCTTTTTAAAAAGATGCACTAAGATAATGGCTGATTACAATTTTAAAGAGGTAGAACCCAAATGGCAAAAGTATTGGGATGAAAATTCCGTTTTCAAAGTAGCTATTGATATTGAAAAACCTAAATATTATTGTCTGGATATGTTTCCTTATCCCTCAGGTGCAGGTTTGCACGTAGGGCATCCGCTGGGCTACATTGCTACTGATATCATTTCCAGGTATAAAAGACTTAAAGGTTTTAATGTGTTGCATCCTATGGGCTTTGATTCCTTTGGGCTGCCTGCTGAGCAATATGCCATTCAAACCGGTCAGCACCCCTCGATTACAACCCATAACAATATCATTAGATATAAAGAACAACTCAAAAGCTTGGGGTTTTCTTATGATTGGTCAAGAGAACTCAGAACGAGTGATCCCTCTTTTTATAGATGGACCCAATGGATATTTAAACTTTTATACAACAGTTGGTACAATGTAGCCAATGATCGAGCAGAATCCATTGATACCTTAACTGCCCAATTCCTGAAAAGCGGGAATATTGGGGTAGCGCTTGTCGGAGACCAAAAAATTGACTCATTTTCTTCAAAAGATTGGAACCACTTCTCATTTGAAGAAAAAGAAACTGTATTGACAAAATATAGACTTACTTATTTAGCCGAAACTACGGTTAATTGGTGTGCTGAATTAGGTACGGTTCTGTCAAATGATGAAGTCAAAGATGGATATTCAGAGCGAGGGGGCCATCCTGTCGTCAAAAAGAATATGCCCCAATGGAATATGCGTATTACCGCCTATGCAGATCGATTGTTAACGGGTTTAAATAAAATTGACTGGCCAGACGCCATCAAAGATATGCAACGAAATTGGATTGGAAAATCTATCGGAGCTGAGATCGATTTTAATTTTGAGCACAGCAAGAATTTCATAAAGGTTTTTACCACCAGAGTAGATACCATTTTTGGAGTTACCTTCTTGGTCGTAGCACCGGAAAGTGATCTCACCTTAAAATTAACCACTTCTGATCAATCCCATGCTGTTACCGCTTATGTCGAGGCGACTAAGGCTAAGTCGGAAAGGGATCGCATCAGTAATGTGAAACAAGTGTCTGGCGTATTTACGGGTAGCTATGTTCTACATCCCTTCACAGGCCAAAAAGTTCCTGTATGGATCGCAGATTATGTATTATCCGGATACGGAACCGGTGCCGTTATGGCCGTACCCAGTGGGGATCAAAGAGATTTTGATTTTGCTAAAAAATACAAATTACCTATTACTCAAATAATTGATGCTCAAATAATCACAGAGACGGAAGCGGATCCTACTAAAGATGGAAAAATGATCAACTCTGATTTTCTCAATGGTTTGAATCCTAAGGATGCCATGCTCAAAGGCATTGAAGCCCTTGAGAAGATAGCCATGGGCACTGCAAAGGTTAATTATAGAATCAGAGACGCCATCTTTGGTCGACAACGTTATTGGGGAGAACCCATACCTGTAAAGTACAAAAACAATTACCCGGAGCTTTTAGAAGAAGCGGCGCTGCCGTTGGTACTCCCAGAAGTTGATAAGTACCTGCCAACGGCAGATGGAGCCCCACCTTTGGGCAGGGCTAAAGACTGGTGTGATGAGCATCAAAATCCTTATGAATTAACCACCATGCCAGGATGGGCAGGTTCAAGTTGGTATTTTTTCAGATATATGGATCCCCATAATGATAAGGATTTTGCCTCGACCAAAGCGTTAGATTATTGGGAATCTGTCGATCTCTATGTAGGAGGGCCCGAACACGCTACCGGGCATTTACTCTATTCAAGGTTTTGGACCAAATTCTTATATGATAAAGGTTATATTAAGGTAGATGAATATGCCAAAAAGCTGATTAATCAAGGTATGATTCAAGGCCGCTCAAATTTTGTCTATCGAATCAAAAACGAAAACATTTATGTTTCTGAAGGTTTGAGAAATCAATATGACACCTATCCGCTCAACGTCGATGTAAACATTGTGAAAGATGACATCCTTGATATTGAAGGATTTAAATCATTTAGATCGGATGCAAAAAACGCCAAATTTATTCTTGAAGATGGTAAATACATCTGTGGCTGGGAAGTCGAAAAAATGTCTAAATCCAAGTTTAATGTAGTCAATCCTGATATTTTGATTGAAAAATATGGGGCGGATACGTTAAGAATGTATGAGATGTTTTTGGGACCAATTGAACATAGTAAGCCCTGGAATACAAATGGCATAGAGGGTGTCTTTAAATTTGTAAGAAAATTCTGGAATCTCTTCCACAATGATGATGATTTATTTGAGGTTTCAGAAGCGCAACCAAGCAAAGAAGAATTCAAAATTCTTCATCAATTAATCAAAAAAATAGAGGATGATATTGAACAATTTTCTCTTAATACTTCAATATCTAATTTCATGATTGCTACCAATGAACTGGTACAGCTTAAGTGTAATAAAAGGCAAATTCTTGAGCCCATTGCGATCCTAATAGCACCCTATGCCCCACATTTGAGTGAGGAGATTTGGGAAAAACTAGACGGAAAGCACAGCATTTTCAATGCAACATTTCCGCTATTTAATGCCTCTTATTTGATTGAAGACTCTTTTGAATATCCCATCTCAGTCAATGGTAAAATGAGAGTTAAATTATCATTTCCTTTGAATACGCCAGCCATCGAAATAGAACAAGCAGTACTCAACCATACCATCATAAAGAAGTGGCTCGACGGAAAGCCTCCAAAAAAGGTTATTATTGTACCTAAAAAGATAGTAAATGTAGTTATTTGATCTTTGTAATAAATAATGGTTTATCCTTTTTTATCACTTAAAGATGGGAATGAAAACATGAGTGTGTATCACTGATCTTCTTGTTACTCTTCATTGTCATCTTCTTCAAAACCATCATCTCCTACTAACTCAGTTTCATCTTCCGTTACTTCCTTTTTCTTTTTTCTTTTGAGAAAGCTTCTTTTTTCGACTTGAATACTGTCATTTTCTATAAATTCATCAGTAACCACTCCCGTACTGTCCGTAGGAAGATCTTCATTAGGTGGGGCTGCCTTTGCAACTAGCAAATAACCGAAATATTTGTTATAATATTCTTGTTCCGCATTATTTTGGCCTTGAGGATCATAGCCATACAAATATTTTTTTGCTGGAATAGAATCCTGAGTGGCTAAAATAACAGAATCACCTGAGATAGAATCTAAACCAAAATCAGAAGCCACAAAACTTCCTATATCCATGGAATCTGTTGGATCTTCAGATACTCCTTCCTTCCAGATAAGATCTTGTCGAGGAGCGATTCTCATTTGATACGTCTTTAACCAGTTGGGCTCATATCTTACAACACCAAACTTAGTTCTATTCCCCTCTTCTGCTTTCGCTACATAAGGTTCAACAGAGGCAAAATATTGAGACTTCGAGGCGTCATAGTTCTTGGTGATATAGGCGTCACGCGTTTCCTTATCAAGCTTCCAAAGGGGTGAGAAATAGGCAAACCGAAGAGAATCATCCAAGATATAAGTACTTTGAAACGCAGGACAAATCATCTTGGGTCGACATCCTAGACTTAACATTAATAAACATAAGAAAATGATTCGTAAGAATATCTTCATTAGAAGCACAAGATAGGCCTAAAATGACAAAAAATGAATGTAAAGCTTCAAGTCAATTAAAAAAAAATATTTAAATTAAATTTAAGAAACACTTTAGCATAAGATCATAACCTATTGAAGCAGAACATTTTCTGTAAAAAAAATTAGACCGTCACAATCAAGACCTCGAAATATATCTCGTAATCATTAAGATGACTGCAAATATGAAAATTATGATGGATATTTTATTGATCCCATGCATTAGTTTTAAGTTAATGCTTACTTTCTTCGTGGGATCTTTTTTTCTGAAAAAATAAGTAAGCAATTCATTTAAACCACTTTTTGTATCTTTTTGATCTCTATCCATTTTATATATTATTTGTTAATTCAGGGTCTACCCATTCCCCATTGTCTTTAATTAATTTGATAAGTTCATCTAAGGCATTCGCAGTCGGTACTGCTTTTTTGATGACTTCTTGGCCTTTATAGAGGGTAATTTTCCCTTTACCTGAACCCACATAGCCATAATCTGCATCAGCCATTTCTCCAGGTCCATTTACGATACAGCCCATGATACCTATTTTTATACCTTTCAAATGATCCGTCTTTTTTCGAATCATCGCTGTTGTTTCTTGTAAATCAAAAAGCGTCCTACCACAAGATGGGCAGGATATATATTCTGTTTTGGTTATCCTGGTACGCGCCGCCTGTAAAGTTCCAAAAACAGTTTCATTGATTAATTTAGTATCCAAATCATCCGCGCTCATCAGCATACCATCGCCCAACCCATCAATGAACAACCCTCCATAATTAGTCGCTAAATTGATTCTGAAGGCTTCTTCTGAAAAACCGCCAAAATGATATTTAAACACTACCGGTAATTGAATGCCTGCCTTCATGAATTTTATCATCACATTTCTTGAGCTATGAAATACGTTAGAGGCAAAAGATTCTAAGATAATAATGGATTGAGTTAAACCCTTGAGTTGATCTATGATCTTATCTTCAAATTTATCCGCATTGATTTGAATAAAACTAAAATGATTTTCAACTTCTTTTAAATTGATCAATTGATTTTCAAACAAGAGCGGATAAATATGATCCTTTTTACTTAACGTTTGAAATAAATCATAATTAACAATCTGCTTTAACCCATTAGGAAGCATAAAATCAAGCACATGATCTCCTGTATAAACATAATCACATCCTAAATCATTCATACCCCACTTATCTAACTCAGACAAATAAAAATGCCCTATTGATTTCAAGCTTTTGATATCGATGGTTTTCTTATTGGAAAAATCTGCGATGACGCGAGGTACATTTTGTGCACCAAAATTGACCACCTCAAATGTCTCTCTACGGGTATAGCGATAGGGATCTATAGGACTGTCTATCACGGGCAGTAGGTCTATTGGACTTTTTCGCTCATTCAATTGATCAATCAATATTTTTGCAACGGGGGCTTCTGCTTCCGGGGCTTCTGTCAGCGACACTCTAACCGTATCTCCTAAGCCATCTTCCAAGAGCGTTCCTATACCTACCGCAGATTTGATTCTCCCATCTTCTGCCTCTCCCGCCTCTGTTACTCCTAAATGCAAAGGATAAGATTGCAATCCTTCATCTTTAAGCTTAGCAACCAGCAAGCGATACGCTTGGACCATTACTTGGGGATTGCTTGACTTCATTGAAAGCACCAAATCGAAATAATTTAAATCCTCACAAATACGAATAAATTCGAGAGCAGATTCAACCATCCCTAGTGGCGTATCCCCGTATCTACTTAAGATTCTATCAGATAAAGATCCATGATTGGTCCCTATCCGCATGGCGGTACCATATTCCTTACAAATACTTACCAACGGTGAGAACTTAGCTCTAATGCGATCTAATTCTGCCTGATAGGTGCTTTCAGTATAATCGATGACGGCAAATTTTTTCTTATCTGCATAATTTCCTGGGTTTATGCGGACCTTCTCTACGATTCTAGCCGCAAGTTCAGCAGCGTTTGGTGTAAAATGAATGTCAGCAATCAACGGTGTTTGAAATCCTTTTTCTCTAAGTGAATGCTTAATCTCTGCCAAGTTTTTCGCTTCTTTAATGCTTGGCGCAGTAATTCGCACATAATCACAGCCTGATTCAATCATTCTAATGCATTGATCCACAGAACCTTTGGTGTCCATCGTATCAATGGTAGTCATTGATTGAACGCGTATAGGAAATGATCCTCCCAGTGGAACTTCGCCAATGTTTACCACACGTGTGTGCCTTCTTTCGTAGTTAGTTAGGCTTTTAGCATAATAGGTCATATGATCTTCTCACGTTATAAATTCAACTGTACAATGTAGCATTACAAGTCTCCGAGTTGGGGTCTGATCAATAAGTCTTCAACTACGGTACGATCACTTAAACTGTAAGTTGCCCAAATAAGATCTGCCACATCTTCAGACTTGATAAATCGTTCTTCAGGAAGGTCAACACCCTCCCAACTTGAAGTGAACGTTGCTCCTGGCAATACGGCAGTAACTTTAATATTATCTTTCTTCAGTTCTTCGCGTAAAACCTTGGTCATCCCATATAAAGCAAATTTAGAAATACTGTAGGACCCCCCATTGGCATAAGCCGTAAGGCTTGCAATGGAACACATATTGAAAATATAGCCCTTCTTTACCGCTTTCATTTCTGGTAAAACAGCTCTTGTTAAATGGTAGGCACTGTAAAGATTGGTGTTGATCATCATTTCCAAAGCACCGTCGGCTTCCTCATCAATCATACCAGGTGTAAATACTCCGGCATTATTGATCAAGATCTCTGGGATACCTAAATCATTAACGAACTTACCAAATTTCAAAACCTCTTCCTTAATAGATACATCAACAGCCAAAATGGATACTTTTACTGCATACTTTCTCTCAATATCAACTTTAAGTAAGTCCAATTTTGTCTGATTTCTTGCGCAAGTAATAATGTCAAATCCTTGTTCGGCAAATCGATAGATAATTGATTTACCGATACCTTCTGTTCCTCCCGTGACTACACAATACATGTTTTTCTCTTTCTCCTTGTTGAATAACAAATTTCAATAAAAATAACTCCATTTCTCAATAAAAAATGGAGTTTTAAAATGATATGCTTAAATTCGATGATTAATGCGAAGTTTAGGCAAATATTTCATTTTTATGGGGAGTCTCTTTACTAGGAGAGAAACTTTCAGTACCTATATAAGGCTGATTACACAAGAGTGTATAAATGTCGGGTATAACTCTCTTTTCATAGTAGGAATTGTGTCTGTTTTTATGGGTGCAGTGACAACGATCCAAACAGCATTCAACCTAGTCAGCCCATTTATCCCTGATTACGTTATCTCTCTGGTGGTCCGGGATATGGCTATTTTAGAGCTCTCCCCCACCATTATAGCTATTATTTTTGCAGGTAAAGTCGGCTCAAGTATAGCTGGAGAATTGGGAACCATGCGCATTACCGAACAAATTGATGCCTTAGAGGTTATGGGAATTAATGCCAGCTCCTACCTAGTTTTACCCAAAGTGATCGCTTGCGTTATTATGTATCCCATGCTGGTGATATTGTCTATTTTTTTAATCTTATTAGGAGGTTATTTTGCAGGTACGCTTACCGGCATTCTCTCATCGGTAGATTATCTTTATGGAATACGCTATGAATTCATAGAGTTTAATATCACATTTGCTGTGATCAAAGCCTTGGTTTTCTCCTTTTTAATTGCCTCTATTTCTTCTTACAAAGGCTTTTTTACTACTGGAGGATCATTAGAAGTAGGTAAAGCTTCAACCTCAGCGGTTACCAATAGTTGTATCGCGGTTCTTTTGGCAGATTATGCATTGGCTCAGCTCTTAATGGGATGATAGAAATCAACAACATATCGAAATCATTTAAGGGAAAGCAAGTGCTTTTCGATATATCAGGGACTTTTTTTAAGGGAAAGAATAATTTAATCATTGGTTCAAGTGGCACAGGAAAAAGTGTATTATTAAAAAATATAGTGGGACTTTTTACTCCTGACTTGGGCGATGTTAAGTACAACGAGCGTTCTTTCATCAATGGATCTGAACAAGATCGTAAACAAATAAGGCGAGAAATTGGTATGCTTTTTCAGGGGGGTGCCTTATTTGATAGCAAAAATATAGAAGAGAATGTGAAATTCCCTCTTGATATCCTCACAGATTTTCCCGAAGATGAAAAAATCGATCGGGTTAACTTTTGCCTTGAACGGGTCGGTTTAGTTAACATAAATAAAAAAATGCCCTCTGAAATAAGTGGGGGTATGAAAAAACGTGTTGGAATAGCTCGGGCCATTGTAAACAAACCCAATTATCTCTTTTGTGACGAACCTAATAGTGGTTTAGACCCACAGACCGGCATAAAAATAGATAATCTGATTAAAGAAATCACGTCTGAATACTTAATCACGACGATTATCGTGACCCATGACATGAACTCTGTGATTGAAATGGGAGACCATATTATGTTTCTCTTAGAAGGCAAAAAACTTTGGGAAGGGACCAATGATGAGATTACAAAATCTGATGTAAAAGAATTAAATGACTTTGTCTTTGCCACTCAATTAATGAAGCAAATGTATCTGAGATAAGTAATCTCATAAAGTTATGCCCTTGGCATAGTAATAAAGAAAGTCGTGCCAACCCCCTTTTTAGTCTCAAACCAAATATTTCCTCCCGCTTGTTCTATCCCTTTCTTTGCAAATGCAAGCCCTATTCCTGTTCCATTCTCCTTGGTGGTAAAATAAGACTTAAAAATATCAGCCGTATTCATGTCCGAAATCCCTTGACCCTTATCTTTTATCGATAAAAGTAATTTGTGGGCTTTAACCTCTAAGCATACTTCTACGTAACCTGGCTTTTCAACATGTGATTGAACCGCATTTATGATGAGGTTATTTAAAATTTGACGCATAAGATCAACGTCGGCATAAACCATCACATCTTCGGTTATTTCAAGTTGAATTAGCAAATCATCTGAAGCATAAAGAGACGAAGTTTCTCTTACTAATTTGGAAAAATCAAATACTTCATTGTGAGGTGCGGGCCATTGGGCAAAAGAAGAAAATGAATCTGCGATAGAAGATAAATTATCAATCTGTCCAAGCAAAGAGTTAAGTACTTCATAATTTGCCTCTGAATCATTCATCGCTCTCTGCATTTGTTGGATCTTTAGCTTCATAGGCGTTAATGGATTCTTGATTTCATGGGCTACTTGCTGGGCAAGTTCTCTCCAAGCAGTCTCTTTTTGAATTTTAGCCAATTCAAATTTACTCTGATCCAACTTGGCCAACATTTGATTGTATTCAAAGACTAGCATGCCAATTTCGTCCTTTTCTTTATACGTCAATGGAGCGATCTCTTCTGACATAAATTGAGTTCTTCTCATACGTTCAGCAATCATCTTAATGGGCTTGATAATAGCCTTCATTCCGTAATTACCGACCAAGAGCGTCAAGATGAAAATAGAAGTAAAAAACACCATGAAATTATTGAATACCTCAATCTGTTGATCGTTTACATGATTTTTGGAATCAAAAAATGGGAGCGCAATAATACCCATTAATTCATTTATTTGATCTCCATAAACGGCCACATACACCGTTTTAAATTTCACGCCTGCTAGGTCTTCTTCAATGATCTTTGTTTGGCCTCGCCCATCAATAATATGTCCATATGCCATGGGGTGAATCTTTTTTGATAAAATCTTTTGATCAAAAATATCCTCATTACTTGATGCCAACATCTGGCCTTTCGCTCCATACAGGTTAATATCACTTCTAGATAAATTAGATATTTCAATGATTTTTTGAATCAATTGGTACTTATTGGTATTATTGTTTAGAAATAACGCCAAGTCTTGTTTGAAATTTTGAGCGATGTTCACGGCTTTCTTTTGATGGCTTCTATTAATTTCAGCGCGATAAGATGAGGTTAATTGAGATAATATGAGCACACTGACAATGGCGGTAGGAACAAGAAATGAAAGACCTACATAAAGTTGAATTTTATTAGTTAAACTAAAACTTTCAATGGGTCTAAGTCTAGTCATTATAAAAAAAACAGATCCAAAGAAAAACAAACTCAGAATAAAAATAAAAGCAATGTTCGCGAAAATAGCATATTTACTATAAGCGCTAGATACGACCATTAACATGCGTCCGTCTTGAATTTTTGTCAAATAGAAATGCTGATTCCATTGAATGCATTCGCCTTGAGAACTTATATCAGGACATACTTCAGCCCGTTTTAGAGGGAATTTATAATTACCCAATTGATGTGTAAGCATTCCATTTTGATAAATGCCATAATCGTAATTTTTAACTTTTTGAGAACTCTTATTTTTGGCCTCGAAGAAAGAGGAATAGACCGTTGGAGTTGAGTGTTTCCTTTTAGTGTATTCTACGATGATTTCCCCTTTATAGTTTGAAGATGACATGGGGATCACCGTATAATACTTATGATACCCGTTTTCAATCATGGGCACAGAATAAATATTCTCAAAAGATGTAGTATTTGCCTTCAGTAATATTGCCTTTGAAAAATTGATTCCTTCTGTTCTAGTAAAGCCATAAGAATCACCGTTATCATCTAATAAATAGGTCTTCATCACATATTTATCAAGATAAGAAGCTTGAATTTCCCTAATACGGTCCTCAACAACCTTTGTTGCAAGCAGCTCATTTTTAAACCGTAAAGAGATGAACGGATCTTTCATTATTTTCTCACCCAGTCTACTGATGTAATACTCTCCTATCGAATCGGTCGCTGTTTGAATTTTAAAAGCAAAATCTTGTTTCTGTACTAATTCTGAACGCGTGTGAGATTTCAAGATTACGCGAGCGTTCAGAATTCCTACGAATACAGCAATCAACATTAAATAAAAAAGAGTGATGTATTTGGGCTTGGTCAATTGATAAGAACAGCCTGTCATAAACATGATCCCCCAAACTATCAACTGAGGGAGTATGATATACCATTGATCGCCAAAGGGGCCTATGAAATAGGCTAGTAATAAGATGACCACATAACCTAAATGCTGCGGGAACACATAAGCCTTTATAAAAAACTTGTAGAAAATATGATTCAAAAAGAAATAACACGAAGATAATAACATCAAAAAAATGTAATACAGCATCCGATGATTACTGAATAGCACCGATTTGGTAATGTCTAGGTTTTCATGGCTGTAATGAGCGATCATTTCTATTCCAGAAAACAATAAATGTGCGCTAATTATCGAACTTAAGAAGGAAAAAACAATAGTGAATGTCCTGAATCTAGTGATCGTCAGTTGAAGCACTTTTTTGGACTTAAATAAGGCAGTAGTAAGCTTAAATAATATGATTAATAAAAATAAAAAAAAGAAAAATAACTGCTCCAAGTTGAGGAACAAAAGATCCGGCATCAATTGATATTTAAGAAAAGTAATTGAACCGATTCCCCCCTTTGCCATCAAAACAAAATAGGTCATCCAAAAGCACAAAGACACAACCAGGACGCCTAGATAACCTAATGATGATTTTAATGATAAAAAATTCAAAAAGGAATTAATCGTATAAAATACCGTGAATACAATGAAGAAGAGCAGCATAAAATTTACGACAGAAATATCTATTACGTTAGGCGTTGCTGATAATTTCAATAAGATATTACCATCATAACTAACCGGGAATCCTTGGGTGTTGAAGTCTACGTCAAATTTTGAAAATAACTGTTTATTAAATACAGTAATTGATTGATTCTCTTTAGAAACAAAGGTTGAAGCAATAGGTATAATGGAGTACAGTTCTAGCAGGGCCCCGGAAACTTCCTGTTTCGAAACTCTGAGGCAAATAACATTTATATTTTCATCTGAAAAAAAAGCAACCGTATCCACTGTCTTGATACGGTCATATGCTGGAAAGTAGGCATTGGAATTCCAAAAAACAAGATCCCCATCTCGGTAACCATAGGTGGGATAATTTGGATTAAAAGACTGCCGCAGATCCGTACCATTATGATGCATGAATTGATCTAAAAAAAAATGAAGATCCGTCAATTGATCGCTGATGATGGAGGAAATCTTATTATTAATTTCACGAGCAACCTGACCCTCCTTACCCGCATTAAGCCAATAGACTATTATACCGGCACTAAAAAACCATAAAACAGTTATTTTTATTAATCGTAAGCGCATCTACGACTAAATTAAAGGAAACGAAACTAACGAGCTCTCAAAGCCCCATCATATTTCACTCTGCCAAACAAATGAAGATATATGATCCTTGAAAATCGATAATTAAACGGATAGAGGGTAATGGAGAGAAAGATCACCGTACCGATATAAACTTTTGATTCGGGATCATCAAAAAAGACAAATAAGATAATGGTAACGGCAGCGAATATTCCTACGGAAAATATGTAACTAATGTATAGAGCTCCATAAAAAAACCCAGGCTCCACTTCGTAGTCCAAGTTGCAATTAGGGCAACGCGGGTTCATTTTTGTGAAATTATTAAAAGTAAAAACAGCAGTTTTGAATATATTTCCGTCCCTACATCTTGGACAGCGTCCATTAAAAATGGCTGACGATCTTGTTTTTTTTACCATGTAAATAAAAGAACTTATACCACAAGACAAAGACAAACAGAATTAATAGGTACGGAGCCGAAAACAAGTAAATGATGCCTAAATTAAGACCTCCTGCCAAGTCAACATCCCCATGACTCACGTTATTAACCACCTGTGTCCGGCACATCACACATTGAGCATTAATTATTTGGATGTTTAGAAGACCCAAGACAAGTAGTAAGAATCTCTTCACTATCATCCGTGAATATAATAAGGACTTACCATCAAGTATACGATCACACCCGTAATAGAAACATAGAGCCAAATGGGAAAAGTAAACTTAACTATTTTTTTATGCTCTTCTATTCTTGCGTTGAGAGAATAAAAGAAAGAGGTCAAAACAAGAGGTATGACAATTACCGATAATGCGATATGGGATATCAATATACCTACGTAGACGGGTCTACTTATACTTACAAGCCCACGTTCGGCATCCGAGAGTATACCATCCCCATTGACATCTCCAAAGATAGTCGTGGTAGCAGAGGAATGGTATAATACATAAGTTAATAAAAAGATTGCACCTAAACTGAAACCAGAAGTCATCAAAGCCTGATGCCATTTGATATTTTTACTCTTGATAGCGATAATCGCGGCAATAAGTAAGATGCTCGTCGCTGTGTTCAACAACGCATTGAAAGCCGGTATATGATAAACCCAATCACCTAGATTTAATTTAGCCGGAAAAAATAATAAGAAGGCCACCAATAAAGGAACGACAACAGAAATAACTCTTATTAAAACTAAATAATTTTTATTATTCATAATATATCTCGTAAATGGTTGAACAAATCAAACTCAACAAGAACTCTATCTATTTCTTCGATGCTCAATTCATAATATCCGATGATCTCACGGTTATCCCCAACGAGGATTAAAGGATAAGTATTGAATTCTCCGAAACAATCCTCCTTAGAGGTGTAAAAATCGTACGACCAATTATTGTCTTTGAGTTGAATCATCAATCGTTGAAGTTGCAGCTTTTCATCATCAACTACACCAGTATCAAGAATATATAAAGAGGCTGATTCCAAGTTGCACGTCTCGTGAACGATGCCCACAGGAGATAATTGGAACTGATTTTGACCAAATGCTTGAAGAAACAAATACCAGCTAACCGGTAAACCAAAGACAAGAATTAGAATAAAAAACTTTACTATTTTCTTCAATTAATATACGGCTTGAAAAATGGCATCCGCTTGGAATAAAAGAATAAATAATAAGAACGCCACAAACAATAACGGAAACAATATCGACATCTTTAGTGCTCCTTTCTCATGACCTAAATGCATAAATTCCGACATGATATAATAGGCTTTGACTATGGTTAACGCTACAAAAATAAAGATCCTTACCCATTTATATTCGTGCGGGACCGTAAAGGCGATGGCAAATTCAAATACCGTAATTACAAAAAGATACAAGGTAACCCGCAAAAACATTTTTACTTTATCCTTGTCTATAGGCTTAACATCAATAGGTGTATTCTGTTGCATGTTTAATTTGTTTTAAAATTTTTAAAAGTCAAACCAGATAAAAGAAGGTGAAAACAAATACCCAAACCAAATCGACAAAATGCCAATAAAGACCAACTTTTTCAATCATTTCGTAATGTCCTGTGCGTTCTAGTTTGCCAGTAACGGCTTGAAAGAATACCATAAAGTTTAACATAACACCGCTGAAAACGTGAAAACCATGAAAGCCTGTTATGAAGAAAAATAAGGCTGCAAAATTTGGAGGTCCGTATTCATTCATGGTCAAATTTGCCCCATGAAAAATACTCCCATCGAGTAATTTAGATCCCATATCCGTCCCCGTAATAAAATGACTCCACTCCCAAGCTTGACAACTCAAAAAAGCAATACCTCCTAGCAGCGTCCAAAGCATCCACTTCTCTACCCCTTTTCGATCCATTCTTTCACCCGCTTCCACTGCTAGAACCATGGTTACACTACTTAGAATAAGCACAAATGTCATGAATCCTACAAAAATCAAGGGTAAATGTACCCCATGGAGGAAAGGAACTGCCTCAAAAACAACTTCTGGAACAGGCCAGTATTCTTGAGAAAAAACGAAATCGTCAATGGCCCCGTCAAATGCAGGATGGCTGAACCGGATAAGACCGTAAGTGATGAGTAAAGCAGAAAAAGTAAAGGCATCCGAAAGTAGGAAAAACCACATCATTAGTTTTCCATAACTTACATTCATCGGTGATACACCACCACCCCATAAATCTTCTTTTTCTTCAATTTCTATTGCTGTGCTTGACATAATCAATGATTAATTATTCATTACTAAAAAAAGGTACAAATAAATCCACAGTCCACCAAGGAAATGCCAATAGGTTGTACACATTTCAATGGCTAACATACTTTTGGAGTGAACTTTGTAATTCATCGTATCTAAAAAAACGACTAATAGAAACACCAAGCCCCCTATCAGGTGAGCTAAATGTAGTCCTGAAAATATATAGACAAAAGAACCCGAGGGATTCCCTACTAAAAAAACATCTTGAGCTACCAATTTGACCCATGATAAATATTGCATATAAAAAAAGGCTATGGCTATCGCAGCCGTCGCAGTAATTCCGATCTTCACCGCTTTGAGTGAGTTGTCTTTTGCTTTTAAATAGGTCCAATGCATCGCAACGCTGCTTAAAACAAGCACCAAGGTAGAATACAAAAACATGTCAGGCATATCAAATTCTAACCATCTCCCATCGGATTTTTTTACAATGTACGCACTAGTCAAACCTGCAAAAAGCATACATATGGAGACAATGAACAGCCATAAAGCAAATTTCTTGGCGTTGACTGATTTTAATTTGAAATTTCTATTTGCGAAAATGACAGCTGTATTCTCCATTATAATTTATCGAATAAGTATGATATCTGAACTATTGGCAGATAAATAAATGAGCCAAACATAATTCTTAAAGCCGATTTATGTGAATTATCTTTCATTAATTGGAAGGTCTGTGCTAAAAATAAAGCACCACAACAAGTAGCGATAATACCACTGTTTAATCCCGTTAAACCAAAATAAGTGGGAAGTAAGCCCAAAGGCAATAAGAAAAGGGTGTAGACCATGATATTAATCGCGGTGTTGAGATCTTTTTTACCGCCACCAGGTAATAACTTAAAACCTGCTTTCTTATAATCATCGTCAGAAACCCAAGCTATAGCCCAAAAATGAGGGAACTGCCAGATAAACTGGATACCAAAAATAATCCATGCTTCGTAAGTAAGCGTACCCGTTGCGGCAACCCAACCTATCAAAGGGGGCAATGCACCGGGTATGGCTCCAACAAAAACAGCTACGGGGCCTACCCTTTTTAAGGGCGTATACACAAAGGCATAAATAATCAAAGAACTTGTAGCTAGCAGCGCCGCATACATATTGGTACAATAAGCCACCATAATAATCCCCACAGCAAACACTACCACGCTATATATAGTGGCTTCTAAATGGCTTATTTTGGAAGTAGGTATCGGACGACCAGAAGTTCGCTTCATTAAGGTATCTAAGTTCCGTTCAATAACCTGATTAATGGTTACTGCGGCACCTGATATAAGAAATGACCCCACACTAAGCATTAATAAAAGAAATAAATCAGGCGTGCCTTCTGCACCTAACAAGAAACCAAATGCTGCAGAAAATGCGACAAGAAAAGATAACCTTGGTTTTAATAACTCATAGTATGCCTTCAGCTTAATAGCTACTGAACCTACATTGCTTATTTCTAAATTATTCATTGTTGATTTTAACTAAGGTATCAAGTAGCCGGTTGCTCCTTTTTACTCTCTTCATTCTCAAAATCCGTGTTCGATTCTTTGGTCTGGTGATAAGGTACTGTTTGAGGAATAAAATCATCCTTTGCGCCTGGCTTAGAATAATCATATGGCCATCGATAAACTTTCGGGATTTCTCCAGGCCAATTACCATGCTCAGGAATTCTTGGAGTCGTCCACTCTAAAGTATTGGAATTCCATGGATTGAGTGGTGCTTTTTTACCTTTAAAAATATTGTAGAAAAAGTTAAATAAGAAGATGAATTGAGCACCAAAAGTAATGATGGCTGCCACCGTTACAAATGAATTTAAATCTACAAATGAACTAAAAGCATCAAAATTAGTGAATGAGTAATATCTTCTAGGGAAGCCCGCAATACCTATATAATGTAAGGGGAAAAACACCAAATAAACACCTACAAAAGTCAGCCAGAAGTGGATGTAACCCAGCTTTTCATCCATCATCCTACCAAACATTTTAGGGAACCAATGATAAACACCTGCAAGCAAGCCAAAGAAAGCCGCGCTACCCATGACTAAGTGAAAATGTGCCACCACAAAGTAGGTATCATGCAAATTGATATCAATCGCCGCATTGCCAAGGAAAAGCCCTGTCAATCCTCCTGATATAAAGAATGATACGAGTCCAATCGAGAACAACATAGCCGGGGTAAAAACAAGATTACCCTTCCACAAGGTTGTTATATAGTTGAAAGCTTTCACAGCAGATGGAATGGCAATGATCAAGGTCAGAAACATAAATATAGACCCCAAAAATGGATTCATCCCTGTAATAAACATATGATGCGCCCAAACAATAAAAGATAAAAAGGCTATGGCTAAGATAGAACCGATCATGGCGGTATATCCAAAAATCGGCTTTCTAGAGTTCGTTGAAATGACTTCCGATGTAATACCTAATGCGGGTAAAATTACTATATAAACTTCCGGATGACCTAGAAACCAAAATAGGTGTTGGAACAAAATCGGACTACCTCCTAAGTTTGGAAGTGCCTCTCCTCCAATGAAGATTTCTGAAAGATAAAAACTTGTACCAAAAGATCGGTCAAACACGAGCAGTAATACACAAGCCACTAATACAGGAAAAGACAATAGACCTAAAACAGCTGTGATAAAGAAAGCCCAAATTGTTAATGGCATTCTTCGAAAAGTCATTCCTTCTGTTCTTAAATTTATGACAGTAGTGATGTAATTGATTCCACCCAATAAGGTAGAGGCAATAAAGAAAACCATAGATACCAACCAGAGGGTCATCCCCATTCCTGATCCACTCATAGCCTGTGGTAAGGCACTTAAAGGAGGGTATATCGTCCATCCACCACTTGCAGGTCCCGTGGATAAAAACATAGATATGAACATGATCACACTAGAGAGAAAGAAAAACCAATAAGATAATAAGTTCATAAATCCTGAAGCCATATCACGGGCTCCGAGCTGAAGAGGAATCAAATAGTTACTAAAAGTTCCACTTAAACCTGCTGTAAGGACAAAGAAAACCATGATCGTTCCGTGC
Organism: uncultured Cyclobacteriaceae bacterium; assembly: GCA_905479015.1. Classification (GTDB taxonomy): domain Bacteria; phylum Bacteroidota; class Bacteroidia; order Cytophagales; family Cyclobacteriaceae; genus UBA4465. The sequence goes on from CAJQKV010000020.1 coordinate 105,564, forward strand.
ATGGTAATCATGGCCAAATAGAATTCTGGATCTAGTTTACCTGAGTTAGAAATCCAATCTCCCAAAAAAGGCTGAAGGAAACCCATATCCATATCTGGAAACCCTAGCTGCAAACGGAAAATAACTGAAAGTCCGCCCCCTAGAATCGCCCAAAAAATACCTGTGATCAAAAACTGTTTGGCAATCGTTTTGTGATCTGTTGAAAAAATATACTTAAAAATAAAACTTTGCTCATGATGTTCTTCATGATGATCATCTCCATGAACCAACTCGTCTGTAACTTGAATATCTGTAATCGACATATTTTAATTATTTGGAACCACTAATTGTTAAACCGTTCGGGGCATCTAAATCTGAAGGATTTTCTATCCCTGCCACAATACTCGCCGCTTCTCTTAATTTTGCAGGTACTTCTGTGAGGTAATCTGCATTTTGTTTTAACCAAGGCTCTTGAGATTTGAACCATTCCTTATAATCCTCTAGCTCATCCACCACAATGATATACCTCATAGCAAAATGGCCTTGCCCACATATTTTATTACATACAAGTTCGTATTGAAAATCGGGGTTTTTAGTTTCTACACGCATCTCTTCAGTAGTTTTTGTGGGTTCAAACCAGAATTGCGTTGGCATACCCGGCACCGCATTCATTTGTAAACGAAAATGAGGTTGATACACACTGTGGATCACATCTCGCGCTCGTATATTAAAACGGACAGGTTTTCCTTTGGGAACGTGGATTTCCCTAGGAATAAAATCATCAAAGGAAGCGCGATCAGAGAAATCAATGCCCATTTGATTGGTAGCATCAATCTTTAAATAATCATAGTCCCCTAAAACGTTGTCTGCTCCTGGATACCTCACCGACCAGGCGTATTGATATCCCATAATTTCAATTACTTCCGAACCTTCTGGGGATTCTCTTGTAATGTCCATCCAGGCTTTCCATCCTGTAAAAACAAGAGCTGCAAGTACAATAGCAGGAATAATGGTCCAAATCATTTCTAATTTATTGTTATGCGGATAGAAATAGGCCACTTGATTTTTGCGATGCTGATATTTCCATGAAAAACCAAAAAGAAAGATGTGCGTAACAATAAATACGACACCCGTGATGGCCATCGTCCACCAGAATAGCGTATCAGTAATGACACCATGCTTAGAAGCCACTGGTAATACAAAATCGTCTTCTAAACCTCCAAAGGAATAATAAAAACCACCGATTAAACCCGCAATTAGAAATAACAGCAATAAGTTGGCTTGTAAGCCATTTGATGAAGGGATTTTAGTACTTGAATCTCCTTTGATCACATCAACAAGAGATGATACCCTAAATATGGCAAACAATATTACCAGAATGAGTATTGCAGCGATGATTATAATTGTATTCAACATAGAATTATTAATAATTTATTGTACGTGGTGGTGTAAACTTTCATCCAACATAGGATCATTTTTAGCAAATAAAGGTGCTTTAGATAGGCTATTTAATACCACATATAAAAAGGCGCCACCATAAATCAACATAGTCCCAAATTCCACTAACCCATAACCTCCATTTTCTTTTAATGTGCCTGGAGTAATCATTAAATAAAAATCAATCCAATGCCCAAAAATAACAATCGGAGTAACCACTTTTAAAATGGCCGTATGACGCTTTGCATCTCTTGGCATTAGTAATAAGAAAGGCAATACAAAATTTAAAAACAAGTTCACAAAGAAAATAATTCCATATTGGTCATTATTCCATCTTTCGACAAAATATATGGTTTCTTCAGGAATATTGGCATAATATATTAATAGAAACTGCGAGAACCATATATAAGTCCAAAATACAGAGAAGGCAAATACAAATTTCCCAATATCATGTAAATGATTTTCATTGACAATTGAAAGTAAGCCTTTCTCCTTTAAGTGAATGGTAATAAAGGTGATTAGCGCAAGGGTAGTTACCCACCAACTGGCAAAAACATACCAGCCAAACATGGTACTGAACCAATGCGTATCAATAGACATCACCCAGTCCCAAGCGGCTATGGAAGAGGTAACCGCAAAAATAATTAAAAATACCGCCGATAGCTTTCTCATATTGTACCAAGAGGCAGTACCTCCTTCTAAATCTTCTTGAAAAGCTAACTTTCTTAATTTCGTAAATAAATAATACCACAAACCAAAGAAGAATAACATTCTGGCTATAAAAAATACAGGGGTAGATGGGTGTTCACTTAAGGGCCAAAAGAAATAAGCTTTTTTGGCATTGATGATACTATCAAATTCATGTGAAGTGGTATCGTATAAACCATGATGTGTCCAATGGAAAAGGTCATGGCCAAATACGAAAAAACTGACCAGCATAAGGATCCCTGCAATGGGTAACCAGCTACCAAAGGCTAAGGGAATTCTTTTTATCCCTGCAGACCAACCTGCTTGTGCGGCATATTGTAAGGCAAAAAAGAAAACACCCACAATGGCAATTCCTGTGAAATAAATGTTATTGATCCAGATATCAACGCCTAAACGATTGATCCAACTAAAGGCATGTTCGCCTTCGTGAGCAGCTTCTTCATGATGTCCTCCCGTGCTCATTAAAACAATACCTAGAACCGTGAGGGCAATTCCAATCCCTATTGTAATTAAGAGGTTCTTTTTGGCTTTCGCCGAAAAATCATATTTTTCTTCTACCGTGGTCATAGACATGCGAATTTATTGCTGTAAAACTTTAACATACATAGCGATCTTCCAACGCTCCTCTGGACTTATTTGAGAAGCATGCGAACCCATTCTTCCTTTGCCATGAGTAATGACTTGGTAAATATGACCCGTTCCTTTATTCACTACCGAAGCAGAAGTATACGCAGTAACTCCTTTATATACCTTACCTACTTTACCATCACCCATGCCTTTGGCACCATGACAGTGGCTACAAAAGCGCGTATACAAAGCTTTACCATCTGCTAGTATGGCTTTGGTAGAATCTAATGGATTCTCTAATAGCAAATCTGCGGCCGCATAGTCATCTGGAGCAAATGTAGGGGTAAGATACTGACCTCTTTTGACCGTACCTTTTACCGGTTCCCTCATGGTCATATTGAAGGCATTGTAAGGGTTTGAATTATAGAATTCAGCAGGAACATCTTCTCCGTTTGAACTTACCCACCTACCCGCTTCTTTATCAACGATCTGACTCAAAGGTTCATAAGGGGTGGAATGATACATCTGCGGCGAAAATTCAACACCGGGATTATCGGGTCCAGCTGCACAAGAAAACATGAACAGCGCTATGATGGTTGTATAAATAGTGTTTATTTTCATTTTAAGCCTCATCAAAGGTTTTCTTATTTACTTCACTTGCACCATTATCTTTTAAGATTTGATCAATTTTAGCAACATCGATTTTGTTTTGATCTAAATCGATGGCCATGACATGCTTGTCATCAGTGATTCTTAAATCAAAAATTCTTGGTTTCGCCCAAGGCTTTAAATCACTCACTATGAAGAAAGTAAAACACATTCCGTAAGCAGCTAATAAAACCGTTAACTCAAATATTACTGGTACAAATGATGGGTAAGGAATAAAGTCTTTACCTCCTATGATCATCGGCCAATCTACACCCATCATGCCTATTTGCATGGTCAATGCCAAGGACGTCCCTAAAACACCAAACAAGAAAGCGACGATGGATAATTTAGATCGTTTATATCCTAAAACATCGTCAATACCATGCACAGGAAAAGGACTGTAAACTTCATGTATTTTGACTCCGGCAGTTCTAATATTTGTTATTGCACTTAAAAGAATGTCTTCATCCTCATAAACACCTAAAATAAATTTTGTATTTGACATCACTTAGCTTTTTCTCCTGTTGTCTTTATAATACTCTTTACTTCAGCCATATTGATCACGGGAAAGAACTTCGCAAACAAAAAGAAACAAGTAAAAAATAACCCAAACGTAAATACATATACTCCCACATCAACAAAAGTCGGATAAAACATTGCCCAACTAGAGGGCAGAAAATCTCGATGCAATGAAGTAACGATAATTACAAATCGTTCAAACCACATGCCAATATTCACAACAATAGACAGCACAAAAGTGGCAGCTATATTGGTCCTGATCTTCTTGAACCAAAACAATTGAGGTGAAACTACATTACAAGTCATCATCGCAGCATACGCCCACCAGTAAGGTCCCGTCGCTCGATTTAAAAATGCATATTGTTCTGCTTCTACTCCTGAATACCAAGCAATGAATAACTCAGTTAAATAAGCCACGCCCACTATTGATCCGGTTATGATGATCACAATATTCATCATTTCAAGATGTTGTATGGTAATGTAGTCCTCAAGCTTATAAACCTTTCTGGTAACAATCATGAGGGTCAATACCATTGCAAATCCAGAGAAAATAGCTCCTGCTACAAAATAGGGAGGAAATATCGTTGTATGCCAACCAGGAATGACCGAAGTTGCAAAATCCATAGAGACAATGGTGTGAACTGAAAGTACCAATGGAGTGGCTAAGCCTGCCAATACCAATGCAACCGTTTCATACCTACTCCAAGTCTTTGCCGCACCATCCCAACCAAAACTCAGCGCTCCATAAATAGATTTAGAG
>CAJQKV010000021.1 GCA_905479015.1 uncultured Cyclobacteriaceae bacterium
ACTCCAAACGAGCATAAGTATTAAAAAGGTTAATAGACACACGGCTGCTTCGTAAAGTTGACTAGGATGCCTAACAATCCCATCCATTTTAAAATAACCTTTATATCCTTGACTTGTTTTTATAACATTCATTCGACCGTCTTCAGTATGGATTAAGGTGGGAATTTTTTGTTTTTTTAGCAGCAGAGGTTTCACGTTTTTTATAAGAATATTTGTTGCTTGTTCCAGGCTGGATATGCGTTCATAAAGTTGGATTTCAAGCGTAAGCTTTGGATGATTGGTATTCAAATTGGCATCTTGATCTATTATTGAAATCATTTTAACTGCGGGAATACGATTTTTTATTTCCTGAATTTTTGTTCCAACAAAAACAACTCCATAATTGGATCCTGTGGGGGTACCTATGATTTCACTATTCATGAAATTTCCGAATCTAATGAAGATGGATCCCAAAGCGACCACGATGGCCATACGATCTACAATTTGCAACCAACTGTGCCCTTGTCGATGATGTTTAGTGATTTGCCATTTTTTTCCTTTAAGTCCAATCTTATAAACATAAAAATAGAGGGCAATTAAGATTCCGATAGCACAACCATGAGAAGAAAGACCCCCTTCCCAAATTTTCAAAATATCGATGGGATTATTTAAATACTTAAAGGGTTCGTAAAAAACGACATGACCGATTCTTGCACCTATCACGGTGCCTACGATCATATATATGAGCAAAAAGTCTAAATTATTTTTAAATCTTTTTTCTGTTTTGTAAATAGATATGATCACAAAACGGCTAACAATGAATCCTAAAGCGAACAAAAAACTATACCAAAAGATGGTAAAACTGCCAAATCTGAGAAAAATGGGATTGGGATTCCAAATGATGTAGCTAAACAGATTCAAGGGGTCAATTAATTTTTTTATTATCTTCTATAAAATTCAAGTTATATATTTTCTAATAGAAGGAAATCTTTTTTTTCATTCTATTATTTTGGGGGATCGCTTCAAAAAAAACGTCCCTAACATGTAAATTAAAATTTTTGTTTTACATGTTCGATAGGTCTCATATTCCCGATATTTTTTTGCGTGTTTTAACATTTGAATCTTCTGAAAAAGATATCAAGGAGTTACAGTTATGGATTGATAAGCAGCCCGAAAATAGAGCGAAATTTAATGCCATACGTACCTATTGGTATGAAAACTTGCAAGAGAAGTCTCACGATAAAATGTTAAGTAATATAAAATCTAGAATTCAGGAAGATCAATTCCGAATGAATCCTATTTTGAAACCAACGCATAAAATAAATTCATATTTGACAAGGGCAATTAAAGTAGCAGCATCAGTGTTGCTTTTTGGGTTATTTGCTTACCTTTTTAATGTAGGCGTTACGACTGACTCAGTAAAAGATGAGGGGATTCAAGAATTAGTTACAAAAAAGAATCCTTATGGTCAGAAATCAACAATTTTTTTAAGTGATGGTTCTATTATTTATCTGAATTCAGGGAGTAGTGTCAATTATTTGAAGGGGTTCCAAAATGACAAAAGGGAAATTCAATTGATTGGAGAAGCTTATTTTGAGGTAGCGGAAGATGTTAATCGTCCCTTCACAGTTATTGCGCATGGAGTTGCGACAACTGCTTTAGGTACTATGTTTAATGTTAATGCTTATTCAAATAACGAAGTAACTGTTTCTTTAGCAGAAGGTAAAGTGCAAATTGAATTTCATAATGAACATGAAGAGTTTCAGGATCAATATCTAGTAGCTGGAGAGCAAGTGGCATACAATAGAGATTTAAAGACAATTAAAAGGGGAATTTTTAATCCTAAAATAAATGCTTGGAAAGATGGTGTGTTATTTTTTGAAAATGCAAGTCAAAAAGAGGTATTTGAAGCATTAGAATTGTGGTATGGATTAAGTTTCTTGATAAGTGAGCCTTTTAAAGAAGAATGGCGCATAAACGCAAGCTATGATAATCAAAATTTAGGTTGGGTTTTGGGATCATTGGGCTATATTCAAGGATTTGATTTCGAAATATTAGATAAAGAAGTATTGGTTAAAAATAAATGAAATAAAAATGTTCTCTTTTCAGATTTCTCAAAAAAAGATGCTCCCTCCCAAAATCTTACAATTTAGTATTCATCTAATATATGGGATGGCCCTTTTCATCTGGCTTTCCCAGGGGATAGTTTTGGCAAAAGTGAATAATAGGGCACAGAATAACAATTTTGAGAGTATTAAGAAAGTAAAAATTAATCTTATTTTAAAAGATGATGATATTAGATCAACCTTTAAAAAAATAGAAAATAAAACATCATTTGTATTTGCATATGATGAGAAAGATGTTGTTATGAATCGATCTTTCAATGTTTCTTATGTAGACCAAACTGTTTACACAGTACTGGTCGATATTGCAAAAAAGTCTAATTTGAATTTCCGACAGGTTAATCGAAGGATTAATGTTCAAAAGAGTACCTCAGAACAGAGATTAGATCCTGTTATCTCGAAACAAGAGCGGAGTGTATCAGGAATTGTATACGATGAATTGAATGAGGGATTACCAGGTGTCAATGTTGTAATTAAGGGCACTTCCTCAGGAACTATTACCGACTATGAAGGGAATTACCGACTAAATATTCCTGATGAAAACATTACTTTGGTATTTAGCGCCATTGGTTATGATGATCAAGAGATCTTGGTTGGTGCACGATCCGTAATTGATGTTACATTGGGCGTTAATGTAAAAGAGTTGGAGGAGGTTGTAGTGATGGGATATGGCACTCAGATTAAACGTAAAATGACCAGTTCCGTTTCTAGAGTTAATGTAGAGAAGTTAAATTCTGCTGCTACTAACTCATTTGAGGGGGGGTTACAGGGGATCGTTCCAGGAGTCCAAGTTACCACAAGTAGTGCTCTGGGAGGGTCTGCTATCCGGGTACGGATCAGAGGAACTTCCTCTGTGAGTGCAAATAGCGAGCCGCTATATGTTATAGATGGAATTCCCATTGAAAGTGGAGAAATAAGTACTTCTCAGCCCGGTGGGAGTATAAAAGAGTGGAACTTGCAGCAGGCAGCCAATACAAATGTATTGGCCAGTTTGAATCCAGCAGATATTGAATCGATGGAGGTTTTAAAAGATGCTGCAGCAGCAGCAATCTATGGATCTCGTGGAGCTAATGGCGTAGTCTTAATTACTACTAAAAATGGAAAAGCCGGAGTTACTAAGGTTACTGTGTCCGGCTCATTTGGGTTATCCGAGGCTACTAATAGGATCGGCCTGTTAAACGCGGAGCAGTATTTGACCCTAGCCAAGCAAGCTTGGTATAATTCTGGCTTTGATATAGCGGACTTTTGGAGTAACAGTGGTGTATTGGTGGATGGACTCACCCAAGAAGAAGCCGAGCGCACAGATACGGATTGGATTGATCAAGTCCTACAGGTAGGTAAGGTTGCCGATTATAATGTTTCTATTTCAGGAGGGAGTGACAAAACTACTTTTTACTTGAGTGCAAATATCAAAGATCAAACAACTATTTTAAGAGGAAATAAATATCAAAGGTTTGGTACACGTCTCAATGTTGACCATCAGATGAATGAAAAAATCTCTGTGGGTGGACGATTTATGTTAACTTATATCGATGATAAACAAGTTCCGACTAATTGGGCAGGGGGGGTAAGTAATGTTTCCGAAATGCTTCCCATTTGGCCAGTCAGGAAGGCGGATGGTAGCTATTTTAATGTTTCGGATGAGCATCCAGTGGCTGGAAACGATTTGCGAACCATCAATTTAAAGAGTAATCAAATTCTAGGTAATTGGTATTTGAAGTATAAAATTATAGAAGGGTTAAGCTTGAGGACTGAGTTAGGAAGTAATTTATTGTTCAATGATGATTTTCACTTTCGAGAGGGTCAAATTACTTCTCATGGGAGGTCTGTATCTTCTACTGTGAATGGGAAGCGTATGGGTTATAATTGGAAAAACATTTTAAATTATACCAAGATCAAGGGTCAGCACAGTATAGATTTACTAGGGGCCTCTGAAATACAATCCTATACATCAAAGTCAAATTCTGTATTCGGAGATACATTTATTAACTCCACACTTACCAGACCACAGGATGCGGCTATTATCAATGCTTCGAATGGTGAATCGAGTTATTCTTTTCTGTCTTACATAGGGCGTGTAAATTATGATTTTGCGGGGCGCTACTTGGTTTCTATGAGCTATCGGGCAGATGGATCTTCACGTTTTGGACCAGAAAATAGGTGGGGTTATTTTCCGGCGGTATCACTGGGTTGGGTGATAAGTGATGAAAATTTCTTCGCTCCCATAGGAAATGCTTTAACGTTCTTCAAGATGCGGTTGAGTTATGGATTAGTGGGTAATTCTGAAATAGGAGACTATTCTTATCTATCTACTTATGCTACCTCTACCTATAATGCCAATACAGGTTTGGGTCTGGCCAATGTTGGAGATGATAAATTGGGATGGGAGACAACTTCCCAGTTAAATGTCGGGATTTCTTTTGAGCTTTTTCAAGGACGGATCAGCGGAGAAGTAGACTATTACAACAAAACGACCAAGGACTTATTACTCCCTTTCCCAGTCTCTCAAATGTCTGGAGTTTCTTTGGTCACCAAAAATGCAGGGACTTTGACCAACAAGGGCTATGACATGATGCTTAGTTCTGTAAATATTGATGTGAATTCATTTCAGTGGTCAACTTCGGTTACGCTCAACTACAATGAAAATAGGGTAACGAGTCTTGGTGATGAACTTATTGAAAATGGAATCTCTGCAAGTCAGGGATTAGGGAGTATCTCTATTTTCCCAGGGTATCCAGTAGGTGTAAATCAACTGGTTGAGTGGGCAGGAGTGGACCAAGTAACGGGGGAAGATACCTATTTAGACCTAGAAGGGAATACATTAAGTTACAGTCAAGCAATTCAGGAATACGGGAGCTTTGCAAATTTCTCTCAAGAGAATAGAAAACCTATGGGCAATCCGTGGCCCAAATATACCGGAGGGGTTGAAAATAGATTTAGTTATAAAAAGTTTTATGGAAGCATTCTTTTCACCTTTGCTACGGGTCAAACCTATGAAGATGGGTATATGAAAGCTCTCACCCAACCCTTTGGAGGTAATAAATTAAATCCTCCAACACATCTGTTAAATGCATGGAGTTCTCCAGGGAGAGGTGGAGCTAATGTTTCTCAGCTTACGACAAGCAATGTTTTTTGGGAAGGGACTTCAGAACATTTATACAGTACGGATTATCTAAGATTAAGAGACTTAACCATAGGTTATAAAATTAGGACCAAGAGTTCGGTTGTGAAAGGCTTGGATCTATCCCTAAAAATGGTCAATGCGCTGACTTTTACAAAAGCCCCAGATTTTTTCTGGGATCCTGAATTTACAGGTGTAGTACAAGGTCGTCAATCGAACAATATTGGCGCTGGGGGTGCTTTTAAGCAGTCACCGCAAGCAAAATCAATAATTTTGGGTCTAGTTATTAATTTATAATTATGTTGAGGATGAAGAAGATAGTACTCATATTTGTTACAGCTGTTTTTTGGTCATGTGGAGATGATTTCTTGGATAATCCTCCTAATATTGGTTTAACGCCGGACAAATTAACAGACTTAGCATCGGCTGAGGCATTATTGTACGGTGCCTATGCACAGATTCGCCCCTTTGTAAGTCAATCAGCCCTATATTCTGCAGGGATGATGCGAGATATATTAAATAGAAATAGGGGAGAATATGATAATTTTTATGGCCATGAAATAAGTACCAATATGACTTCATGGCAATACACGTCCGCATTCCAAGCTTTGGGAACTATAAATAAGATTTTTTCAGATGACTTGGCAAATACTGCGGCTACAGAGGAGGAAAAGGCATCGGTACTTGCTGATGCACATTTTTTAAGGGCATTGATTTATTTTGATCTCAATAACTATTGGGGGGATCCTATCTCGGGTTATACCGTACCCTTACTTGAATTCCCTTTAGGTATCGATGACAGAGTTTCTTGTGCGACAACAGCCGATGCCATGGTATTTATAGAAACAGAAATTGAATCTGCCAGAACGAATTTTCAAGTGGCCTCGGCGGGTATATCTAATTATTATGCAGCCACTGCATTGGCAGCAAGAATTTATTTTTATCATGAAAAATATGATTTAGCCTACGCCCGTGCTGATGAGGTAATTAATAGTAATCAATTCTCTTTAGAATCTGATGTATCAGAAGTTTTTGTAGCGCCGGGAAATTCAAATGAAATTATTTTTAAAATCATGTTTAATTCGGTAGATGGATCCGGAGTAAGTCCTTCTGCTCGTATTTTTGAAGCTTACCAAAACTCGGCCACTAATGGGTTTTATAGCTTAAACCCTAATGGTGTTGCCGCTGGGCTGATCATGGATGAAACAGATGCACGCTATACAAGTCTTTATTCTGCTGACGATAATTACGTTTATGTTGAGAAATATTCTACGGATCAAATGCATTATCAATACATTCGATTAGCGGAGATGTATTTGACGCGAGCAGAGGCAGATATCATGGTCAATGGATCCGTAAATCAGCAAGATGTTGATGATATAAATGTATTAAGAAATAGGGCTAAACCCTCCTCAGTATTGACTTCTATTCCTACAAAGGATCAAACTCTTGATTTAATTTTTGAGGACCGAATCAAAGAATTAGCTTTTGAATTGGGGGATCATTTTTTGAATACTAAGCGTTTGAAATTAGGCATTATAAAGACGGAAGATGAAGGGGAGGGCTTCAAAACCTATGCAGAGTGGATCGAATTATTGTTGTACCCATTTCCAGCCACCGAAGTAGATATACATGGTTTAACCAGATCAGGGAATTAATGAACATAATAAAAATTATTAGCATATTGAGTATTTTATTTTTTATCAGTTGTGATGAAAAATGGCCTGTTAATGAGGAGTTATTGAATAGTGCGTCAACTGATATCTCAGGCTCCTGGTCAATTTCTAAAGTTGAACAAAATGATATAGACATCTCAGATAACTATGATTTTAATTCATTTGAAATTTACTTAAACTATGTTAATGGCATGCCATCTGATTTTACAATAAACTCTGAGATTTCCATACCATTTCCAACCGCTCACAATACGGGCTCATGGCATTTTGATAATGAGTTATATCCCAGTAAAATTTATTTTGTGAATGGAGATACTGCTGTATCCGAAATGGATCAACCCCTATTTGTTATTGGAAATGAGGAACTTCATATGGCGTTTAATTTGGGATGCAGTGATGTTTCATATGTTTATTATCTAACTAAAAACAATACATTGTGAGAGTCATGAATCGGATCATTAATAAGATAGCTGATCGAAAATTTTGGAGCCCCTATTTAACGAGTGCGGTAGTTATTCTCATTGCATTGTTTTTGACAAGATGCTTTGATATTATTTCTTTCACGCAACCTGAATCAGCGATTGCCGGGGAGACCATTTCAATTACATTGGACATTGAAGTGTTAGAAGATCCTTTTAATCCAGGAAGTGTGGGAGGGACAATGCCTGTGGTTGGATTTTTAGCACCAAAATCATGGAACACAGGAGCAAATACCGTTATAAATATTACGAGTGATGTTTATAATAGTACGCTGACCCCAATGATTGAGGGTGCCATTGAGTCCAAAGGAGGTAAACCATGGTCAGAAACGCTGGAATTTATGTATGGAACAGGAGAAAACTACGATCCTACAAAAATGGAATGGGTAATGTTTATGGCAGATACACCATATGATCATAATCCAGCTTCACTTCCTATATATGGGACGGTACATATTGAAACCATTGCAGGCCCTGACAATATGATTGCTCAGTTGGGGTATTTCATAGGGGAAAATGACAATGGTATTTGGGAGTTAAATCAAAATCAAGATTTTAGATTGGGTACATGTATTGAGATCACCGGGGGTGATGGGGTTACAGTCAATTATTGTGGACCAGCGCCGTCACCCGGTACTGCTGTGGTTACCCCTGACATTTTTAGTTATAACGATCTATTGAAGATAGATTTTGATGCTTCTATTGGAGAAAATGATCAAGTTACCAAACTGAGTGGCGCCAGCTTTGTTTATTTATGTGCGGAGGCCACATTAAGTGATGGAACTACTATATCTGTCTGTGATAAATCGGATAAAACAGCGCTGAAATTTATTGGAGATGACATCTGGCAATTTATTATCTGGCCGAATGATTTTTTTGACTTAGAGGTCTCTTCAGAAATTACTGAGATTACTTACAATTTTCAAGATCAAAATGGATCAAATATAGTCAAAGATTTTGCTACTGGGGAAGATTTCATCTTGGCGGCATCATGTCGATAAAGTATTAAAACTTTTATTTTAAACTTATGAAATTCTTTTTAAGACACGTCATTCTCTTTGTTTCTTTCTCATCAATAGCCCAAACCTTTACCAATCCCATTTTACCTGGGGCCTATCCCGATCCTTCTATTTGTTTGGTAGATGGAGATTTTTATCTGGTCAACTCTTCCTTTGAGTATTTTCCTGGGTTGCCCATTCACAAGAGCAAGGACTTGGTGAATTGGGAGTTGATAGGTTACGGGCTCGATAGAGAGGACCAATGCAATGGAACCAACAATCTGGTCGATGTACAAAGTAATGGGGGCATTCATGCGCCCACCATACGTTATCATGAAGGCATTTTTTATATCATCACGACCAATATTTATAGTCCTGTTGAGGGGCCTACGCAGTTCATTAACTTTATCATTACCGCTGAAGATCCTGCGGGTTCATGGTCCGAACCCCACATCATTGAGGGAGCACCGGGTATAGATCCTGATCTATTTTTTGATGATGATGGGAAGGTATGGTTTGTCGGCACCCATGATAAAGGGGATAAGAATGCCAATGGCATAGGTGAACTATGGGTGCAGGAATTGGATCTTGCCAAATGGCAACTTAAAGGTGAAAGAACCTCCGTTTGGACAGGGGCGTGTGGAGGCTGTTGTTTGGAAGGGCCTCATATGTACAAAAAAGAGGGGACTTATTACCTGATGGCCGCAGAGGGAGGAACTTCTTACAATCATGCGGTAATGATTGCTGCCAGTGATAAAATTACTGGGCCTTATGATTCCAATCCCAGAAATCCGATTCTTACCTCGAGACATTTGTCTAAGGACAATTGGGTACACAGCACGGGTCATGCCGATTTGGTTAATGTTCCCGATGGACGATGGTTCATGGTTGCATTGGGTAAGCGAGGGGATGAGCAACGAGAATCTAATATGGGCAGAGAGACCCATTTAATTCCTATCTCTTGGGAAAAAGCAACCGTCCGATGGCAACAAGTGAGTGACAATGAATGGGCGCCCGTCACGTATGATTTTCCCGTTGCAGCACCTGAAACCGGTAAGGTGGAGCGGATTAATCCCATGCCTTTTATGCAAACCCGCCAATATCAGAAGGATGCCTTTAATGATAATTTTGAAGAATCTAAATTAAATTTAGAGTGGAATTTTAGAAGGGTACCCCAAGCCAATACCTTTTCATTAGCTGCGCGCTCGGGGTATTTAAGGTTATATGCCAAGCCAGAGGTCATTGAAAATAGGGTACAGGCTAGTTTGATGGGTTTTAGACAGCGGGAAAGTGATTTTGAATATACTGCTAGCCTCTACTATCAACCCAAAAAAGAGGGCGAAGAGGCAGGCATGAGCCTTTTTCAAAAAGATAATAATTATATCAATTTTACCTTAACTAAAGAACAAGGGCTGATGGTGCTTAAGGTGATATTAAAAGATCCTAAAGAGGATTCAAGAATCTTGAGGCAAGAAATTTTATCCAATTATGAGGGAGAGATTATGTTAAGAGTGATTTCAAAAGATCATCAATATCAATATCAATATTCTCTTGATCAAGGTCGGGAGTACATTACATTTATGAGTTCAAAGGGAGATTTAATTTTAAGCCATCGAACGGGCTCATATACCGGTGCTTATTTAGGCTTGTATGCTACAGGGAATGGCAAGAGTACCAAAGCTTTTATGGATGTAGACTGGGTATTTTATCAGGGATTCCCTAGATCTTAACTTTCTTTAACAATTAAATCTCGACACTTGACCTTCTGCGACCCTGTTTTCTTTTAAAGTATCCTTCGATATTTTAAATTTGAATTTCAGTGGGGACACGTAAAACTATTCATTTGATATTTTTTGTTTTCCTAGCGCTACATTTGCCGTCGGTATGAATATGGTTAAAGTTATATTGTTAAGTTTTATAGGCCTGTTGGGGCTTTCATCAACGGCTTATAGCCAAGAGGTAGCGATAAGGTTGGGTCCTGATCAATTTGCCATCAATCAACTTTGGACCATTACCATTACGGTGCAAAACGAACGCTTACGTAATTACAGCAACTTTCCAGAAATTCAAGGGTTGGTAAAAAGGGGTACTTCCTCTTCCTCTTCAACAAATTATGTCAACGGTAAGATGAGTTCATCCCAAAGCATCATCCAGAATTATCAAGCCATGAGTGAGGCCACGGTGGTCGTTCCTGATTTTGATATAACGATAAACAATCAATCATTTTCAGTGAAAGGGAAAAGCATAATAGCAACATCTCCTACCCAACAGCGCAGGTCCAATTTTCAAGACCCCTTTCAAGATGTTTTCAGACAAAAAGCACCTTCTGAATTTATAGAAGTTGAAGCGGATGCTTTCCTTGCGTTGACCACGGATAAAAATGAAATTTATCTAGGGGAGGGCATTACCACTACTTTGGCTTTTTATGTAGCAGCCGCCAATCGTGCCGATATGAAATTTTATGATTTGGGTGCCCAAATAACAGAAATTATCAAGCAAATAAAACCTGAAAATTCTTGGGAGGAAAATTTCAATATCGACAACATCAATGGGGAACCTATTGAGATAAAAGGTGCCCGCTACACCCAGTATAAAATCTATCAGGCGACCTATTTTCCACTGAATTTAGAGCCCATTAATTTTCCTAGTGTTGGGCTGAAATTAATTAAATACAACCAAGTCAAAAACCCCTCATTTTTTGGTAGGAATCGCCAGGAAGATTATGAGACCTTTTACAGTAAACCTAAGACCGTCAAAATAAAAGAATTACCGCCGCATCCTCTAAAAGACCGCGTTAATGTTGGCTCCTACAAATTGAAAGAGGCCATCAGTATCGAAAAATTAACTACCGGACAAAGTTTTAACTATTCTTTTGAAATAGGAGGAGTCGGTAATATCAGTGCCTTAAATATGCCCAGCATAGACCCAAATGAATGGTTTGAGTTTTATGAACCCAATACCGTTCAAAATATTCGAAGATCTTCTAATCGTGTAACAGGGAGTAAAAAGTTTGATTATTTTGGAATCCCCAATGAACCAGGCACCTATGACTTAGGAGATTTTATCCAGTGGATCTTTTTTGATCCCGTTCAAGAAAAATATGATACGCTAAAGTCAGAGATACAAATACAAGTACAAGGGGAGAGTAGAAAGAACGAATACATTTCTTCAAATGATTTAGGTTCGTTTTATGATAGGATCGAACTCGAAGACAATCAGTTAGTTTCAATTAAATCTGGGATGGGCTATAAAATCATTATCAACCTATTTATATTCGCTATATTGGTAGGAGGTATCATTTTATTCTTTAAAAAATAATGGGAAGTTCTTTCGGAAAAATATTTAAAATCAGCACTTTTGGCGAATCCCATGGACCAGCTATTGGTGTCAATATTGAAGGGCTACCCGCGGGGATCCATCTTGATGTGGATCAGATTCAATTTGAATTGAGTAGAAGAAAGCCTGGCCAATCTAGGATCACTACACAAAGAAAAGAAGCCGATGAGATTGAGATTTTGTCAGGAGTTTTTGAAGGTGTGACCACAGGGACACCTATGGCCATGGTGATTAGGAATAAAGATCAAAAAAGCAAAGATTATACTCATATCGCTAATCAGTTCAGGCCTAGCCATGCAGATTATACCTTTCAAGAAAAATATGGGGTACGCGATTATCGCGGAGGGGGCAGAAGTTCAGCGCGTGAAACCGCGGTTCGTGTGGCTGCTGGTGCGGTCGCTAAGCAATTTATAGCACAGGCCTGTGGCGGTGAATTTTATGCTTATGTTTCTCAAGTGGGTTCATTAAAATTAGAAAAAGAATATGTAGACTTAGATCTTGATCGGATTGATGACCACGCAGTGCGTTGCCCTGATGCTGAAATGGCAGATAAGATGTTTAAGCTCATTGACCAAGTACGCAAAGAACAAGATACCATTGGGGGGATAGTCACTGGTGTAATAAAAAACATCCCGGTAGGACTTGGAGAGCCTGTTTTTGATAAGCTACATGCCTCCTTAGGTAAGGCCATGTTGAGCATTAATGCCGTGAAGGGTTTCGAGTATGGGAGTGGATTTGAGGGAATTAAAATGAAAGGATCGGCACACAATGATGCCTTTTACAAAGAGGGAGATCGAGTGCGTACGCGAACCAATAAATCTGGGGGCATTCAAGGAGGAATCTCCAATGGCGAAGATATTTATTTCAATGTGGCCTTTAAGCCGGTAGCGACCATTATGCAGGACCAAGAAAGTGTAGACAAGGATGGAAATACTGCGATAGTGTCAGGTAAGGGACGGCATGATCCTTGTGTGGTGCCACGGGCGGTACCCATTGTAGAAGCGATGTCGGCACTGGTGATAGCAGATTTCTATCTCATCAGTAGAACCAATAAACTAACCCATTAATTATGAAAAAATTACCCATTCATGTTAAAATAGTCATAGGTTTAGTACTAGGAATTGTTTGGGCCTTTCTATCAAGCTTCATGGGGTGGAATGAATTTACCATTCGTTGGATTGATCCTTTTGGTATGATCTTTATTCGGCTTTTGAAATTCATTGCGGTGCCTTTGGTATTATTTTCGATCATTGGGGGTGTCTCCGGACTGAGAGATGTATCTAAATTAGGACGCTTAGGATGGAAAACCTTGTTGGCCTATATGACTACTACTTTATTGGCGGTGGGTATTGGATTGACCTTGGTAAATATTGTCAAGCCAGGCACACACATAGATGACGAGCAACGCATCAAGAATAGACTCTCTTATGAGGTTTGGCTGCAAGAGAATGATATTGGTGCTACCCAGGATGGCTTAAATTTTCTATCTGATCCTAAATACGCGGCTTATCTTTCAGAGGCGCAAGCGGCTGAGCAAGTCACTTCACCAAAGCTAGATTTGGAAAAGAAAATGAAGACCGTAGCGGTTCAAAAGGAAAGTTCTCCTTTAAAGTTTATTGTAGAGATGGTACCTGACAATATTTTTGCCTCATTGTCAGGAAATGGATTGATGCTTCAGGTAATTTTCTTTGCCATTTTTTTTGGAATAACCCTGGTCCTTATCCCAGAGGAAGCTTCTGCACCTATCATTAATTTGGTAAACGGAATGAATTCGATTTTTTTAAAAATGGTGGATTTGGTCATGAAGGCGGCACCTTTTTTTGTTTTCTGCCTTTTGGCGGGTGTTGTGGCAAAAATGGCAGATTCACCCCAAGAAGTATTTGAGATTTTTATAGGTCTGGGATCTTATTCGCTTACTTTATTCAGCGGATTGTTTTTATTAACCTTTGTGGTTTATCCCTTGATTGTAAAATCATTGGTTTCTAAAATGAGTTTTAAAGATTTTTTTAAGAACATCAGTCCGGCACAATTCTTAGCCTTTTCTACTAGTTCTAGTGCCGCTACCCTACCTGTCACGATGGAATGCGTCGAAGAAAATGTCGGTGTACCCAAGTCTATTTCAAGCTTTGTTTTGCCCATTGGGGCAACGGTAAATATGGATGGAACTTCCATGTTTGAGGGGGTCGCTGTTGTGTTTTTAGCACAACTCCATTTTATTGACCTGACCATAGCTCAGCAACTCACCATTGTATTTACTGCTGCCGCAGCATCTATTGGTTCAGCCGCAGTACCGAGTGCCGGGTTGATCATGATGATCATGGTATTACAATCTGTTGGATTAAATCCGGCATGGGTGGCCATCATATTTCCAGTAGATCGTATTTTAGATATGTGTAGAACGGTCGTGAATGTGACGGGTGACATGGTCGTATCAACCCTGATCGCAAAGTCTGAAGGGGAGTTAGAAAAATATAGCTGAGGCCTATCTTTTTGAAAGGAATTGTTCATTTTGCCAATTATTCACGCAATGAGGTTTATTTTTGTATTCTAAAGTTAAAAAAATGTCTGAAGCTGTAAAAACACCTATAAATATTTATACTGAGGCCAATCCTAATCCTAACTCATTAAAGTTTGTGGCCAATTTTATGCTCATGCCCGAGGGTGTAAGTAGAGATTTTCCAGATATTAAAAGTGCAGAAGAAGCCCCTTTGGCGATCAAGCTTTTTGAAAAATCCTATGTGAAGCGGGTTTTTTATATGAGTAATTTCATTACCGTTACCAAAGATGATGAAGCAGATTGGTATGAAATCAAAGGCGAGGTGCTTACCATTATCAAATCCCATTTAGAAGCAGGGTTGCAAATTTTAACGGAAAAAGAGGTCAAAGAGGATCATCATGTAGAAGCATCTGATACTGATCTGGAAGTAAAAATTAAAGGAATATTGGATGAGTACATTCGGCCTGCCGTCGAGATGGATGGGGGTGCGATTACCTTTGATTCATTTTCTGAGGGGAAGGTTAAAGTACTGTTACAAGGATCATGTTCGGGTTGTCCAAGCTCTACATTAACACTAAAATCAGGGATAGAAAATTTGCTGAAGCGGATGGTTCCTGAGGTAGAAGAAGTAGAGGCTGTAGGTGTATAGTTAGGTCGTGATAGGGTAACGGAATTTAAAGTTGACCAATCTAAATACATACATTTAATAGCTTAGACTTATATTTAAGCAAATCCTTTTAACTTTTTACGTTTGTCTGATTCCAGGAAATTTGAGTTAGTGCTGAGTCCTGAGATCGCCCTGGATGATCAAAATTTGCGTGCTTTTTTGAAGGGTAAGGGCTGGCTCAGTGATGAACAGTATTTTTTGGTGGATCGCCGCTCTATTGATGCCCGAAAGTTAAAAGTAAAAGTCAATATCAGCCTAACGATTTCAGCGGTTCCTTTGCGTCATGAATTTGTTGAGTACCAACCGGCGACCAAAACGGTTTCAAATGCACCAAAAGTCATTATCGTGGGCGCCGGTCCTGCCGGTCTTTTTGCAGCCTTAAAAGCCATTTCCTTGGGGTTTCAACCTGTAGTCATTGAACGGGGCAAAGATGTGAGAGGACGTCGACGCGATCTTGCTGATGTCAACAAGAAAGGAATTGTAAACCCTGAGAGTAATTATTGTTTTGGTGAAGGAGGAGCAGGGACGTATTCGGATGGTAAACTGTATACCCGAGCCACCAAGCGAGGTAACGTGCGCCGTATATTCGAGATACTGGTAGCACATGGTGCTCCTGAGGACATTCTGTTTGAGGCACATCCGCATATTGGAACGAATAAGCTCCCAAAAATTGTTACTGCAATCCGTAAAACTATTGAAGCCTTGGGAGGAACGATTCACTTTAATACCCGAGTGGACAAGTTTATTATCGAAGATGGATCGATGGCGGGTGTGGTTACCCAAGAAGGACAATTACATCGGGGAGTAGGCGTGATCTTAGCCACGGGCCATTCAGCCAGAGATATTTTTAATCTATGTGTAGATCAGGGCATTAAGATAGCGTCTAAACCTTTTGCTTTGGGCGTACGGGTAGAACATCCACAGGAACAAATTGATCAGATTCAATACCACTCCAATGAGCGAGGGTTTTTGCCTGCGGCTAGCTATTCAATGGTACATCAGTCCAAATTGGCAGGTAAAGAAAGAGGCGTATTTTCATTTTGTATGTGTCCTGGTGGATTCATAGTTCCGGCTGCAACATCACCCGATGAGATTGTAGTAAATGGGATGAGCCCATCGAGACGAGATAGCAAATATGCTAATTCAGGTATTGTGGTGGCTATTGAAGACCAAGACTTAAAGGACTTTCATTCTTTGGGGCCTTTGGCGGGGATGGAGTTTCAAGCCAGCGTTGAAAAAAGGGCTTGGCAATCAGTAGGTAAGGGCCAAGTGGCCCCAGCACAAAGGTTAGAGGATTTCATTCGGGGGACTCATTCTCCCTCATTAAATGCATCTTCTTATCAACCAGGTTTGGAATCAGTAGATATGAGTACAATTTTACCTAAATTCATTACCGAGCGCCTGAAACAGGGATTTCGTTCCTTTGGGCGCAAAATGCAGGGATACTTAACCAACGAAGCTCAAATTATTGGGATTGAGAGCAGGACCTCTTCTCCGGTACGTATTCCTCGAGATAAAATGACATGTGAGCACCAAGAGGTCAAAAGATTGTTTCCATGTGGTGAGGGTGCCGGTTACGCAGGGGGGATTGTGTCTGCTGCGATGGACGGTGAACGATGTATGGATCGTTTGGCTCAACTATATCCCAAATAACCTCACCAAATCACGTTCCTTACGTTTTACCTTATGCCCATGAGGACTCCTTATATGCCTTTACGACCATATTAGGGTACTTGTACATGCTTATCTTGAATTCATCGAAATGATTGTAAGGCTGTCCGAAGTTATCTTGAGGATAGATTCCATAAATTTTTTGGTAGATAGGACCGTGTTTTCTCATGCGTTATAATACATGGGTTCATGATCGTGCAAATAATTACTATCATAATTAAATCCTTACGAACCCTCCAACTTAGGGTTCCTAGACAAGGCAATTCTGCGCCTGATACTGGTCACCAAGAGTTTACCACCAGATTGAGCCGGCTCAATTTATTTTCAAAAAATTATCAGATCCTTTAGCGCCTTTGGAGCTCTGTTCAGGGAAGATATTCTCTCATCCTCTAGGTGACTTTTCTGTATCCGTATTCTTATGTTCACAGAAATGGGACATTCCACAGAAGGTTACGTATTGATTTCCTTTTTTATCGAAACTTTCATGGATACGAACATACGGCCTGATAATGATTTATAAATGATAAAGAGTCTTTCGACCTTCAATGGGGACCCATCAATTTCAAGTATTCGATGATGATTGAAAAAAAACTAAAACACCGACCAATTCAAGGATTCATTAATTAAATAGGCATCAAAGCGTCATATAAGATGGCTATGGGATGTTTGGCAATCCTGCCCGTGCCATCTTTGATTTGATGGCGACAACTGGTACCAGCAGCCGCGATTTCTACTTCTTGAGGTTGATCTCTGACGGTAGGAAATAAGACCAATTCACCGATTTTCATAGACAGGGCATAATGCTCTTTTTCATACCCAAAAGATCCTGCCATTCCACAGCAACCCGAAGGAATCATGTGTACCTCATGACCCGAGGGAAGACTGAGCATTTTTTTGGTTGGGGTCATAGAAGACAAAGATTTTTGATGACAATGCCCATGTACTTTAATCAATTTTTTATCTCCGTTAAAGCTGGAGGCTTTGATACGCCCTTTATCAATTTCATGACTGATAAATTCTTCAATGGTCATGACATGCTTGGCTAATTTTTTAGCTTTTTCTTGAAGTGCACCGCGGGTCAAAGAGAGGTATTCATCCCTAAAAGATAAAATAGTGGAGGGCTCAATACCCACAAGAGGCACTTCTTCAGTGATGATTTCAGAAAATAAAGCAACGTTTTTTTCAGCCAACTTCTTGGCTTCCTTGAGCATACCTTTGGACATAAAGCTGCGGCCACTCTCTGGATGGGATATGCGTCTCACCTGATATCCCAATCGATCTAGGAGGAGCATGGTTTTTTGCCCAATTTCTACATCATTATATTCAGTAAACTCATCGCAAAACAAGTATAAGATTTTTTTAGACCCATTATTCAGAGGCTTGAAATGGGTCTTAAGCCATTTCTTAAAAGTCAGAGAACCTAAAGCAGGCATAGATCTTTCAAAGGCAAAGCCGGCAATGGCCTTAGCGATCCCCCCAGAAAATTTATTAGAAAAAATCAGCTGATAAGCCCAAGGGATCTTTGAAGCTAAAGACATGGCCATCGTAAAATTACCTATAAGTCGATTTCTTAATGGAATGCCTTTGTCTTGATAGTATTGATACTGCCATTCACCTTTTAGTTTGGCCATATCTACATTTGAAGGGCACTCGGAACTGCAGCCTTTACAAGAGAGGCATAAATCCAAGACTTCTTTTATTTCGGGTCTTGAAAAAGGTTTTACCGAATCTGTTTTACTTAACATTTCACGCAAAATGTTCGCTCTGGCCCGCGTAGTATCTTTTTCGTCCTTGGTAGCTTGATAGCTCGGACACATGGTTCCCCCAGACAGTTCGGTCTTCCTGCAGTCACCCGATCCATTACAAAGTTCTGTAGCCCTTACGATCCCTTGATTTTCACTAAAATCATACATGGTATCAAATACGGGTGTGGGCTGATCAGGTACAAAACGAAGATCCGTGTCCATCGGAGGCGCATTCACAATTTTTCCGGGATTAAAAATATTATGGGGATCCCACATGTTTTTAACATCCTTGCAGAGTTGATAATTATGTTCCCCAAGCATCTGTGGAATAAACTCACCTCTAAGTCTCCCATCGCCATGTTCCCCAGAAAGGGACCCATCGTAGGATTTTACCAAAATGGCAATTTCTTCTGCGATGGTTCTAAACTGTTTTTGCCCTTCCTTGGTTTTGAGGTTCAGAATAGGCCTTAGATGTAACTCGCCCGAACCCGCATGGGCATAATGTACGCTGTATAAATTATGCTTTGACAAAATCTTGTTAAAGTCGGCGATGTATTGCGGTAGTTGTTGGACTTGAACCGCGGTATCCTCAACGACAGGGACAGCTTTAGCATCACCTACCACATTTGATAAGAGGCCTAATCCCGCTTTTCGTAGACTCCAAACTTTTGAAATATCCGAACCTTTAATCACTGGAAAAGCATATCCGAGCTGGGCCTCTTTCAAATCAGCGATCAGTGCCAGGGTGTTGGCCTCCACTTCTTCCTCTGATTCGGCAATGAGTTCAACGACCAAAATGGCTTTGGGATCTCCTTGTACAAAAAACCTATTTTGCAAATACAGGGTATTTCGTTTGGTTGCTTCAAGGATGTAGTGATCCATCAGTTCGCAAGCCGTGGGATGGTAGTTTAAGGCAATTAAATTGGCTTGAAGAGACTCATTAATCGTATGGTTGTGAATACAAATGAGTCGTTTATGATTTGGAGGTATTTTACTTAACTTAATTTTTGCCGCCGTAATAAAGGCCAAGGTTCCTTCCGAACCGGCGATCAATTTAGCAAAGTTGAATTTTTCTTGGCTATCTTTAGTAAACGGCGTTTGCCGCAATAATAAGTCAATCGCATAACCGGTATTTCTTCTTGGTATTTTAGGATCAGGATAGCCCGCTAAGATGTGTTCTTGATTTGTTTTATCCGATAACATTTTCCTGATGCCCAGATAGATTTGAGTATGCAGGTCTCCGCTGGTATCTAAGCCATTGCAATGGGCCAAAAACCCATGTTCATCAAGGGCCCCGAAATAGGCTTCTGTACCATCAGATAATAGGGTTTTGACTTCAAGTAAATGCTCTCTTACACTGCCATAAACTACGGAATTAGCACCACATGAATTATTACCGATCATGCCTCCGATCATCGCTCTGTTGGCCGTGGAGGTTTCAGGAGCAAAAAACAAATCTAGACCTGCTAATTTTTTATTTAGATCATCCCGAACAATGCCAGGCTCTACCCATGCCCAACCCTCTTCTTCATTTATTTCTATGATTTCATTGAACTTTTTGGAGACATCTACGATGATCCCACCACCTACGACCTGACCTGCCAAAGAAGTACCTGCTGTTCGGGGAATTAAGCTGGTCTGCTGTTGCTGAGCAAATAGAATTAATGATTTAATATCTTCCACATTAGCGGGAATAGCTACCCCTTGGGGGATTTCTCTGTAAGCGGAGGCATCTGTAGCGTAAATGCGTCGCGTTGCCTCATCGGTAAGGAGGGTTCCAGTTAATTTTTTTTGCAACGCTTCGAAATTCATTTTTTATTTTTTTGCTTCATCAAAAATAAAGTATGAGATCACGGGGAAATGATCTGAGGGATAATGTTGTTCAATTAACTGCGAAATTATAGCAGTTTTGGTTGAAATGAGTTGTTCATTATGGAAAATAAAGTCGATTCGTCTATTTTCTTCGGGAGCGATATTAAATCCATTAAAAGTAGAAGTGCCTCCAAAAAAATGGCGGGTGGAATACCGGCTATCAAGATATTGCTGAGTGATCCATTGAATGGGGGGCTCTTGCTCGAGGGCATTGAAATCACCCATTAAAATGGCAGGATGGTTTTGTTTATTGATCCGTGCCATTTCGTCGAGGATCAATTCCGAAGAGGCCAATCTAGCCGTTATTCCCAAATGATCAAAATGGGTATTGAACACCCAAAACTCATTTTTACCAGTACTAAAACGAGCATAAGTACAGATTCTTGGCAATGCGGCATCCCAATCTTTTGACGGAATTTTGGGTGTTTTGGAGAGCCAAAATGTACCCGTTTGTTGAGGCGTTAGAATTTCTTTTTTATAAAAAAGGGCACAATATTCTCCTTTCCCCCCCCCGTCATCTCGGCCTACGCCTAGATATTCATAATCCTTTAAAGCGTCTTTAATATATTCAATTTGGTGCAAAAGGCCTTCTTGAATACCTAAGATGTCGGGGGCATAAAATTGAACCTGATCGGTCAATATTTTTTTTCTATAATCCCATTGATCTAGGCCATCATTTGGACTATCATATCGAATATTATAGGTCATTACTGATAGGTTTTCTTGAGCGAAAATTAGGCAGGTAATGCTTTGAAAAAGCAGCCATAAAACAATTTTGATTAAATGGTTATTTATCATCTTTAAAGGGAGTCGCTTTGAATTATCTTCAGGTAATTTAAGTGTAATGGGGAGGAGCCGCAAGACCCTTTTTAAAAATTATTCTTTGCAAGGAAGTTTTTTATCATTTGAAGCCGCTAAAACCATTTTATCATATCATTAAGGTATCCTTGCCAGATAAGATTGGAAATTCATATTTTTGTAAAATAATTTGAGTTCTTGCATTTTAATAAATTTTAGAGGTGAGTTCAACAAATGCCGAGGTTAAAGCAATGGGAGGATACAACGAAAAAGAGGTATGGTCAAAAGATTAGTATATCAAATGTTGAGATATTATTGTCGCTTTTTTGTGCGTGCTTTCTTCGGGAAAGTAGAGATAATTGGGCAGGAAAATATTCCAAAAGACCAGCCAGTCATCTATTCATCCAACCATCAAAATGCATTTATGGATGCTTTGATTATTGGAGGATTATCCCCAAAAATAACCTATTCCGTTACCCGATCCGATGTGTTTAAGAAAAAGTATGAATGGTTTATGGACGCCATTAATATGATTCCTATTTATCGGATTCGCGACGGATTTAGTCAATTGGCTAAAAACGAAGAAACCTTCAGAAAAATAAATAGGTGTTTGTCTCAAGGGCATGCGTTAACGATTTTTTCAGAGGGGAATCATGGCAATGATTTTTTCTTACGCAGCTTATCTAAAGGGAGTTCGAGAATGGCACTCGAGGCACAAGAAAAAATGGATCATTTAGATCTTCAAATCATACCGGTTGGGCTGAATTATTTCCATCATCAAAGACCTCTGCATAAAATCTCGATTGTTTATGGGCAACCCATATCTGTGAAGGATTTTATACCGCTCTATCTTGAGCAAAAAGCTAAGGGAGTGAATCAAATGAAGGAAACCATTGAGCGGGGTATGCGTACCTGTCTATTGATTCCCCAAGAGAGTCCTACCTATCTAGAAGAAAGAGACCGCATTAATCGGCATAATGAATCACGTTCATTCGATCAATTAAGAGAAGGCATACCATTGGGAGAAGGATTAAAATCATTGGGGAAGCCCAATAAATTTTTATATGGTATAGGTAAATGTTTGGGCATTTTTAACTTCGGTCCCTTGTGGTTGCTTCAATCTATTTTATCAGGGATTAAAGATATTGTTTTTTATGGCTCAATGAAATGGGCCTTGGCCATGTTCATCTTTCCCATTTGGTTTTTGCTCGTCTTAGGGGTAGGTTCTTTATTAATTGATATTCAAGCGGGATTGATGATTGCCTTGATGTCTATTTTAATGCTTTATTTGAGGCAATATCTGATTAAATGGTCTAATATGCCTCATTAAGGCTGACGACTGTCATAAATCAATACACCTTTTTCATTCCATTCTCTGAAAATAGCAGGGGGTGTCCCTTTTTGGAAAGGTTCTTTTGGATATTTTATTTCGCGTTTAGGTCTTTTATTTTCGTAATATTCTCTCCATAATCCTATTTTTTCATCGAACATATATTCGCCCGTAGCGGCCACATTACCATTGGAATGAAAGGCATAATAAGTGCCTTGTCGGTCTCCAAAATGAATAGGAATTACTTCTCTTAGGTTTTCACGTTTGAGGTCATAAAACCTCAATAATGACTGTTGTGTCCATCCTTTCCAATAGATTTCTTTGTCCTGAAGGATGTCATTTCGATCAAAACGTACCCACCGCATGTGTTTTTTCCCCTTATAATAAAACCCTTCTTCTATGATCTCATCATTGAGTTTTTTAATATATTTCCCATGCATTAAGCCGATTTTTTGACCTTCTTTAATCTTCTTAGAGTTAACGATACGCTTCTTTTTTCGATCTAAATAATAAAAATCCTGATCGAATAGACTGGGATCTTCGAAATCTTTTTCCTTCAAAAAATAAAATAACTCCGTAGTCGTATTTCTTCCCCTGGTTGTTTTAACAAAACCTTTTTTACCCTTGATGTCGTAATAAACCTTGGGGTTCAGTTTTTTTTCTTTTTTAGTATCTGGGACAAGATCAGGATCTTCTTCTGCTTTGAGATCTTTGAGTGCGATGGTCAAAGGGGTTTCATAAGCCACTTTAAACAAGTCAACGATAGCGGCTTCTTGACCCAGTAAGGGCAGTAGGGTCAGTACACAAAAGGAATAAAGCAGTGTTTTCATGTTGTATTAACACAAAACAAATCAAAAAATTGTAATAACCTTCTTGGGACCTACAAAAACGGCCGGCACTGTTAAGTTACATAGGCTTATATTACAAAGGGCATGACCACGTCATGCCCTTTGTAAGCAGGCTAGCTAGCGACTAGATCGACGCTTCGCTTGATGAAGTCAGTCAGTGCTTTGCCCGTCAGCATGCCTTGTGAAAGGAGTGCGAGGTCATAAGCTTGTTTGGCCAAATCAATTTTCTTGTCTTCTTTTTTGGCGGCAATAATTTTTTGAACAATACTGTGATTGGCATTCACCGCAATGGCCAGATTCACGGGTAAATCACCAAACATCATGGGACCACCACCTCCGGCTGCTTGCATATCCTTCATTCTTCGCATAAATTCAGGAAGGGTTATGGTAACCGGTAAATCATCTGTAGCCATGGTTTCTACCGTGACGCTATTATTTTTATCATTGATGGCTTTTTCAAAAATTTCCTTTACGACTGTTTCTTCTTTTTCGCTGAGTACAGACGTTTTGGCTTCTCCTTTATCGATGAGTTTATCAACGACATCGGCATCAACACGTTTGAAGGTAACTTCGAATTTTTGCTCACAATGATTGATGAAATGACTGTCGAGGGCCTCATTTAAAATCAAGACGTCATAACCTCTTTTTTGTGCAGCATCTATATAACTGTGTTGTTGATCCTCATTTGAGGCATACAAAACTACTTTTTGTTTGTCCTTATTGACTTGATTAGCATCGATGAACGTTTTATACTCTTCAAAAGTGAAAAGTTTGGAAGCTGTATTTTTTAAGAGTACAAAGTCCTTCGCCTTATCGTGGAATTTTTCCTCTGAAATCATTCCGTATTTTACGAAAATACCAATATCATTCCATTTAGCCTCATAACTGGTCCGATCCTCTTTGAATAGTTCGTTGAGTTTATCTGCTACTTTTTTGGTGATATAACCGTTGATTTTTTTAACATTACCATCTGCTTGTAGGTAACTTCTGGAAACATTTAAAGGAATATCTGGAGAATCAATAACACCGTGCAGCAACTGAAGAAATTCAGGAACTACGTTTTTAACTTCATCGGTGATGAATACTTGTCTCGAGTATAATTGAATTTTATTACGTTGAATCTCAAAATCTTTTTTGAGTTTAGGGAAGTACAAAATGCCTGTTAGATTGAAGGGATAGTCTACG
This sequence comes from uncultured Cyclobacteriaceae bacterium, assembly GCA_905479015.1. GTDB lineage: Bacteria > Bacteroidota > Bacteroidia > Cytophagales > Cyclobacteriaceae > UBA4465. The sequence continues at coordinate 24,326 of CAJQKV010000021.1, forward strand.
TTCAAGTGAATCCAAAATAATGGATCTTCGCTCATAGGATACAACTCTTTGTAAAACTTTAAGTAGTCCTCATCCTTGAGCTCATTCGGGCTTTTGGTCCAAATGGGTTCTGAGTCGTTGATGATGTTGTCTTTCTTGACCGATTTGTATTTGGGTTTATCATCTTTGTCCTTGCCATCCGGAACACTCTCCTCTTTGGTGCCAAATTTGATCGGGACAGGTAAAAATTTACCATATTTATCTAAAACACCTTGTATTCTTGCATCTTCCAAGAATTCTTCGGAATCCTCAGCAATGTGAAGCGTGACCACTGTACCTCGCGTTTTTTTCTTTGAAGATTTTATTTCAAATTCCGTTTCACCATCACAAATCCATTTGGCAGGAACAGAACCTTCTTTAAAGGAGAGGGTTTCTATTTCTACCTGTTTTGAGACCATAAAAGCAGAATAAAATCCCAGTCCAAAATGACCTATAATTTGCTGATCTTCACCTTTATCCTTATATTTTTCAACAAATTCTGTAGCTCCTGAAAAAGCAATTTGATTGATGTACTTTTTAATCTCTTCAGCAGTCATACCAATCCCATTGTCTTTAATGGAGATGGTTTTTTTCTTTTTATTTACCTCAACCTCAACTCTTAGCTTGCCGACTTCTTCTTTGTACTCACCTAGAGCGGCTAATCGCTTGATTTTTTGAGAGGCATCAACGGCATTTGAAACCAGCTCTCTTAAGAATATTTCATGATCTGAATATAAGAACTTCTTGATGATGGGGAAGATGTTCTCTGTGTGTATGGAAATGTTACCTTTTTCTTGCATGTTCGTCAACTAAATGGGTTCTAATAAAAAAAAGAAGATATCAAATACTATTCCATTTACGCAGATGGCAATTTAATGTGTCAACTTGGCAGTATTTATGTCAGTAAAGTCAGTGGGTCAGTTTAAACTTTATCGAATACGGTTCATACTTTTGACCAATTTTTCATCTTTTCGGATGAAGCGATTGGCAGCAAAATTACAAAAGAGGGCAGCCAAAGGGAGGTAAAAACCGAAGAGATAATTTCCTTGCTGGGTAGGCTCAAGAAGCGTTTCTGCCTTGAAAACAAAGTACATCAATATTCCGAGGGTTATCCCTATTACTAAACTGTTCAATGCCCCCAATTGGATTTGGCGTAAACGGTTTTTGTATTGAAAAATAGAGTAAATAGAGAGGGCTGCAGATAGGCTACCCAATAAGGCAATATAAAATGTGTTTTTTAAGATATTGTGCGCAGATCCGGTAATAGGGTCCAGGACTTCATAAGTTAAATGAAAAGCATCGAGGGTAGCCACTTCCGAGGTTTCAATACTTGCTTTTTGCCATAGGGGAAAAAACAGCATGAGTCCCATCGCTATGGCAGCCATTGCAAGGAAGATAGATTGAACGCGTTGAATCATATCAATATTATTTTAGGCAAAAGAATACATCCGATTGTACAAAGACAAATAGATTAGCTTTATTTTGCGGCATGCGCTTTTTTCTAGAGATTAGCTATGATGGGTCAAAATACCATGGTTGGCAATACCAGCCCAATGCGATTTCGATTCAAGAGACCATTGAAAAGGCCCTAGGTGATTTGTTAGGAGCAAAAACTCCTATAGTAGGGAGTGGGCGTACCGATGCAGGTGTTCATGCCTCTTGTCAAATAGCACATTTCGATGCTGAAAATATTGATAATGAACGACTTCAGTTTAAACTAAACTCTTACTTACCCCGAGAAATAGCGATTCGTAAGATTCATTCAGTTACCCAAGATTCCCATGCTCGGTTTGATGCGCTATCTAGGAGCTATGCCTACCACATGCATCTCAACAAAAATCCTTTCAAAGTTGGGACTTCTCATTATTTACATGCGCCTGTAGCCTTAAGTAGCATCGCAGCGGCTTGTGCTGTTCTTGTAAATTGGACGGATTTTGAAGCGATGAGTAAAGTAAATACGGACGTGAACCATTTTAATTGCCACATACTCAAGGCAGAGTGGAGGGAAGTTGAGGAGGGCTATGTATTTTTGGTTCAATCCAATCGTTTTTTAAGGGGGATGGTGCGAGCTTTGGTGGGGACCTTGCTCGAGGTGGGGACTAAAAAAATAACGATTGATCGTTTTAGTGAGATCTTAGCCGCCAAGAAAAGGGCTCATGCAGGAGTATCTGTTCCTGCTGCAGGTCTATTTTTATCAAAAGTTGAATATCCAAAAGAGATCTATTTAAATTGAGACACGTGAATCAAGAGTCCATTCAAGCAAAAAAAATAGTAGATTCAAAAGTTCTTAAAAAGCTTTTTGCTTTCGCTAAGCCTTATATGCATCAGTTTTGGATACTGGTCTTTTTGACCATTTCTATGGCTGCCATTGTACCCTTGAGACCCTATATTATTAGAATCATTATTGACAATCAAATTGCTTTAGGGGATTATGAGGGTTTAATTTATATGATAGGATTGCTTTTGGGTCTATTGTTGCTTCAATCTATAGTCCAATACTTACATACTTTTCTTTCAGGTGTCTTGGGGCAATTTGTAATTAAGGATATTCGAATTAAACTGTTCAGACATGTTCAGTCACTGAGGTTAAAGTTTTTTGATCAAACCCCCATAGGGAGATTGGTGACACGAAATGTTTCAGATATTGAGACCCTTGCGGAAGTATTTAGCCAAGGGGTGGCCGCCATCATTGGAGATTTATTACAGCTTCTGGTTATATTTGGTTTCATGCTTTACATTGACTGGGAATTGGCTTTGATCAGTCTTTCGACATTGCCTATTTTAATATTAGCCACGTATATATTTAAAGAGCGGGTCAAAGTTTCATTCAATACCGTACGCACTGCAGTGAGCAATCTCAATACGTTCGTACAGGAGCATATTACGGGTATGAGCATTGTGCAAATATTCAACAGTGAGTCAACAGAGCTCAAAAAGTTTAAAGAAATAAACAAAGAACATCGTACGGCTAATATCAAATCAGTGATGTATTATTCGATTTATTTCCCTGTCGCAGAGATCGTTCAGGCCTCTGGTATTGGATTGGTGGTTTGGTTCGGCGCAGGAGGCGTAATTCAAGAACGGATTGAGGTGGGCGTTTTAATAGCTTTCATCATGTACATTCAAATGTTTTTTAGACCGATCAGAATGATAGCCGATCGATTCAACACCTTACAAATGGGCATTGTTTGTGCGACACGAATAATGGATTTGCTTGACAATAAAGAAACGACATCCAATACAGGCGTTTTGGCATCAGAGGCACTCAAGGGGACGGTGAAATTTGAGCAGGTTTGGTTTGCCTACAACGAAGAAGACTGGGTCCTTAAAAATATTTCATTTGAGGTGAAATCTGGTAAAACTTTAGCTTTAGTGGGCGCCACTGGGGCGGGTAAAAGCTCCATTGTAAATTTACTCAACAGATTTTACGAGATTAATAAAGGCCACATTTACTTAGATGGTCAGGAAATCAAGAACTATGAGCTTTCTTTTTTACGAAAGAATATTGCGGTGGTTTTGCAAGATGTATTTTTATTTTCAGATTCTATTTTCAATAACATTACCCTCAAGAATCCAAAGATCTCCCGTGAGCAAGTGTATCAAGCTGCTGATTTGGTAGGTGCCAGTACGTTTATTGAGCGGTTACCTGGGGGTTATGATTATGATGTAATGGAACGCGGAGCTACTTTGTCCGTGGGTCAAAGACAGTTGATTTCTTTTGTGAGAGCTTTGGTGTATGATCCTAAAATCATCATTTTAGATGAAGCGACCTCTTCGGTTGATTCGGACACAGAATTTTTAATTCAAGGGGCCATAAGTAAGTTAATGAAGGGTAGAACTGCTATTGTTGTGGCTCACAGGCTGTCTACTATCCAAAATGCGGACAACATCATGGTGCTAGATAGAGGAGAGATCAAAGAGCAAGGAACTCATGATGACTTATTAAGTAGGGAAGGCTATTATGCCAAACTGCATGAGATGCAATTTAAAGAGGTGATCCTATGAAGTGGACCTCAAAAAACACCTACGCGGTCATCATCTTTTTTTCAATACTGATCATGACCTTTTGCGTTCATTACGTTTATACTCTTTTGGGTGGATACCAGGAGGTTGTAGTTTATCATTTAGGAGCGGACCACCGTTTAGTGGTAGGGCGATCTTTTTCAGGACGGCAGACCTCAAAGACCATTGAGGAATATTATACAGAAAGTCGTGCGATGGTTTTGGACAGCACCTTGAAGGGGACGTTGACAGTGATCAGTTTTGAAGACCCCAAATTGACTGAAGGTGAAGTGAGCCTTTTCATAGGGGTTATCCTTACAGAAGAGAGTGCAGAAGTACCGATGGATTACGAACTCAAAAAGTTTAATTGCCATCAAAAGTTGGTTGCTTTTTTAAGTATGCATCCCATGGTGATGCCTAATGCGACAGAGGTAGAACTAAAATTAAAGCAAAAAGCAGATAGTCTTAATATTGAATTAAGCAATTTTATTTTTGAAATGCATTATCCGGATAATTCGAAGATTATCGAAGCTTGGTCAAAAAAATAGGGTCAATTTTCTTTATCCTGGGCCAATTGCTGGTCATAGATGCCTTTGTAGGTCCCATTTTTTTCTAATAGATCCTCATGGGAACCTTGTTCAATAATGGAACCATCTAGGAGCACAATGATCTTACTGGCCAACTTTGCCGAGGATACCCGATGAGAAATAATTAATGAAGTACGTCCTTTCATGATTTTTGCCATGGCTTCAAGAATTGTATTTTCGGTCTTAGTATCCACGGCGGATAGGGCATCATCTAAAATGAGTATTTTGGGTTCTCTTGCTACCGCACGAGCAATAGATACACGCTGTTTTTGGCCTCCTGATAAGGTGATGCCTCTTTCTCCTACTCGTGTATCAAATCCGTTAGGTAAATCAGCAATGTTATTGAGTAAATCTGCGTCCTTAGCCGCTTGAATGATTTTTTCTTCATTCATGCCCGGATTACCAAAAGCGATATTATTCCGAATACTATCTGAAAATAAAAACACGTCTTGTGGGACAAAGCCGATTTGTGATCTTAAGCAAGAAAGATCGTATTTCTGAATGGATTTTCCATCTATTTTTAAGGACCCAGAAGAAATATCATACATTCGACAAATTAAGTTGGCGAGGGTACTTTTCCCAGCGCCCGTATTGCCAATGATGGCCACAGATTCTCCTTGATTGACCTTGAATGAAATATTTTTCAACGCATGAATACCTGAATCAGGATAGATAAAATCTACATTTTCAAATTCAATGGTTCCTGCTAAATTTTTTTCTAAATTTTCAGTAGAAATTATATCCGTCTTTTTTTCGAGAAATTCATTAATTCTCTTTTGAGAGGCTGCCGCTTGTTGGATGGTACTGGTAATCCAACCCAATGCGGCGACGGGCCAGGTTAATAAGTTCACATAAATAATAAATTCTGCAATCACGCCAGTACTGATACTACCATTAAAAACCTCAACGCCTCCAATGTAAATAGTGAGAATAACACTCAGTCCAATAAGAGACATGATAAGGGGAAAAAAAACCGCTTGAACAAAAGCGAGTTTTAAGGATTTATTTTTATAGTCTGTACTTTCTTTTTCAAATTGAAGGTTGATGTCTTCCTCTCGATCAAAAGCTTTTATGACTCGAATGCCAGAAAAGGCTTCTTGAACGAACGTTGATAAATTGGATAAGCTTTCTTGGATTCTTTCTGAACGCTTATGAATGATATTATTGACCAGATAAATACTAAGAGAGAGTATAGGAAGCGGAATTAAGGAATAAATAGTCAGTTTAAAATTAATAGAAAACATAAAAGGGATGACCATCAGGAACAAGGTGAGTAAGGTAATCCCATACATGATGGCGGGTCCGAAATACATTCGAACCTTACTGACATCTTCGGATATTCGGTTCATTAAATCTCCCGTATTGTTTTTTCTGTAAAAACTTAAGGGTAAACTTTGATAATGCTCAAAAATTTCATTCTTTAAATCATATTCAATGATTCGAGACATCACAATGATGGTTTGCCTCATGAAAAACATAAAAATGCCTCTCAAAAGCGCAGAGATCAATATTAATATACCTAAGATCCAAATGGATTTTGCAAACAATGCATAAGCATCGGTTTGAAGATCAAAACCATCAAAGAGTTTAAAAAGCTCATAATTACCTTTCAATAGGTCAAATGAATACCTTACCAAAACCGCAGGCATGATGGAAAAATAATTGGCGATGATAATAAATAGCGTACCCAATATAAGGCGATACTTATATTTAAATAGGTATTTGTTCAGATAGGCTAAATCATTCACAGGCTATAAAAGGATTGAATTTCTGAGTGATAATTCGATATAAACAAGGTATTTTTGAATTTTATTTATTGTTCTGACTTAAAATGATAACAAAGTTAGATTAGAATTTCTTTTAAAAATGGGAAAAGACTCCATTCAACTGAAAAGTCAAACAATTTTAGATAAAATGTGGGACATGTCACATGAACAACTCATTTTTTGCAGTGATCATGTGCTTGGATTGAAAGCAATTATTTCTATTCACAACACGGTGCTTGGCCCTGCCATGGGAGGGACACGCATGTGGAATTATACCTCGGAGGAAGCTGCCATACAAGATGCTTTAAGATTGTCCAGAGGGATGACTTTTAAAAATTCGATTGCCGGATTAAATATTGGGGGTGGTAAAGCAGTAATCATCGGAGATGCTAAAAAAATTAAAGGCGAAAAACTGATGCGCCGATTTGGGAAGTTTGTCAACGGTTTAGGGGGGCAATATTGGACAGCTGAAGATGTCAATATGACCACGCAGGACATGGAATACATCCGAATGGAGACGCCTTATGTAGCAGGCCTTTCAGAAAAAAGTGGTGGATCCGGGGACCCTAGTCCAGTAACGGCATATGGTGTTTTTTGTGGGATGAAGGCTTGTGCTAAAGTAGTTTATGGGACAGATGCCTTAGCAGGCAAAAAAATATTGGTCCAAGGTTTGGGAAATGTAGGTTCCTACTTAATTGAACTACTGGTTAAGGAACAAGCACATATTTTGGTCTCAGATATCTTTGAAGATAAGATCAAAGCGATAACAGAACGGTTTAAGGTTACTGTGGTGGCGGCGGATGAAGTTTATGGTACAGACGTAGATATTTATGCACCCTGTGCTTTGGGGGCTACGATTAACAGTCAGACCATACCTAAGATGAACTGTAAAATTATTGCAGGAGGAGCTAACAATCAATTGGAGGATGAGTCTTTACATGCAAAAATGCTTCAGGATCAAGGCATACTTTATGGTCCAGATTTTCTCATTAACTCTGGCGGTATCATTAATGTTTATTTTGAACAACAAGGGAATTACCATCGGGCTAAAGTTTTAGAAAAGACGGAAGATATTTATAAAATGACCACTGATGTGATTAATTTTGCTGCAGTAAATAATATTACGACGCATCAAGCCGCCTTGAATATAGCAACGAAGCGTATCGAAGATTTTAGTAGGCTCAAATCACCTACTTTTTAAATAGATTAAAGTTCTTTAAAATGTTAAATAGGAGGGTTTTAAGAGTGAAGGCCATGCAGTCTTTGTATAGCTATTTCTTAATGAAAGCATCTGTATGCGATCTGATTGAAGAAGAGTTGGTTGCAAAATACGCTTTAGACCCTGCGCTGCATGATTTTGCGGATCGCGAGTTATTTGAGTCTAAACAAAATTTAATCAAGACCTGTTTTAGAAATAGGTTTGTAGATGAATCGTCGCAGACGTTGGTAACACTGGATGAGGAAGATCTTCAAGAAGTTGAAAACAGCTATCTAAAATATGAAAACCTGATCACGTTAGAGGTAAAAAGCATTAAAAAGAACATGATGGCCGAGCGGGCTCGACTTCAAAAGTTATATCTAAAAATACTTTTGCTACCTGTTTCATTTGCCTTTGTGGACAAGCAAGACCAGGATAAAATAAAAAGCAGTCCTGTTAAGTCAGCCCCGAGTGGAAATTTATCTAGTAACGTGTTGATTGCGAAGATTAAAGAAGATTCTAACTTGTGCACAGCAGCAAAAAAAGGAGAAGTTGACTGGGAAGCGGAAAGTGATGTTGTAGTGCAGTGGTACAAAGATGTTTTGAGAGTAGACGAATTCATGATACGCTTTCAGGAACTCAAAGAGCCCACCCAAGAACAGCAACTAGAATGTGTACAATACCTCTACAAAAAAGTCATTTTTAAAAGTGAGATCATCGGGGCCTATTTTGACCAAAATGACTTGAGATGGAATGAAAACAAACCCATCATTAGAAGTATGGTTCTTAAAACATTAAAGCATTTAGATTTTGAAAACCCACTGGAATTGCAGCCATTGAGCCATAACGAAGATGAAGATTTTGAGTATTTTGAAACTTTATTTTCCGAAACGATGAGTCGCGAATATGAGTTGGAAACGATCATTTCTAAAAGAGCGAAAAATTGGGATGCCTCTCGAATGGCCATGACTGACTTGGTAATTTTGAAAATGGCTTTAGCAGAAATGATGACCTTTCCGAGCATTCCGATCAAGGTAACCATCAATGAATATATTGAGATTTCCAAAAATTACAGTACGCCAAGAAGTAAACAATTTGTGAATGGAATTTTGGATGTTTTGGCAAACGAGTTATCTTCGGAGGGCATTATTAAAAAAAGCGGCAGAGGTTTAATAGATAATAAATAAAAAAATCATGAGTAAAAATTCAGGGAATTCATTTTTTGCCTTTCTATTCGGTATTTTTGCAGGAGGCATTTTGGGGCTTTTGTTCGCTCCTGAGAAAGGAGCACACACACGCGATCGGCTATCATTCTTGCTAGATAAGTATAAAAAAAGAGTGGAGGAGTTGATGGTAGAGCTTGTAGAGGGCAAAGATTTAAAGGACAATAAGGCCAAGTCAGAAGGAGAAAAAATCATCGATAATACCAAACAAAAGGCCGAAGAGCTGCTTGATGATGTGAATGGTTTAATTAATCAGATAAAAAAATCAGATTGATTAAATCACAAAAGGGCGATTTTAAGCCACTATTTTTATAAATTTGAATAAAATTTCAATAAAAAATGAAACAGATAACTAAAATTACATTGATATTGAGCCTAGCAGTGATAGGCTTCAGTTGTTCGAACAAAGAATTGGAATCACGCCTAGCTAAATTAGAAGGTAAGATGGCCCAATTAGAGACTAAAAATGGAGTAAGAACTACTCCAGCGGCACCGACTTCAGCTAAAGAGCCGGATGTAATGCCAGATGGCCCACTTCCGACGTTCAAATTTTCAGAAGAAAGTTTTGACTTTGGTACCATTACAGAAGGAGACGTAGTAGATCACGTTTTTTCATTCGTCAATGAAGGCGACGCTCCTTTAATCATCAGCAGTGCCACTGCTTCTTGCGGATGTACTGTGCCTGTATGGCCTAAAGCACCTATTGCTCCAGGAGAACAAGCAGAGATTAAGGTGCAGTTTAACAGTCGAAGTAAGCCAGGTATTCAGAACAAGACGGTAACCGTTACAGCCAACACTTATCCTAAGGTGACCCGCTTGAAAATTAAAGCAAATGTGAACAAGGCGAATCCATCATAAGGCGTTATGTTGGAAATCATATTTTTACAGGCATCAGGAAATAACTATTCTCAATTCATCATGCTGGGAGGCATGGTCGCTATCTTCTACTTCTTTTTTATTCGTCCACAGCAAAAAAAGCAAAAGGACACCAAAAAATTTATTGAAGCGGTGAAAAAAGGAGATATGGTAGTGACATTGGGGGGCATACATGGAAAAGTATTTTCGGTTGATGAGGCTACGATTACCCTTGATGTAGATCGGGGGAATAAGTTGGTGGTTGAGAAATCATCCATCTCATTAGATACCAGTGCTCAATACGTATCCAAGAAATAGCTTAGGTATGATTTGATGATCAAATTCAATTTCGATAAGTTCACAAATAACTGGAAGGTAGTATTGTTCTCCATCATGGGGGCTGCTACCTTTTGGCTTTTTAGGGCACTGAATAAGTCACATAGTGCGCTGATCAGTTATCCGATTGAATTTGTTTTTAATATAGACAGCACTGTAGTCATGAATCCGCTGCCAACTACCATTAAAATAGATGTAAGTAGTGGCGGCTGGAATTTATTCAGAAGGACGTTGATATTTAGTATTGACCCTATCAAAGTAGAACTGGATAATCCTTCCGAAGTCAATTTTCTAACCCAATCATTTTTGAGCCCAATTGTTGAAGATCAGTTAAAAGGGCTTACTATAAACTATATTGTTACAGATACTTTGTTCCTTAGCATTGAACGAAAGATAACGAAGCGGATGAGATTAAAGGTAGATAGCTTGAGCTTGCCCCTTGAAGAAGATCATCAGCTTATTTCTAACATAACCATTCAACCTGACCATGTTGTGTTGATCGGACCCGAATCTATTATTAACTCTTTTGAAACAGATTTCTACATTACCCTAAACGAAAATAATATCGATGAGGATTTTGATGGTAGGGTAGAAGTTCCTATAGTATTTGAAGACCTCATTCAATCTGATCCTAGTGAGGTCAATGTGAGTTTTGAGGTGGACAAGTTTAAAAATGTTAAGATAGGGGTTCCAATTATCTTGCAGAACTTCCCTTCCAATCGAGTGACTACGCTGCTAGATTCTATAGTGAATGTGAACTATAGGGTTAAGGAGTCTTTTAAAGAGGAATTTTCGTCAGAGGATTTCTATGTAGTCCTAGATTATGATTTTTTAAAAACAGATTCTTTGGGTGTACCTGTACTGATCAAGTATCCTGATACCTTGCGAACGGTGAGTATGGACCCTCAAAAAGTGAGATTTCGGCACGAAAATGAAGAATAGTCCGTTATTGATAGGTATTACTGGGGGGATCGGAAGTGGTAAGAGCCTGATAAGTAGTATTTTTAACAAACTGGGGCTACCAGTGTATGATGCAGATACGCGAGCCAAATGGCTGATGGCTCATGATCCAAATATTAAGTCTCAACTGATTGAATTATTGGGCTCAGAAAGTTTTACTGAGCAAGGATTGAATAGGTCCTTCATTGCACGTAAATCTTTTAATAACGAAAAGATTTTGACTCGATTAAATGCGATGGTTCATCCAGAAGTAGGTGCCGACTTTACCAGATGGGTAGCATTGCATGATTCCAGCCCAGTTTTGTTAAAAGAATCAGCCTTAATTTTTGAAACCTCTTCACATACTGAATTAGACCAAGTTATTTTGGTTTTGTCACCAAGTGCACTGAGAATTAAAAGAGTTTTGGCCCGTGATTTACATCGAGATAAGAAAGATGTTGAAGCGATCATTTCGCGCCAGTTGCCAGCTGCAGAAACTAGTTTATTGGCACATTTCATTATAAAGAATGATGAAAGAAACTTATTACTTCCCCAGGTCCTGAGTATTCACAAAGCTTTGATAGCTCAGGCGAGTTGATTGCAAAGGGCTAATTTTTTAGAAGTCACAAACTATTTGCTCATATTCATGGGGTCTATATGCTTGAGAGTGTATGGGATTACCACTAAAATCCTTGGTAATTACGATGTGGAAAGGAGCGGCTGCAATAAATATTTCGAATTGAAAGAGGGGGGTTTTCTGATGTGAAATAGATCGGATGGCATCGTACTCAGCAGGATAATGAATGGATTGGTCCCCATAAATGAGTCCATATTTATTATTTTTTAAATAACGAAATACATTTTCAGTAATTTGTGTGTAGGTGCTCACTCCTTTTAGGATTTTTTTTTGATGATCAGTAATAAGGGACCAGCTGCTATCCGTTTGCACCCAAAACAAGGAATCATTGAGGCCTATGATATTTTGATATTTAAAGTCAATGATCACAGCACCCTCACGATTTATTAACCCTTTAAATGATCCTTTTTTCGTTAAATAATAAGGACCCAATCGCTCAGATACACCTTCGTATTGATCAGAGAGTTCAATGTTATGATTTAAATCAAATCCTGTTATTTTTCCATTTTTTAGTAATTGTGCGAGGTGATTTTTTTGCTCAATAAAATCATAGCCAATGGGAATGATCACATTTCCTTTTGGATCTAAGACTCCTTGTTGGTCGTTGAGGGTGATTTTAAAGAGGGAATCTGTTAGCGGATTTATGTGATCAAAATTACCCTTGAACATTAACTCGCCTTCTTTGTTGTAGATTTCCTGTGCATCTTTATGGGTTTTGAGTAAATAACGGGCCCGTACTTTTCCTTGACGATCGCGAGACAGCAGACTGTTTACGGTAACTTCTTTATTAATAAGAAGTGATTGCTCATTGGGGAAGAGCACATAGGAAGAATCAGTGTTACGAATGACCAATGCCAGGTCATGGAGGGATTGAATGGAATCCACCTTGATGAAGGTACCCTTTGGACCGATTAAGTTCCAATGATCTTTTTTGAGGCCCAACCATGGTGGGTGGGCAATGAGATCTTCAAAAACATTTGTACCCAAATCTTTAATGATTTGCTTATGATATATCTTATAATCTGATATTCCTTGCGTGTAATGATAGGTATCACCAATATAAATATCACGGTCTGCTTCCCAAGGTATGAGGAAGTTCATATTACCTTCAAGCAAGGCTTGTTTGGTTTTATGATAAAGTAGCATCACGGAATCATTGATTAACTCGTAGTCATCCGCTAAAAAGGTGGGGGTCAGGCGTTGCTGTTCAATTCCTTTTTGAACAAAAGATAAGTTGTGAAAGGCCATTTGTTTACCCACGCGAAATTTCCAAAATTCGCCTACCGTATTGATCTCATCATAAGTGAAGGGGGTGAGTATTTTACCCGTATAGGTGGCCAATGCCCAGCCCTCCTCTCTTCTGATTTTGAGCCATCGCCCAGCCACAATTTCGGCATCTATGAGTTCATCGAACAGCAATTTCCCTGACTTATGGATGATTTTGATTTGTGTGGATTCTTTGATTTTTAAAAATCCAAAGCCCAGATCAGCGTAAGTGATCATGGGGCCCGAATAGATGGAAGTACCCGCTCTGTTGATCAGTTGCTTGATTCCGGAGGCACTACTCACCCCTATGATGTCGCCTTGTAATGTTTGGCAAAGGAGCTCCTGCTTTAAAAGGGAGTGATACTTAGGTTTTAAGATAGGGGTTCCTTCTAAATTCATGAAGCCAATCTTTCCTTGCTCTAAGAAAGCCAACAGTGGTTGCGCATTTAATTGAGAAATGACCTGTAGCGAGTCTATTTTTTCTTCAAATTCGGAGAATGCAGAAAGCTCAAAAAATACGTCTGGATCCATATGGTATAAAATCGATAACAACTCCTCGTTATATGGGCTTTGAGGATAGTTTTGTAGATGATCTAAAAAACAATGGGATGTATTAAGGTCTAAGGTTCGCTCGAAAATAACATCAATAGCTGGGGTTACATATCGAGATTCTGGGTACTCATTGATAAATTTTTTAAATTCATTAAGGTCATCATTTGCTGTTTTTTCTTCATAAAGGAGCCGTTCGTAATGGGCTTGTGCACGTTCTGAAAATCTTGATGTGGAATATACCTTTACATAGTTTTCATAGGATTCCCAGTTATGAATCTGTGTTACCGAATCAAAAGCTAAGCTATCGATGTTATAGAAGATGCCTTCGTTATAAGCGCTTTTGGGATATAAAGAAAGAAAAGAATGAAAGGCATCCAACGTATATCGGGATAAGACTTTTTCATAGGTTTGATTTTCGATGTCAGTATTGGTTTTTTCGATGTCAAGGAGGCTAAATGGAGCCATGATAAAAGCTAATTTTATTTTTTCATTGGCCCGTTGAAAATCAACAGCCGCCTGTTGGGCATAAATGCGGGCTTGATCTAGGTCATAGTATTCAGAAAGACTATCGCAAGACAAGAGTCGGGCATACATCCACCTACTCCCTGGGTTGATGGAATCTTTAGAAATTTGACTTTCTAGGAGTTCCTTAGCTTTTGCGACATCCTCTTTTTCAATCGCTCTGAATACACGCTTGAGGTCCTGAGCATTGACCATCAGATGAGAGATCAGGAGGAATAAAAAGCAAACAATTTTAACAAAACTCATTTCAGGTATAAAATTACATATTTGAGTCAAGTCCTTCAAAGAACCTCATAAAAACCTTTGGTAGTTTAGCAAGACTTCCCTTTTATCGTTAGGCACGACGATTGGCAAGCAGTGGAGGAGGGCCTCCCGTGAATGGATTCCACCTACTAATGGTTCTAGCGCCAAAGCCAGAAGCACGCATAACTAGGCGGTCTCCGTATTTATCTCGAATCTTATCCATGGCTTGATATAGATTGAACATATTTTCAGAATCTTCAAATAGATGAATTTGATGACCTCCACCTACCAGATGACTGAACTTGACGCCTATCAATCGCACCAGAAGCCTTTTTTGATAGAGTTTTTCGTACAATGCCATTACCATAGGTAAAATGACTTGATCTGAAGCGCTGTAGGGAATTCTTTTTTGTATTGTATAGGTTTGAAAGTCTGAATATCGAAGTTTTATGGTGATACAAGCTGTCAGTTTATTACCCCTGCGCAATTGAAAAATAAGATTTTCTGCCATGGCCGTCAGTAGGGACTTTAGTTTACCTATGTCTATGGTATCTACATTGAAGGTACGTTCTGTAGATATGGATTTGCGCTCTTGATAAGAGATGACCGGGCTAAGATCTATACCATTTGCTTTTTTCCAAAGTCCAGCGCCATTTTTACCAAGTACTTTGCTGATCATATGGACTGGCATTTCTTGAAGGGTTTGAATTTTTCGAATACCTAAGTCACATAATATACGATAGGTTTTTTCTCCCACCATAGGAATTTTCCTAATAGACAAGGGGGCTAAAAAGAGTTTTTCATGTCCTTTGAAAATACTGAGTTGGTTATTAGGCTTTGCTTCGCTGGTAGCTATTTTGGAGACCGTTTTGTTGGAAGACAATCCAAAAGAGATAGGAAGACCCGTTTCTTTAATAATCTTTTGGCGTAATTCAGAAGAAAAATTTTGGCAACTATAAAATTTATCTACCCCTGTTAGATCAATATAGAACTCGTCAATCGAACTTTTCTCGTAAAGAGGTACCGCCTCTCGGATGATATCTGTGACGTTTTGGGAATGTTTGGAATAAGTTTCTGAATTTCCTCTTAATACGATGGCCTCAGGACAGAGTCTTTTAGCCATTTTCATAGGCATGGCCGAGTGGATCCCAAAATGGCGAGCCTCATAACTACAAGAAGCGACGACACCTCGATCAGAAATACCTCCAATTAAGATGGGTTTACCTATAAGTCGGCTATTGATTAAGCGCTCACAAGAGACAAAAAAAGTATCCAAATCAATGTGCATAATGTTTCGAGGGGCTGTTTCTTGTATCATATTATGTGGTTATTTCTCCTTTTTTTAAATCAGTATATCTAGGATCTTCTACAATAGGCAAAAAATCCATTTGATTTATGTTGATATGGATACAATCGAATTCTTCCATAACCACCCCTTTCAGTAGGTAAATACCTCTGCCTCTAAAAGGATATTGAATAGTGATTTGAGGGAAATGAACGGTATCGATGAAATGACCGGTATGATCTAAAAAATTTCCAAACTGCATGAGGGCTCCAGTGCTTGTTCTTGTTTTCTTGTAGGTAACTAAATACCCGTATACAACGACCTCTTGATGGAGGTAATGCGTTAAATCCTTTGCAGATAATGAAGGCGGAACTTTTGTGACCAGTAATTCAAAAGGATCACAAAGAGGGAATCCAAAATATTCCATTTCATTGAATGCGTGAGCTAAGGGGGTTTGCTTGAACGTGGGCATTTTGTAGGTCGTTCGTGCTACTTTGAACAAATTGAAAGTTCGTACTTCCATATTTATTTTATTGATCTTCATATGGCTTTCCCAAAGCAATTCGTAGGGATTCTTTTTCGTAAATCGAAAAGCTTCAATTTTAATGAGAAGAGAGAGTTGTTCCATAGAGAGAGGCACACGTTCGATAAAATCATCTAAGTCTTTAAAGATGCCTTCCTTTTCTCGATGCGCACAGATTTTTTTTACGGTACTTGTTTCGATAGACTTAACCAAAATAAAGCCAAGAAGGATGTGTTTACCTGAAATAGAGGTAGCTAATTCGCCAGCATTCACACAGGGAGGAGAAACAATAGCACCATGCATACGTGCTTCATGCACATAGAGTTCGGTTTGATAAAATCCCCCAAAATTATTGAGGGTGGCCACTAAATATTCTAAGGGATAGTAGGCTTTGAGAAATAAGCTCTGATAGCTTTCTACTGCATAGGAGGCCGAATGCCCTTTTGCAAAGGCGTAACCTGCAAAACTTTCAATTTGCCTCCAAACTTCATTCACTTCTTCGATAGGATATTTTTCCTTTGCACAGTTTGTAAAAAATTTATCTTTGACCGCTGTAAATTCTGATCGCCCTCTGTATTTTCCTGACATTCCCCTACGTAGGACATCGGCCTCTCCAAGATCTAGTTTTCCATAATAATGAGCCACTTTAATGACATCTTCTTGATAGACCATGATGCCAAAAGTTTCTGGCATAATTTTTAACATGATGGGTTGCGCTTCTTTGATACGATCGGGGAAGCGGCATCTTAAAATATATTCTTGCATCATACCTGATCGGGCTACGCCTGGCCTGATGATAGAGCTGGCTGCGACCAATCCCAAATAGCTGTCAACTTGTA
This sequence comes from uncultured Cyclobacteriaceae bacterium, assembly GCA_905479015.1. Classification (GTDB taxonomy): domain Bacteria; phylum Bacteroidota; class Bacteroidia; order Cytophagales; family Cyclobacteriaceae; genus UBA4465. The sequence continues at coordinate 41,117 of CAJQKV010000021.1, forward strand.
GTTTTTTGAGGAGCATGCGCATGGCAGGAGATTCTACATAAAAGCAACCTATGACCTTGCCGAGTCGGAGTAGTTTTTTTATTTTCCCATCGGTTTTAAAACGCTTGATGTCATGAATGTCTACAGGGGATATGTTAGGATGGTTTTGTGCGATAATACTTACGGCATCTTTGATTTTTCCTAATCCTCTTTGACTTAGAATATCAAACTTATAGAGTCCAATGTCTTCCGCTGTGACCATATCAAAATGAGTGGTAGCGTAGCCTTTTGGCGGCATCAACGTAGCCGTATAATAGTTAATCGGTCTTTCAGAAATTACAATACCTCCCGCATGAATGCCCAGATAATTGGGAAATCCTTCAATTCTTTTGGCGTAAGTAATGACCAATTTCGAGAGTTTATCGAAAGCGGGTTCTTGTGTTGAGGTCCCTTTTGAAAGGAGATCTATTTCATGTTTGGGAAGGCCAAATACTTTACCGAGTTCACGTACAGATGCACGGTATTGAAAAGTATTGTAGACGGCAATGAGTGCCGTATGGGTGAATCGTTTAAAAATAAAATCGATGACATCATTTCGATCACGCCAAGAAAAGTCAAGGTCAAAGTCTGGAGGAGTTTTTCGATAAAAATTAATGAATCGTTCAAAATACAGATCAAGTTCTACCGGATCAACATCTGTAATTCTGAGTAGATAAGCAACGATACTATTGGCGCCACTGCCTCTTCCGACATAAAAATAGCCTTTGCTTCTTGCGTAGTTGATGATTTCCCAATTTATGAGAAAATAGGAGACAAAGTTTTTTTGATGAATGATATTTAATTCCTTCTTTATTCGATTGAGAATGATTTCATTGGGATTGGGATATCGATAAGGGAGCCCCTGTTCACATAGTGTTTTGAGTAATTCAAAATCTTTTTTTCCGTCACCCGAAAAAGTTTCTTGATTTTGGGAATGTATGTGTTCGAAATCAAAGGAGATCGTGCATTGATCGAGTAGCTGATACGTGTTTTCAATGAGTTTGGGCCATGCGGCAAATTGGTATTGAAGTAGCTTTTCATCGATATATAAGTCATTGGCTTGACCTTGTGTATTTAAAGAGAGTTTACTTAGTAAGGTATTTTGATCGATGGCTCGGAGTAACCGATGTGTATTGAAGTCTTTTTTATCTCTAAAAGAAGAGGTATGAAGAATAAGGATTTTATCGATATTGAGGGATACTCTGCTGTATTCAAGTTCAGGGATGTGCTCTGTATTCACGCCCAAGAATTCATTTTTTTTTAATATAAAATGGCGGCATTTAGTGTAGGGGTAAATCACAACCGTATCTTCTAAGGTCTTTGCCTGCTCAGGGATATCGGATACGTCCGTAAAGCTGGACAGGTACGTATTGATCTGTTGAAATCCATTATTGTTTTGAGCTAACAGGACGAATTGTTGTATGCTGTTATTTCTAAAATCTACACCTAATACGGGCTTTATATTGTATTTAGGGGCCATACGGACGAAATCTAGAGAAGCAGAGGTATTATTAATATCGGTAAGTGCCAATGTTTTAATACCCTTTTTTTGAGCCATCTTGAGGATAGATTCAGGAGCGACGGTTCCGTATCGAAGACTAAAATAGCTGTGGTTGTTGATAAACATTTACTAATATTTTTAGTAAATGCTAATTTAAATAGTTTGAAATATTTAGAGCCTAATTTTCAGTTTTTTTATTAAAAAGAATCAGTAAAGTCAAATAAATATTACTTACCTATTAATATTACATTAATGTAATATTAATAGGTAAGTAAGGGATACTTTTAAGAAAGATCAGATGCTTTAAGGAGAAAATGACTAGGGCCTGAACAAATCGGGATGTTCTTTATCATAAGGGGTAATTTCTTGTAGAAAGCGCGCCAAGGACAAAATACTTGCCTCATCGAAATGATTTCCCAAGAGTGTGATGGATCCTGGATTTTCATCGGCATAGGAGCCATTGGGAATCACCACACATGGATGACCCGTGAGATTGGTCATTAATAATTGCTGACTGAATGAGGGGGCCACTAATACATCGATATCAGACATTAATTCGTTGAATTGCAAGGTAAGTTCATATCTCAATCTATTGGCCTGAATATAAGCTACGGCTGGAATCAATTGAGCCGCTCTAAACACATTGGGCCACGCATTATCTATTTGTCTGACCATCAGGCTATCTTGATTTGATTGGGTAAGAAAGTCAAAGGCAGCCGCCGCTTCTGCTTGCAGGATAAAACCTAAGGCCTCTGTGGGTATATTTTCCGGTAATTTTTTTTCGACTAGATCGTATCCTTGAGATTTCAATAATGACAAAGTATTTTGATCATTTTCTGAATAAAAATCAGGATTTTGATCATGAGTAAGCACCCCAATACGAAGATTTTTTATCGTTGAATCATAATGATAGTTAAAGGGAGCGTCTTTTACCGAGAGGTCTTTGAAGTCTGTTCCTCTGATGGCTTCGAATACCAATGCACAGTCTAAGGCATTTCTGCAAATGGGTCCTAATTTATCCATCGTCCAACTGAGTGCCATGGCTCCATCTTTGCTGACGCGGCCAAAAGTGGGACGCAGTCCCGTAGCACCACATCGAGTAGATGGAGAAACAATAGAACCTCGAGTTTCGCTTCCGATCGCAAAAGGGACCAATCCGGCTACTGTTGCGGATGTTGATCCTGCTGAAGACCCACTGCTACCTTGCTCAAGGTTCCAAGGATTTCTGGTTTTACCACCATACCACACGTCACCCCAGGCCAGGGCACCCAAGGTTAATTTGGCAACCAATACTGCGCCTGCAGCTTCTAATCGGTTAATTATTTCAGCATTTTCAGAAAAAATTTGTGACTTAAAAGGAGTAGCACCCCAAGTCGTCTTATATCCAGCCACATTTAATAAATCCTTAGCACCATAGGGGATGCCGTGTAGGGGTCCTCGATAAATGCCTTGACTGATTTCAAGATCTGCTCGCTGGGCTTGGCTGAGGGCCAATGAATCCGTTATGGTGATGACACATTGTAAGGTGTCGCCATATTTTTTTAGTCGATTGAGAAATAATTGGGTTAATTCTACAGAAGTGATTTGCCTATTTTTAATCAGGTAAGCTAATTTGTTTACGGGATAAAAAGCCAATTCATTTTTATCTTTTGGAAGAGAGACAGACGTGGGAAGACGCCAATCTATGATAGATTGTTTGACTGGGATTCGAGAATGATTTACCGGTGGGATCCAAATTAAGCCTAAGGGTATATTATTTGAAATATTCTGTCTTCGTAAGGCATTAAATTGTAAAAGATGTGCGGCTACCGCAGGTTTCATTTGTGAAAGTTCTGCCGAATCAAAGTCTAAACCGATGAAGGCCGATGTAATTCTAAGACTGTCTTGACCCTTGACGGATGAATGGAAAAAACCGCATAAGAGGAATAAAAAAACATTCCGTAGCTTAAAGAAATTTTTACTTCTCATATCATTTTTGAATAAAAAGGTTTTTCTGTGATTTGGGTCCAAGGGATAATTTTTTTTTGAAATTCCAAAAAGGCCGAGTAGATTTTTTTACTTTGTGGATCTTGTTCCGTTAATTCGGTAATGGTTTCAACAGTTTTTTCTCTAAGATTGTCCATCACAGCATCAGGATAAGGTCTCATACTCACCGTGGGTTCTGTTTGAATCTTTGGTAAATAGGTGGCGTTCATCGTATCAAATTTAATGGGAACGATTCGATTCAAACGAAGACATGCTGTTCGAATGATTTCTTGTAAATCTGTAGGAAGGGCTTCAAATTTTGACTTATTGACCAGCATTTCCAATACGGTACCTAATTCATGCCAACCTGGGTAATAATAATATTTAGCCACATTATGGAATCCCATCAGGTAATCATGATACGGACCAATCCATTCAGTAGCATCGATTACGCCTCTTTCCAAATTGGTATATATTTCTCCACCAGCCATGAGCATAGGCGTACCTCCAGCTTTCGCCAATACCTTCCCCCCCAAGCCAGGCATGCGCATTTTAAGGCCTTTTAAATCATCGATACTGTTGATTTCTCTATTGAACCACCCACCCATTTGGCAACCTGTATTTCCTGCACTGATGGGGAGTAAATCGAAAGGTGCATAAAGCTCTTCCCATAATTTTTGACCTCCATTGCAAAGAATCCAGGTATCCATGAGCTGGGCATTTACACCAAAAGGGATAGTTGAGAGGAATTGACCTGCAGGAAGCTTACCCGCCCAATAATAGGCGGATCCATGATTCATTTCTACTGCCCCATTGCTTACCGCATCGAAGCCTTCGAGCGCTGGAATCAATTCACCACCACCATAGACGGTAATTTCCAATCGTCCTCCAGACATTTTTTTAACCCATTGTGCAAGTTCATTACATCCCTCACCTAATATAGGAAAATTAGGAGACCAAGTAGTGGTCATCTTCCATCTATAGGTATTGTTGAAGTTGATGTAGGGGCCCTTTTGAATATTTTGAGCAGCGTCCGTTTGACAACTGACCAGACCGAAAGTACTGGCTGCCGCTACGGATTGAATAGATTTTTTGAGAAAAGTTCTCCGTTTTTTATTGGTTTTTTTCAAGGTATCTTAATTTAACGAGATAAAACGAGGGTAATGATTAAAACACAAATTATTTATCTTTTCTTAATTATTAGTAAAACAAACATATAAAATGGGCTAACGGCTAATTCAATCAATTTCTCAAGTGACTAACCAAATTAGGACATTTTGTCCTTTTTCCCATTTTATTGACGGAGACATCAGTCAAATTGACCCAAAATATCAAATGGTATCGAATTTGTGAATTCAATAGAAGAAGTGCTTAGAACTTGCTCAATATGAATTTTAACAATTATACCATAAAATCTCAGGAAGCTTTAAACAAAGCTACGGAGATCGCTACGACCCGAGGTCAGCAAGTGATTGAGACCGGTCATTTATTACAGGCTATTTTAGAGTCTGATGAAAATTTGATTTCATTTTTATTTAAAAAAATAGGAGTCAATCGATCTATAATTGAATTAAAACTAGACGAAATTGTCCATAAATATCCTTTGGTGAGTGGAGGTCAAGCTTATTTATCAAATCAAGCGGCACAAGCATTACAGAATGCAGAAGGCTTTTTAAAGAATTTAGAGGATGAATATGTAGCCATAGAGCACATTATACTCGGGATACTTAAAGGGAAAGACCAGACGGCTCAATTGCTCAAGGATTCAGGCTTTGCCCAAAAAAGCATTTTAGCAGCTATTGTTGAGCTCAGAGGGGGGCAAAAGGTCCAGGATGTGCATGCGGAATCTAAATACCGCGTATTGGATCGGTATTCTATTAACCTCAATGCGTTAGCCTTAAAAGGTAAAATCGATCCAGTGATTGGACGGGATGAAGAAATCAGAAGGTTACTGCAAATCTTGGCCAGAAGAACCAAAAACAATCCCATTCTTTTAGGTGAACCGGGGGTTGGTAAAACGGCCATTGTGGAGGGGTTGGCACAAAGAATTGTCTCAGGAGATGTACCTGAGAATCTTAAGTCTAAAGTTATTGTATCCCTTGATATGGGCTTATTGATTGCTGGAGCAAAATTTAAAGGAGAATTTGAAGAGCGACTCAAAGCAGTGATTAAAGAAGTAACCGATAGCGACGGTGAGATCATCCTATTTATTGATGAAATTCATGTACTTATCGGGGCAGGGGGAGGAAATGACGGCGCCATGGATGCGGCCAATTTATTGAAACCAGCGCTTGCGCGGGGTTCATTACATACAATAGGGGCCACCACCTTGAATGAATATCAAAAATACATCGAGCGAGACAAAGCTTTGGAAAGAAGATTTCAATCGGTTCAAGTGGCTGAACCCAACCTTCAAGATGCCATATCCATACTCCGAGGGATTAAGGACAAATACGAATTGCACCATGGGGTGCAAATCAAAGATGAGGCCATTATTTTAGCGGTTGAGCTATCCAGCAGGTACATAACTGATCGATTTTTACCTGACAAAGCCATTGATTTAATCGATGAGGCTGCTTCTAAACTGAGAATAGAAATCGATTCCCTTCCTGAGGAATTAGATGAGCAGAACAGAAGAATTAGGCAGCTTGAAATTGAGAGAGAAGCCATTAGAAGAGAAAACGACCAAGCCAAAGCATTGGACTTGAGTCGTGCCATTGCAGATTTGGAAGGGACTCGTAACGAGTTGAAGGCCAAATGGGAAAATGAAAAAGGGATCATTCATGGTATAAGAAAGCAAAAAGAGGCGATTGAAAACCTTAAAATTCAAGCAGATCAAATGGAGCGTAGAGGTGAATTAGGTCGTGTGGCTGAGATTCGATACGGTAAGATCATTGAGGCTGAAAAAAATTTGAAGGGTTATCAAACTCAGCTTTTGGAGATGCAAAAAGGGGATTATTTGTTAAAAGAAGAAGTAGATGGAGCAGATATTTCAGAAGTAGTAGCCAAATGGACTGGTATTCCATTGGCAAAGATGCTTCAAAGTGAAAGAGTTAAATTATTGCATCTTGAAGAGGAAATAGGTAAAAAAATAGCGGGTCAATCCGAAGCCATTGCTGCCGTTGCGGATGCGGTAAGAAGGAGCAGAGCGGGCCTGCAAGATCCTAAACGCCCTATTGGATCTTTTATATTTTTAGGGACTACGGGTGTAGGTAAGACAGAGCTTGCCAAAGCATTGGCAGATTATTTATTCAATGATGACAGTTGTATGGTTAGAATTGACCTGTCTGAATATCAAGAAAGTCATGCCGTCAGTAGACTGGTCGGGGCACCTCCGGGTTATGTAGGTTATGATGAAGGGGGACAACTTACTGAAGCGGTAAGAAGAAAGCCCTACAGCGTCATCCTTTTGGATGAAATTGAAAAAGCCCATCCAGATGTATTCAACGTATTATTGCAGGTATTAGATGAGGGTATTTTGACAGACAATAAAGGGCGAACTGTTAATTTCAAAAATACCATCATTATCATGACGACCAACCTAGGGGCTCATTTAATTCAAGAAAACTTCGAGCGATTAGAAGTATGGAATTTTGAAGAAATTATAGCGGATACGAAGCGACAGGTATTAGATTTAGCTAAAGTATCTTTTCGCCCCGAATTTCTCAATCGAGTAGATGAAACCATCATGTTTAGGCCCTTGACCAAAGAAAATCTGAGACAAATTGTAGGTATTCAGTTTAAATTGATCCAAAAGAGACTGGAAGAGAACGGAATTAAGATTGAGGCCGATGAAAAAGTATTGCTGCACTTGGCTGAAATAGGCTTTGATCCCCAAATGGGTGCGCGTCCATTGAAACGAATATTACAAAATGCCTTATTAAATCCATTGTCGAAAGAAATCCTACAAGGAAATTTAAATAAAGAGGCCGTCATTGGGGTGACTCTAAATGAGGACCAAAACATTGAGTTTATCAATTTAGATGATGTATCTGTAAATTGATTTAGGTTTATATTATGTCTTATTGGAGCGTAAAGCGCGAATTTATTCAGTTTTAATGTATTTCGTGAAATTTATTTGCAGAAATTAGGGTTAAAAGGGCATGAGAAGATCTTCAATGGGATACCGATTCGGGTGGATTAAAATCCTGTTCATCCTTGTTGTTTTTTGTAGTCCGCAGCTACTGTACAGTCAGCAAAAGACATCTGTGAAAATTAATATTGATCAGCAGATCAATATTAATTTTCGGATAGGGATCGCAGGACAATTTTTATTATTTCACGCCAAGGACGATCGTGTGGTCGATTATTATCACTCTGAAATACACATGAATCAGACCTATTCAATGATAGGTTTGAGCCCCGAAATTGCGATTGAGATCTCGAAATTTTTTAGCCTCACCTATGCGCCCACCTTTCGATATGGATATTTAAGAGAAATTTCTTTTGACCAAAAAATCAAGACATTTTATCATGATCACCATTGGGCCATATTTAACAGACTCAATGTACATAATCAGCTAGGATTAGGTTGGTCTATTTTAAATACTGGCAAAGGCTTTTCTGGTACGCTTATAGAAGTCTATGAAGATGGAAATGTCTCTCAAGATGATTATATGGATTTACAGTTTATGGCCTTTGCTTTGATCTATAAACGTTCTTTACAATTCGAGCAGCTAGATTATGAACTTAAAGCTCTGATCGTTCCTAACGCAGGGATTTCTTTCATTCCCGCAGTGAAGCGATCTTTTATTTTTGGTTTTGCTTTAAGGTATAGACTTCAAAAAAAAATCAATCCAAAGCAGCCAGTACTTTACTGATGTGGGGTGCAATAAATAATTGTTGATCATTCACAACCACGACAGGGATACTGATTCCCTCAGTATGGCCAGAGGCTTTTACTCTTGCTACCATTTCAAGGGCATATTGATCACTTACATCAACATCATAAAAAGTATACTCCAATCCAATAGAGTCTAATTTTGCCTTAAAATTAACGCAATGTGGGCATTGAAGACTGCCATAAACTACGATTGATTTTTGTATAACTTGAGCAATGATTTTTTCGTTGGTGGTGGTATTTGCCGGTGCTGAACCGCATTGGATCAGTGTACCATTTAAGATTAAGATTAAAACTATGGGTAAGATTTTCATATT